>NZ_JADYXO010000006.1:0-213903 GCF_015864295.1 Pseudoalteromonas sp. NZS127_1 | reverse complement strand
GGTGGGCGCAGGAGGATTCGAACCTCCGACCGCTCGGTTCGTAGCCGAGTACTCTATCCAGCTGAGCTATGCACCCATACTTTAAAACTTTACAAAACACGCCATTAAAAGAAATGGTGGAGAGGGAGGGATTCGAACCCTCGATAGAGCTACAAACTCTATACTCCCTTAGCAGGGGAGCTCCTTCGGCCACTCGGACACCTCTCCGTCTTGTGGGGCGTATAATAAAGATTTCAGAAAATATGTCAAACACTTTTCTACCAAAAACGACTATATGGTTACAGATTGCACATATGCTTGGTTTAAAAGTGTAATTAGTTTGAAATTTAAGCGGGTTACGTATTTTTATTTGAAGGATTAACACCTAGCACAGGAACTAAGTCATCCGTTAACTGAGCCAAATACTGTTCTTGGTAACCTAATTGTTGAAATTCGGCAATACAAGCACGGTAGTAAGCATCTCGTTCTTGCTCTGTTGTGCATTCTTCTGATAAATCATCTACTCGTTTATCTTTCATACTATTATTCTAAGTCCTTTAAGAATCTATATTAACTGCTAAATACTAAGCAGTTTAAATTTCGTGCGTATTTTAGCTAAAACCTTTACATTAATACAACATATGTTTAAAAAACAATCATACTAAAAAGTTATAGCACTGTTAGTTTTAATATTAAAACTGCCAATAACAATAAATTAGCGAAGCTGAATTGCACATTAACCAGCACTAATAACTACATTTAATTTTTAGTGTAGTACTTATTAACTAAAATAACAAAAGCCGATTTAAAAAACAAAAAAACGCCGCTATTAAGCGGCGTTTATTAACTTACTTTGTTCTACCAAAAGCTTAGTCAGCTTGTGGACGCATATGCGGGAACAGAATAACGTCTTTAATTGTTGATGAATCAGTAAACAACATTACTAAACGGTCAATACCAATACCTTCACCTGCAGTTGGCGGTAAGCCGTACTCAAGTGCGCGTATGTAGTCTTCATCGTAATGCATTGCTTCATCATCGCCTGCGTCTTTCTCTTCAACTTGGCGAGTAAAGCGCTCAGCTTGATCTTGTGCATCGTTAAGCTCAGAGAAACCATTTGCAAGCTCACGACCGCCAACAAAAAATTCAAAACGGTCTGTAACAAATGCATTGTCGTCGTTACGGCGTGCAAGTGGCGATACTTCCCACGGGTAGCCAGTAATAAACGTAGGTTGAATAAGCATGTGCTCTGCTGTTTCTTCAAATATTTCACACAAGAACTTACCAGGCCCCCAAACGCAGTTTTCAGGAATTTTAACGTGCACTTGTTTAGCGTACGCTTTTAATTCGTCAAAGTGGTTTTCTGGGTCATTAAATACCGCAGCATCAAACTCAGGGTTATATTTTAAGATAGCGTCCGCCATGCTTAAACGTGTAAACGGTTGGCCAAAGTCGTACTCTACTGAGTCAATCACTTCGCCGTTTTCGTCTTTAGTTGTATTAACTACAACTGCACTACCAAGTACGTTTTCTGCAACTGTACGTAGCATGTCTTCGGTGATGTTCATCAGGTCGATGTAATCAGCGTATGCTTGGTAAAACTCAATCATTGTGAATTCTGGATTGTGACGCGTAGATAACCCTTCGTTACGGAAGTTACGGTTAATTTCGAATACACGATCAAAACCACCTACCACTAAGCGCTTTAAGTAAAGCTCAGGCGCTATACGTAAGTACATGTCGATATCAAGCGCGTTATGGTGAGTTACAAACGGACGCGCAGATGCACCGCCAGGTATAACCTGTAGCATAGGTGTTTCTACTTCCATAAAGTCACGGTCTGCTAAAAAGCGACGAATGCCTTCAACTACTTGCGAGCGAATACGGAATGTTTCGCGCGTTGCTTCGTTGGTAATTAAATCAACGTAACGTTGGCGGTACTTTGTTTCTTGATCTGATAAGCCATGGAATTTTTCAGGCAACGGACGAAGTGACTTAGTTAATAATTGATACTCAGTCATTTCTACGTATAAATCGCCTTTACCCGATTTATTTAGCGCACCTTTAACACCAATAATATCGCCAGTGTCTAGTTGACCATATTTTTCTTTAAGATCTTTTTGAACATCTTTAGATGCATACGCTTGTACGCGACCTTTCATGTCTTGAATTACAAAAAACGGTCCACGCTTTGCTAAAATACGGCCAGCGATAGACACAACTTCTTGCATCTCTACTAATTCTTCTTTGCTCTTATCACCAAACTGGGCTTGCAAATCAGCCGTGTAATGCTCACGACGGAATTGGTTTGGATGACCGTTGGCTGGGCAATTTTCGCGTATAGCGTCTAACTTGCCGCGACGCTCAGCGATTAACTTGTTTTCGTCTTGGATTTTATCAGTCATTTTTTAGCTCTTTATTAGCTTGGTGGTTATAGGCCAGATTTAAGGCTGGCTTCAATAAATTTATCTAAGTTACCGTCAAGTACCGATTGGGTATTACGGTTTTCAACGCCTGTGCGTAAATCTTTAATGCGTGCGTCATCAAGTACGTATGAACGAATTTGACTACCCCAACCAATATCAGATTTCGCGTCTTCTTGCGTTTGTTTTTCAGCATTTTGCTGTTGTAGCTCAAGCTCAAATAATTTAGCTTTTAACTGCTTCATCGCTTGGGCTTTATTTTTATGCTGCGAACGCTCGTTTTGACACTGTACTACGGTATTTGTTGGTACGTGCGTAATACGAACCGCCGATTCGGTAGTGTTAACGTGCTGACCACCCGCGCCTGATGCACGGTAAACGTCTATACGTAGGTCTGACGGATTCATATCAATTTCAATATTATCGTCAACTTCTGGGTATACAAACGCAGAAGCAAATGAGGTATGACGACGACCACTTGAATCAAATGGGCTTTTACGCACTAAGCGATGCACGCCCGTTTCGGTACGTAACCAACCGTAAGCATATTCGCCAACAAAGCGAACTGTTGCGCCTTTAATACCAGCAACATCACCGTCGGTCGCTTCAACTAGCTCAACTTTAAAGCCTTTAGCTTCGCCCCAACGTAAATACATACGTAGTAAAATATTACACCAGTCTTGAGCTTCAGTACCGCCAGAGCCAGATTGTAAATCAAGGTAAGCATCATTTGAGTCGTGAGGACCGCTAAACATACGACGAAACTCTAAACCTTCTAACTGCTCGTTTAAATCAGCAAGTTCAGTTTGTGCTTCAACAAAGGTATCTTCGTCTTCAGCTTCTACTGCTAGCTCAAGTAAGCCTTCAACGTCGTCTGTACCGGCTACAAGGTTGTCGATTGTTTCAACAACCGCTTCCAATGCTGATTTTTCACGGCCAAGCGCTTGTGCGCGTTCAGGCTCATTCCATACGGCTGAATCTTCAAGCTCGGCGTTAACTTCTTCTAAGCGTTCTTGTTTAAGAGCGTAGTCAAAGGTACCCCCGAAGCAATTCAGTACGTTCGCGAATTTCCTTGATTTGATTAATCACAGGATTCACTTCAAACATGTACATCACTCCAAAATGGCTAGGTAATTGCGCCCCTTAAAATGGGATTTTCGCAATAAATTATCGTCAAATGATAAAAACGCCCGATTTTAACAAAAAACCGCGCGCTTTATTAGCATTTTATGCATGATATTACATATTTTTTAGTGCACTTTTTCAAGCTCTCTAACTATTAATTGCAGCGTAAATTTACCTCTAAACTCATTTATATCGAGCTGGTACGCTACTTTTACAAATTTAGCCTCGGTGTCGGGCCATTCTTTTACATCAATACCAAATGCGATGGCGTCAACTAATCGACCTGATTGATGTTTTAACACCAGCTTTAAATGTTTTTCGCCAACTATGCGCTGCTGTATTATTTCAAAGGTATGCTCAAACACCGGCTCAGGAAATTGCTGTCCCCATGGGCCAGATTGCTTTAATAGCTGGGCAAATTCCATGGTAAAGCAGTCGTTTGGCAGCTCGCCATCGGTAAACACAATACAGCGTTTACTTTCTTCGCTAAGTTGAGCGCTCACTGCGGCATCAAACGCTATTTTAAAGTCGTTAAAGTGCTGCTCGTTAATACTTAAACCAGCAGCCATTGCATGGCCACCAAATTTATTAATTAAGTGCGGATCGGCAGTATTAAGCCCTTCAAGTAAGTCGCGCATGTGCAGCCCTTCAATAGAGCGGCACGAGCCTTTAATTTCACCATTTTCTCCACCAGCAAATATAACGGTTGGGCGGTGGTATTTTTCTTTTAAGCGGCCGGCCAAAATACCAATAACGCCTTGGTGCCAATCATCTTGAAATAAACAAATTGCATCAGGAATGTTATCGTCGCTAAATGCGAGTCTATCGAGTACAGCTTGCGCTTCTGCTTGCATGCCCTGCTCTATTTCGCGCCTTGCAAAGTTTAAGCTATCGAGTTCGCCCGCTATGCTGCGAGCTTGATTTATATCGGTACTGAGTAAGCACGCTATACCCAAACTCATATCGTCTAATCGCCCTGCTGCGTTTAAACGCGGGGCAAGCGAAAAACCAAAGTCGCTAGCACTCAAACGTGCGGCATTGCGGTTAGCCACTTCAATAAGGGCGGTAATACCTGGGCGTGTTTTACCACTGCGAATACGTGCTAAACCTTGATGCACCAACGTACGGTTATTTGCATCAAGTGCCACTACATCGGCAACCGTACCAAGCGCTACAATATCGAGTAAATTTGCAAGGTTAGGTGGCGACTGTTGCTCAAAATAACCTAAGTCTCGCATTACGCTTCTCAGTGCTATTAGTAAGTAAAAAGCAACGCCAACGCCTGCAATCGATTTAGACGGAAAATCACATTCATGCCTATTTGGATTTACTATTGCATCTGCATTTGGCAGTTGCTCACCTTGTAAGTGGTGATCTGTTACCAGCACTTTTATGCCAACCGCTTTTAAAATATCAATACCGGCAATACACGATATGCCGTTATCTACGGTGATCACTAAATCAGGTTTTATTTGTACTATTTGCTCTGCAAGTGCGGGGCTTAAGCCATAACCTAAGCTAAACCTGTCAGGAATTAAGTAATCTAAATGCTTAAAGCCAAACATCTCAAGGCCTTGCATTAAAGTTGCAGTGCTTGTTGCGCCATCGGCATCAAAGTCGCCAACTATTAAAATATGGCTTTGTGCTTTTAATGCTTCAATTAATAAGTCACTGGCTTTGTCGATGTCTTTAAACAATTTAAAGTCGTGAAGCGTCGCTACGCTGTTATTTAGCTCTTCGGCATTGAATACATTGCGGTTAGCATAAATTTGTTTAATTACAGGGTGTAAATTACTCGGGAGATGCGAGTCGTCAACGTTTTCACGCGCAATGATTAGTTTTTTCATGCAGAGTTTTAACTTATTGAGTCGTATTAAAAAGACAAAAAAAGGCCATTAAGGCCTTTTTAATAATGCTACGCGTTTAATTACGACGCTTTGTTAGCTTCTAATGCTGCTTTTAATGCCGCTGCTGGCTGATAACCAGGGATCATCGTGCCATCTTCTAAAATAATAGCGGGCGTGCCGCTAATACCAAAGCTTTGACCAAGTTGGTAATGCTCTGCAACTGGCGCGCTACAACCTGCAACTACTTTAGTACTTGTGCCCGATTTAGCTTCTGTAAGTGCTTCTTGCTGATCGCGTGCACACCATACATTCATTAAATCTGCGTAACCAGAACCTTGCAGTCCACCACGTGGAAACGCTAAGTACTTAACGGTAATACCCGCATCAAGTAAATCGTCTAACTCACGGTGTAATTTACGACAGTAACCACAGCTAATATCGGTAAATACAGTAATGCTGTGTTTTTCGTTTGGTGCTTTGTACACAATCATCGATTCTTCGTATTCTTTAAGACCTTCAACACGCACGCCATTTAATGCTTGCTCTGTTAGGTTATTACGATTATTTAAATCAATTAACGTACCTTGCATTAAATATTGACCATCTGGACTTGCGTAAAGCACGCCCTTATTAGTGATCAATTCTTTTAAACCCGCTACGGGGCTTGGATTAATTTGCTTTACAGTTACACCAAGCTCGGCAAATTTAGTAATAATAGGATCATTAGCATCTGGTGTTACAGCAACGCCATTTGCAAATGCACTAATACTTGTGCACAACATGGCACCTGCTAACATTAATTTTTTCATAACTTCTCTCTATCCTAAAAATACTTAATATATTGACCGGCTTAATGATATTTAATTTCAAACTTACGCACGTGGATGATGCTGCGCATGTACCGACTTTAACCGTTCATTGGCAACATGGGTATAAATTTGCGTCGTTGATAAATCGCTATGGCCCAACATCATTTGTACCACACGTAAATCTGCCCCATGATTTAATAAGTGCGTAGCAAAAGCATGACGCATAGTATGGGGCGATAAGGGAGACTCAACTGCTGCCAAAATAGCATAGTGTTTAATTCTATGCCAAAAGGTTTGTCGCGTCATGCCTACTCCGCGTTTAGACGGGAACACAAAATCGGTGGCGTGTTTTATCATTTGCGCACGCCCACCCTTTAAAAATTGCTCAAGCCAATACATGGCTTCTTCACCCAGTGGAACTAAGCGCTCTTTATTACCTTTACCTTTTACAAACACCACTGCTTGGCGCAAATTAATTTGCTCCATGCGCAGGCCAACAAGCTCACTTACACGCAAACCCGTTGCATAAAGTAGCTCTAGCATGGCTTTATCGCGCAGTCCCATCGCTTCTTCGGTATTAGGCGCATTTAATAATGCCTCAACTTCGGCCTCTGAGAGTGTTTTAGGTAACGACTGCCCTGCTTTTGGCTGAGAAATATTTAGCATGGGGGTGTCGCTAATTAGTTTTTCGCGCACAAAGTACTGATAAAAACGCTTAAGCGCACTAATGCTACGTGCCGTACTGCGTGGTTTTAATCCTAAATCGACTCGGTGCGCTAAGTAACTCTCTACATCAAGCCCTGTTACCGTCATTAAATTTTGCCCTTTTAAAAATAGGCAAAACTTATCTAAATCACTGCGATAAGCACTTAATGTGTTTTCGCTTACGCCTTGCTCTAAGTACAGGCTATCTAAAAAGGTTTCTAGGTAGTCGCTATTACTGCTCATACTGCTGTTATTTTCAAAAGAATCGTCAGATAGCGTTGTCACATTATGCTCTCATGCTTTGCTAAGGTATCAATTAAAAATACCTTACGGTAAACTTGAGCCTATCATATCAGGCAATTACACAGTGATAAATACGATGCAAATTGGTTTATTTTTTGGTTCTACTACGTGCTACACCGAAATGGCAGCAGAAAAGATTCGCGACATTATTGGTGCCGATATAGTTACCCTGCACAATATTAAAGACGAGCCACTAAAAAATGCAGAGCAGTATGACTTTATCATCTTTGGTATTTCAACATGGGATTTTGGTGAAATACAAGAAGACTGGGAGTCAAAGTGGGACGACATAGCCGACGTAAACCTAAATGGTAAAACCATTGCTTTATTTGGCATGGGCGATCAACAAGGTTACGGGCAGTGGTTTCAAGATGCGCTAGGCATGCTACACGACGAAATAAATACGCAAACATTTACTCAACTTGGTTTTTGGCCAAACGACAGTAGTTACGAGTTTGAAGCTTCAAAAGCATTAACGCCTGATGGCAAACAGTTTGTAGGACTCGCACTCGACGAAGACAGTCAATACGAGCTAAGCGACGACCGTATTGCAACGTGGGTTGAACAGGTAATGACTGAATACGGCGAAACGCTTTAATTTACTTATCAATACTGACAAATAAAAAGCAAAAAGCCCGCAACTAGTTTAGCTGCGGGCTTTTTAATTAGGGCGTGTTGATCTTTGGTGGGTGAATTTGCAGCAGTATGTTTGGTTTTTAGGCAAGGCAGAGCCTATGTAGTGTGGTTATTCCCCATAAATAGGCGATAACGCAGCATAAATGCCAAACATGCACTGCCCTCTGGGTTCTTTTTAGGGGCGATCAACTCTTTGTTGCTCGGTTTTTACTTAGCCCACTAGGTTACAAACCTCGCGCCGCGATTTAATCGCCCCTAGATTGAACAAATTTCAATCCACAAAGATCAACACGCCCTAGCAATATGAGTAATTTATTGAAACGTCATAACATTGGTTGTTTGTGGGTAGTACCCATCGGCCATAACAATGTACGGCAGTAAATTACTTAGCCATTTTTGCTGTACGCTTTGGCTGTAATTTAAGTAAAGCTTACCTTCGTGAATATAAAATGCTTCTGGGTCTATACCTACAGCATTGCCCTCATCGGCCATCGCATAAGCGCACCATCCACCGTATTGCGGTGCATAACGCTTAGGGTCTTCTGCAAATGTGGTTTTGTTTTCTTCACTCGAAAAATGCCAGTCGGCACCTAAATAATTAAATGTGTATTTACTGCTGCCTTTAACTGCTTTATTTTGGGTAAAGTAAGCAACGCTATCGTACCCTTTAATAGCTGTGTTATTAAACCACCCCGTATTTACAGCATCATCCTTTGCATTTGCTACACCGCTTATTAACAGTGTGCTTAGCATCATTAAAGCAACTACGTACTTAATCATCTTCTTTCCTTTATTATTTACTCAAAATTTAATGCCAATTAAATATGGCTGGCTTAATGAGTAAGAAAGGCAAAGCGCAAAAATGATTTCAGTTAACGGTTAATTATTTAACGCCCAGTAATTAAATAAGCAGTAAAACTTACTCTACTCTTACCCAATATTGGTTGCGGTAAAAAAAGCCAATGTAGCCGCGTACTTCAAGCTTTTTACCTTCCTCTTGCGGGGTTAGTTGTAAGGTATAAGTTTTGCCATTTGTTGGGTCGAGTATTTCACCGTCTCCCCAGATGCCATCATCCTGTGCTTTTACATCTTTAATAATAGTCATGCCAAGAATAGGTTGGTCTTTTAACTCATCATCGCATTTACTGCATATATCGTTTTGTTTTGCAGGATCAATGATTTTGTCAACGGTACCGCTTAATACACCGTTGGTTTGAGTAATACGTACATACGACTTAGCTTGGTTTGTATCTTCATCAATGGTTTTCCAAAGGCCTACTGGCGTAATAGCAGCAAACACACCTTGGCTTGCAAAAATGGTGGCTGTTAACGTGCTAAGTAATACTAATTTATTTAACTTTTTCATTATGTTGCCTTTTAAATTAAGTGGCTAATGGCTAAATCATATCAGGTGATTTATAAACACACTATTAAAGCATCTTACCTAAAAGCAAAAAACCTAAACTAATAATCATTAGTTTAGGTTTAAGGGGCTGTAGCATAAAAAACAAAGTAACGTATTACCTCACTTTAAAAACAACATCCCCTATTTTTAGATTTGAATATTCAGGCTCAACTAAAGATAATTCATTATTATCAATCATGCTTTTAAGGTATCTAATCTCTTCAGGATTTTCGACATTCATATACTTTGAGCGCCACTTACCCATGTCGAATAACCAGAAATATGCGGCTATATTTTCATTACTTTCGTCAATCACTATAAAATCTAGCTCATCATCTTTGTTTAAATCCATGCCAATGAAATAGTAAGTATGTTCTTTTAAAGAGTTACGATCGTAAAAATGTTGTTCAGAAAATACTGCCTCTATTAAGCCTTGGGGTATTAGCGCTTGTGATGGCCAAAATACACTGCGCTCAATAAAATCATCGATTGTGTGTTCAAGCGTTAAAGCAAACTCATTATTTACATACATCCTATCGATAATAGCGTATTGCTCTGGGTGACTCGTTTCAATTTTCTGTTTTAATAACTGCATAGCTAAATAACCTTGACGACCTAAGCTGTACTCAAAATAGTAATAATCAAACTTTTCTACTGTTACTTTACCTGCATCTAAACGCGCTATTTGGCTGTTTGTAGATAAGCTTTGAAAGTTTAATAAAGGAGAGTTAACAACAAGCATACTTACAAGTACAACCCAGCCCATCACAATATTTATTTTGCTAAGCGGCTCTAGCCAATTATCTCTCTTTGTAATTATTCCAACAAGATAACTAAACGAAAAACACGCCAATAAAAACCAAATTAAAATACCCCAACAACGATCTACCGTTAGCCCATGCTGATCTACCCGTAAGTAAATTCCATAGGCAGAAATAACACTATAAACGGGAAGTAACGCAACGCTTATAAAAACGAGTCGATGCAAGAGCAAGTAATAAGGGCGAACTGATGAGTCATCTTTATAAACTGTATTAACAAAAAATAAGGTGAGCACCTGCAGCCACATTACTAACAAACTACCACTTCCGGTTTCCCATAATTTATTGAGCCCGGTAAAAGGAAGTGTTGCTAAAAAACCGAGAGAAATAACTGATAAAACAGGAAGTAAAAACTTAATTAAAGTTTGTAGTAAAAAAGCGATATTATCTTCAATGTTCAAAAGCTTTCTAAATATGATACTCGCAAAGGCAAATGCGAGCGTTAAGATTGGGATCCAAAACCATTCATTTCTTAGTAGCTCAGAGAAAAATTCTATATCTAAAATATCAAATAAAGCCGCACCTAAATTTAGAATTCCCCAAAAAATAAGCACGAACAGCCAGCATTCCCCAAAAATTATAAAATTGCGCCAAGAAAGCTTAAACAAACGACTGTAGCTAACATTTTCCGAACTACCAAATTGTTGAATGTACATAAGGCCTTTAAAGCCAGCTATTAAACTAGTAAAAATAAAAGCTGACATTAAAGTGTTATTACTTACGTACTCTTGAGGCTCTTGCTGAAAGCCTGCATACGCACCCAGTAAAGATAACAACAAGGAAAAAGGAAGGATTAAAAGTAACGACGTTTTTATATTATTTTTATTAACAGTCATTAGCATTAATAAAGGAAAGCTCATAGAAAATGTAATAAGTGAGACTAGCCATGTAGGGCTTGTTGCTGGCCACACATTGTTTTCTATACTGCTATATAAAAGAGTAAGAGCAATAGCCTGTAATACAGCAAGTGTAATTATAAAGGGTTTAGGTATCTGACTATCCATATCTGTTCTCAGCGATAAGTTTTAGTTAGTTTGCGTTATTCGTTCCTATTTTACAATTGCTTCACATTTTCAAATAAAATGCTTTGCACAGGGCTATATAATCAGCCGTGTAGGTATTATCTAAGTTTCTAATACACAGTGTTGATGATTCTATATCGCTTTTTACGTAGCTAAATGTCATTAAACTGCGGCTAATATCTTTATTTGGCGTGGCTTTCACTTGGCAATGAGTATTTAAATAAAGCCCATTTTGAGTAGCAAGCTCAATAAATAGCACGCCTTCAACTCTCGGGAGTATTAAGCTAAAGCGAGAGCTTCTATGGCTTAAACGTTTAAACGCATTAATTAACTCTTCAAAACTTAGGCCGTCGGTATGGCGTGCGGTATTACGCGCAACATTATCGCCTTTTAAACTGTGATTAAAATACGGTGGATTAGAAATAACCACGTCAAATTTAACTTCACTACTAAAGCTTTGAATAGTTTGGTGCGTAATACTTATAGTTGGCCACGGGCTATTAGCTACATTTTGTAATGCTTGGGTATAGGCGCTTTCGTCAATTTCTACCGCAGTTATATCAAGCTCATTACTGCGCTGCTTACACATTAGTGCTAGTAAGCCGGTGCCGGTGCCTATATCAAGTAATGACTTTGCACCGCTTAAATTAGCCCATGCGCCAAGCAAAATGCCATCGGTAGAAACTTTCATTGCACAGTGGTCGTGTTCAACTTTAAATTGTTTAAATACAAAACCAGACATTTTTTCACCTTTTCATTCACCAAGCGCAGCATAGCGCGTATAATCAGGGTAATTGTCCCTTATTTTAGACACTCTATGCAATTTTCTGAATTTGATCTTGATAACAAGCTACTCGATGCCATTAATAAAATGGGCTACGAGACGCCAACCAGCATTCAACAACAAGCTATTCCTGAAGCACTACAGGGGCGCGATATTTTAGCATCTGCGCCTACTGGTACAGGTAAAACAGCGGCATTTTTAATTCCGGCTATTCAGTACTTACTGGATTTCCCACGTCGTGACCCTGGTTTTGCGCGCGTACTCGTTATGACCCCGACTCGTGAGCTGGCTTATCAAATTCATGAACAATGTGAACTGCTAGCTAAACGCACACACCTAAAAATTGGTGTAGTAACAGGCGGTATTAACTACGGCACGCATAAAGAAATTTTTGAAAAAAATAATGATATTTTAATCGCCACACCAGGTCGATTAATGGAATACCTAGAAACCGAAAACTTTCATGCTGAACACGTAGAAATGCTTATTATTGATGAAGCAGATCGCATGTTAGATATGGGTTTCAAAAAAGAAATGAGCCGTATTTGTGACGAAGCTAAAAATCGTCGCCAATGTTTTTTATTCTCAGCAACACTTGAAGGTGACAGCGTAGAAAGGTTTGCTGAAAAAACATTAAGCGACCCAGCTCTATTAGAAGCCGAATCGTCACGTAAAGAAAAAGCTAAAATTCACCAATGGGTACATTTAGCCGACGATTATCATCACAAACTTGAATTATTAGTTAATACGCTAAAAAACCCTGACGTAACTAAAGCGATTGTGTTTGTTAAAACTCGCGAACGCTTAGAAACATTGATTGGCGAACTTACAACTAATGATGTAAAAGCGGCGTGGTTACGCGGCGAAATGCCACAAGACAAACGTATGAAAGCCATGGAAAACTTCCACAGTGGCAAAACAAGCATATTAGTTGCTACCGACGTAGCTGCACGTGGTATTGATGTATCTGACATCAGCCACGTTATTAACTTTGATATGCCGCGTACTGCCGACGTATATGTACACCGTATTGGTCGTACTGGCCGTGCTGGTAAAAAAGGGATAGCAATATCGCTAGTTGAAGCACACGATATTGGTATTTTATATAAAGTAGAGCGCTACGTTGAACAAAAATTAAAACGCCGTGTAATTAGAGGTGTCGAGCCACAGCATAAAGAAGCTAAGCCACCGGCTAAAAAACGTAAAGATCCAGTAAAAATGAAAGCCAAGAAAAAGGCTAAGGTTAAAAAGAAAAAGTAACCTAAAACATTTTTATACTAAGCCGACTTTTGTCGGCTTTTTAATGCAAGCCTTGCAGGCTCTGCTGTTTGTACCTGTTACATATGTAACCCAAGCATGTAACTCATACTCATTTAAATGTAATTTTTGCCCACCTGAATTCCCACTTAATAAAATTCCCTTATATTTCATAGCGTTAATATTGGCACCGAAATTGTAACTACAAAGATAACCTAGCCGATGGAATTTCCATATTGTGGCTGCACTATTCACCGTAATGTAAGGATTAAGTTATGAACCGCTTCAAGTTAACTATCGCTTTAGTATCATTTTGTTGTTTATTTTTATTAGCTTGCGCTACAAAAGTAAGTGCAGCAACCAACATGGCCGTAGTAAGCAGTGTAGCCACTCAACCTAACTTACAACAAGCTATCACCAACACCCTACGAACTAATCCTAACCTAGCGTTAAGTGATATTCGCGTGCAGGTAAAAAATGGTGAAGTAGATTTATACGGTGAAGCACAAACTGGTTTTCAGCGCGCACTGGCTCAAAAGTTTTTAGAAAATATGGATGGGGTTAAAATCATTCGTAACAAAATTAGCGTTATTTAATACGCACCACATAAACTTATTTGTATAACTAATTCATAAGCGCGGCTTGTTACTCCAACACAAGCTGCGCTTTTTTATGTTTATTTTTTGTAGTTATTTCAATTTATCTAGTTGTTGAATAACATCACTTAATTTAAAACTACTTTTTTGTGAATTAAAACTTTCAACAAAAACTTCTTTAAAACTGCTTACCGTAGAATCTTCATTTAGCTCAAAAGGAAAACCCTTAAGTTCCTTTGTTTTTGGGTTAAACTTATAAACAAAATTGTCACCACTTAAACCCGCTGAAAAAACGTAATGATGATTATCAACCCATCCTGCCGCGCCATGAAATAGAGCAATATTTATTTTATCGTTTTGAGTATGTACGCCGACTTTAACTACATTATTTTTATTGAATGCGGCTTTTGTTATCTCTTT
Organism: Pseudoalteromonas sp. NZS127_1; assembly: GCF_015864295.1. Taxonomy (NCBI): domain Bacteria; kingdom Pseudomonadati; phylum Pseudomonadota; class Gammaproteobacteria; order Alteromonadales; family Pseudoalteromonadaceae; genus Pseudoalteromonas; species Pseudoalteromonas sp. NZS127_1. The sequence continues at coordinate 199,771 of NZ_JADYXO010000006.1, read as the reverse complement.
ACTGGGGATAAACCAAAACCCTTTTGTATTACCCACAAACACAGCTAAATATTCATTATCAGGTGACCAAGTGATAACGTTACTTTCATAACTTTTTCTAGGGCATAAAACATCATCTGAGCTACAAAACTCTCGTAACTTCTCTTTTTCAATATATGCCGCTTTATTTGGTAAGATTAATGTAGAGGTAAGGTTTTTGTTTTTATCGAGAAAAAGTATTTCAGCGGTATTGTTATCTATATTTAATTTATAACTCACATCATATTTAGCATTATATTCGTTACCTACTGAAATAAAGCTAATAACTAGGCTTGAAAATAAAATTATTTTTGTAAACCATTTAATCCTTAACTTCATTTGTTTGTAACCCTAATATCTAAAAAAAATACACCTTGTATAACCAATAATTGCATAATAAATAGATAAAAGGGAAACTTACCTTATAAAAAATACGTTACAAAATCTGCTGGAGAAAATAATTAATGAATAAAGAAAAGTGACTTGAACTAATTAAAAAGCGCATTTTTTACTCTGTAAAAATGCGCTGTTGGTAAGTAACTATTTCCCAATGCTTTTGCCTAATGAGCTTTAACTAAATTACTCACTTTGGTTAGAGTCAGTACCGTCGCTACTGTCTTTATTTGATGACTGCTGGCTTATTTTGTCGCTTATCATGGCATCGAGTTTTTCGCCGCCTTTAATACCAAAATCTAAAGTACGAATTGGGAATGGAATACTAATGTCAGCCTCATCGAGTGCCTGCTTAACGGCAACAACACCTTTGTGGCGTACCGTCATAAAGTCAGGCTCACCTGGGTATTTAATCCAAAACCACACCAGTAAGTTAATGCTGCTGTCGCCAAAACCTTCGGCGTATACAGCGGTTTCGTCTTTACGTATTACGAAGTCAAATTCATTTATTTTTTCGACGATGACGTCCTTTGCTTTTTCTATGTCGTCGCCGTACGAAATACCTACAGGTACTTCTATGCGCCTAACACCTAGCGTGGTGTAATTTTTTAGTACATTTCTAAATAATACTTTGTTTGGTACCAGTATTAACTGCCCATAAAAGCTCTCTATTAGCGTGTTACGTAGGTTTATAGAATGTATTGAACCAAACACGTCATCGGTTTCTATTACGTCGCCTGTTTTGAATGGTTTGCGTACACCCATAGCAATACCGGCTATTAAGTTTTCGGTCATATCCTGAAAAGCAAAACCAATTGCTAAACCAACAATACCCGCACCAGCAAGCAGTGAGGTAACAGTGCCTTTTAAGCCAACAAAATCGAGCGCTATAAATAAGCCTATACACAACACAATAACTTTAAAAATTGACGCCATTAAGTCGGCAATTTGTTTTGAGTCGAGTGAGCGGCGTAATACGTTTTTCATCAGCTTGCCAGCAAAGCGTGCCAATATTGAAAACACAATTGCGATCAGTATCGCAACTATAAAATTAGGGATATGACTTATTACAACATCAAACCACCCTCCGAGCTTTTCTTCTATTAGTTTTTCGGCTTCGTCAATTGACGGAATGCTGATCATTTTATTTGCACCTATTTAATTAGTGTTCTCATTAATATTAGATGAGATTGCAAATATAACGCCAACATCAAAAAAGCCATGCAATGCATGGCTTTTAAGTTTTTTATTTAAGCTTATAAACCTAATTTTGTTCGTCGCGCATAAATACCGGCTCAAGCTCTTTAACTGTTGCCTCTGGGCTAAAGTAATAACCTGCTACCGTAAACTCTTTAAGTTGGCTTAACTGCGTTACTTTATTTTCGATAATGTAGCGCGCCATCATGCCGCGTGCTTTTTTAGCGTAAAAGCTAATTACTTTGTATTGACCGTTTTTACAGTCTTTAAAGTGTGGGGTAATAATTTGTGCATTTAATGCTTTCTTATCTACCGCTTTAAAGTATTCGTTTGAAGCAAGGTTAACTAAGTATTGCGCGTCTTGTGCTTTTAATACTTCGTTTAATTTATTCGCTATTACGCTGCCCCAAAACTCGTATAAGTTTTTGCCACGCGAGTTTTCAAGCTTGGTGCCCATTTCTAGGCGGTAAGCTTGCATTAAATCAAGTGGTTTTAATAAGCCATATAAGCCAGAAAGGATACGTAAGTGGTTTTGTGCATAATCAAGCTCGCTAGCTTTAAGCGTGCTTGCATCTAAACCGCCGTATACATCGCCATTAAAGGCAAGCACTGCTTGTTTAGCATTACTTTGTGTAAACGGCTGCGCCCACTCGCTAAAGCGTGCTGCGTTAAGCCCAGATAGCTTGTCGCTAATTTTCATTAAACTGCCAATTTGCGCTGGTGTTAGTTCACGGCATACTTTCATGAGCTCTTCGCTGTGCTCTAGTAATTCAGGCTGAGTGAACTTGTCTGTTGCGGGTGGCGTTTCGTAATCAAGATTTTTTGCAGGTGAAATAACAGTGATCATAGTTAGCTATTGACTTGTAATTTATTTAGTGTCAATTTCAACATTAAATGAAACGAAAAGCACGTTTTGTTTAAATAAATCCTCTCTTAATAACCCATGCATTGCCGTTTTTTTATTGATCAGGACATAAGACCTATCAAGCATTGTCACACTGTTGCAGTATGGATTGTATATATTAAGAGTGATTAGATTATTCTTTTAACTTGCTTGGAATGAGGAAAGCAAATGACTTCAGCTCTACAAAGGCTAAAACAACATTCATCTATCGTGGCCGACACTGGCGATATTGAAGCGATCAAAAAGCATCAACCAGAAGATGCAACAACAAACCCGTCGCTTTTATTAAAAGCGAGCGAGATTGAAGCTTATAAGCCTTATCTAAATAAAGCTTGGAGCTATGCAAAAGAAACCGAGCAAGAGCCAGCTAAACAACTTGAACTAGCATGTGATTACTTTGCCGTATTACTAGGTAAAGAAATTAGCGAGATTGTACCTGGTTATATTTCTACTGAAGTAGATGCACGCCTTTCGTTTAATACGCAAGCTACGATTGATAAAGCACATACTCTACTTAGCCTTTACGAAAAAGAAGGCGTAAGCAAAGACAAAATTTTAATTAAAGTTGCGTCTACATGGGAAGGTATTAAAGCCGCTGAGCAGCTAGAAAAAGAAGGCACTAAATGTAACCTTACTTTATTATTTAGCGATGCCCAAGCCCGCGCGTGTGCCGATGCAAATGTATTTTTAATTTCGCCATTTGTTGGCCGTATTTTAGATTGGCACGTTGCTAACGGCATGGAAAAACCAACCGATCCGCTACAAGATCCAGGTGTTCAGTCTGTACGCAGCATTTTTGAATTTTACAAACGTCATGACTACAAAACAGTTGTGATGGGTGCAAGTTTCCGTAATACAGGCGAAATTATTGCACTTACAGGTTGTGACAAGCTAACTATTAGCCCTAATCTTTTAGAAGATTTAGGTAACTTAGAAGGCGCACAAGAATACTTGCTAGAAAGCGATGTTCCACAAGAGCCAAAACCAGAGCCTTTAACAGAAGCACAGTTCCGTTGGTTACATAACCAAGATGCTATGGCTACTGAAAAACTAGCTGAAGGTATTCGCTCTTTTGCTGATGCACAAGAACAACTGGAAGCACGTTTTAAAGCAATGTAATTTGCTTTAAACATACTTTAAAAAGCGTCGCTATTGCGGCGTTTTTTTATGCCTAAAATACGCTATTCCTTAATATAAATATTGATATAAACCTTCATCAATTCATCACATCTTCGTAACATTACTGTCACTTTTTTGTTCTATTTTAGCTAGGCCTGTGGTATAGGTATTCTTGAGGTCAATAAAATCAATAGGAGAAGTACATGGATAGCCTAAACGATATATTAGAGATATTAGAAGGACCAGATACAACAAGGAAAACCTCTCAGAAAAATAAAAAAAGAAAATGGCGGGAAATAGAAGCAATAAAAGACAAACACCGCTTACGTAAAGAATTACAGGAATATGATTTTTTTACAGACAGTATTGCGATTGATGAGCTAAATTTTTAATCCAATACGCCCCAACTAAACAAAAAGGCTTTCATTATATGAAAGCCTTTTTTAATGCGCTGAAATTAGCTGTATGAGATAAATTTATTATTCAGAGCCCAGGTTATTTACACCTGCCAGTTAATCGGCTTTTTATCTTGGGCTTGTAATAGCTCATTCGTTTTTGAAAAATGCTGACAACCAAAAAAGCCTCTATGCGCCGAAAGTGGCGATGGGTGCGGCCCTTTTAAAACATGATGGCGAGCGCTGTCTATGCCCTTACCTTTTTTCTGTGCATGTGCGCCCCATAAAATAAAGACTACACCTTCGCAGTGTTCATTAATGTGCGCTATTACGTTATCGGTAAATTGCTCCCACCCTAAATGCTTATGGGAATGCGCTTGCCCTTGCTCAACGGTCAGTACGGTATTAAGTAAAAACACGCCTTGATCTGCCCAACTTTGCAAGTAACCGTGATCAGCAATAGTAAAACCAGTAATGTCGGTAGCTAACTCTTTGTACATATTTTTAAGCGACGGCGGCAGCTTTTTTACATCAGGCAATACCGAAAAACACAAGCCATGCGCTTGCCCTTCTCCGTGGTATGGGTCTTGTCCTAAAATTACAACGCGGATGTCATTTAGTGCTGTGGCATCAAAAGCACTAAATACTTGAGGTTCAGGCGGATAAACAGCAACACCTTCATTGCGGCGATTAGCCACATACTCTAACGTTTCCTGCATGTAAGGTTGCTGTAATTCACTTTCTAAAAATGTAGCCCAATCGCTCATTGTGTACTCTTAATCTGTTTACGTGATGCGTCTATTTTATCACACATATCCGCGAGTCCATCTAGCATGCGCGGAGTAAAACGATGTAATAAATCGGCATTTACGCTAATAAATTGATCATTTTTAACAGCGGGCACTTCTGGCCACTTTTGCCAATTAACAACCGGCTGTGGCGTTTTTGATTTTTCATCAGGGATAATAATAACTTGTGGCTTAGTAACAATGACATTTTCGATACTAATTTGTGGGTAATCTGTAACGCTATCGGCAAATACATTACTTACATGGCATGTTTCAATCAGTTGGCTTATCCACGTATTTTTACTTACTGTCATCATAGGCTCAGCCCATAACTGATAAAATCCGGTAATATTTTTTTTATCTTGCTGGCTTTTAACAATCGCGTTTAGTTTTTGTGTAAATGCATTTGCCGCTTGCTGGCTTTGCTCAATATTCCCTGTAAATTCACCAAAAGTAAGTAACTCGTCGGCTACACCAGCGATTGTGGTCGGGTTACTTAAATATACTTTTATGCCCAGGCGCTCTATTTGGGCTAAATCTTCGCTTTGATTTCCGCTTTTCCACGCAATTACTAAGTCGGGTTTAAGCGCCAATACTTTTTCAAGCGAGATGCCGTAATAACCCCCTATGCGCTCAATACTTTGGGCCTCAGCAGGATAGTCGGCATAATCAACCGTGCCCACAATATTATCGCCCGCCCCTATGGCAAATAGGTTTTCAACTATATGTGGTGCAAGCGCGATTATTCGCAGTTTTTTAGAATCATTAGTCTGCTCTGCAAGTGCACTGCCCGATAAACTAAAAAGCAGCAGCCCAATAAAAAACGCTTTAAACATTAGTAATCAAACCCTTCAAGCGCTTTTATGCCTGAATCGAATGCATGTTTTACATTACGCACTTCGCTTACTGTGTCGGCAAGGTCGGTTAAAGTGCGGTGCGCTGCACGCCCTGTAATAATAACCGACTGCATTGGCGGGCGGTTATTAAGCGCTGTTACTACTTCATCTAAATCAACGTAACCGTAAGTCACCATGTAAGTAAGTTCATCGAGTAATACTAAATCAATACTGCTATCAGCAAGCATGCGTTTTGACTCTTGCCATGTTGCTTGGGCGGCTGCGGTATCAGCTTCTTTATTTTGCGTATCCCAGGTAAAACCGGTGTTCATTACAACAAACTCAACACCTGCACCTTGTAATAAATTACGCTCGCCACATTCCCAAGTACCTTTGATATACTGGCAAACGGCTGCTTTTTTACCATGACCTACGCAGCGTGCTACAACGCCAAAACCCGAGGTTGATTTACCTTTACCATTACCCGTAATCACCTGAAAAATACCTTTAACATCTTGTGCGGCAGCAACACGTGCATCCACTTGCTCTTTTACTTTTTGTTGGCGTTGTTGGTGCTTATCGTTATTTTGTTCAGTCATTATTGTGCCCTTCATAAATCGAGATAATTTGCTGTATATTTAAATGCGTTTCGCACATGGTTGCTAAGCGCTCTAACTGCTGCTCGCGGTGATCGGTAATACTAATAGGATTAATGGTAGCGCTTGGTTTTACCCATTTTAAAATTTGCGATGTCGCATCGGCTTCATCAAATAAACCATGTAAATAGGTGCCTGCAATAGCATTATCGTCACTAATAAAGCCATCAGTTTTAAAGCCATTTGGGTGGTTTTCGTCAAAGGTTAAAAACGGCTTATTAAGCGCTGCACCTTGGCTAATACCTGCATGTATTTCGTAACCACTACAGGGTGTTGATTGGTTATTTAAAAGTAGTGTAGCGGTTATTTTGGTTAATACTTTTTGTGTTGTCAGCGTGGTTTCAAAATCGCACAGAGCAAGCCCATTTACTTGCTTTAATGACGATTCAATACCATCGGGATCGTTGAGCGTATTGCCCAGCATTTGCATGCCGCCACAAATTCCAAGTACTTTGCCACCATAGCGTAAGTGGCGCTTAATTTGTAAATCCCAGCCTTCATTTTTCAAAAAGGTTAAATCCCCCAGCACGTTTTTACTGCCTGGTAGAATGATCAGATCAACTTCTGGGATCGTTTGCGTGTGGCGCACATAATTTATATTAATGTTTGGGTGCAAACGCAGTGCATCAAAATCGGTATGATTACTAATGTGTGGCACGAGCAGCACTGCAATATTAATTGTGGCATTGGTTACGTTATTATCAATTGCAACGGCGTCCTCAGCGTCAAGCGCTAGGTCGTGCAAATAAGGTAATACACCAAGTACGGGTTTGTTTGTGTATTCTTCAAGCCAATCTAGCCCGCCTTGCAGCAAACCTATATCGCCTCTAAAGCGGTTTATAACAAAGCCTTTTACGCGCGCTTGTTCTGACTCGCTTAACAACGCAAGCGTACCTACCAAATGTGCAAACACACCACCTTTATCAATATCGGCAATTATAATAACAGGGCAATCTACCTCTTCGGCGTAACCCATATTGGCAATATCGTTTTCACGCAGGTTTATTTCAGCAGGGCTCCCCGCTCCTTCAACAAGGAGTAATTCAAAGCGTTTAGCTAAGCGGTTATGTGAGGTAATTACTGCATCCATCGCGACTTTTTTATAGTCGTGATATTTGCCAGCTTCCATATTACTAATGGCTTTTCCGTGAATAATCACTTGTGCGCCCGTGTCGCTATTAGGCTTAAGTAATATAGGGTTAAAATCTATTTCGGGCTCTACTTTAGCTGCTATTGCTTGCAAAGCTTGCGCACGACCAATTTCGCCGCCATCTTTTGTTACTGCGCTATTAAGTGCCATATTTTGTGGTTTAAAAGGCGCAACCTTTACCCCTCGCTTAGCAAATACCCTGCAAAGGGCTGCAACTAAAGTGCTTTTACCTGCGTCGGAAGTAGTGCCTTGCACCATTAAGGTTTTCATGGAATTACACCCTTCGCTTTCTAAAAAACAATAAACTTAAAAAGAACACACTACCAATAGCAGCAGTAATAACGCCTACGGGCAATTCTTGGTTTTTTAGCAAGGAGCGCGAAAGTACATCAACCCACACCATAAATGTACCGCCCACTAAGCTGGTTACCAGTAAGCCAGCGATGGTGCCTTGGGATATAAAAAAGCGCACAATGTGCGGCACCATTAATCCTACAAACCCAATACCACCACACATAGCCACCAGCACAGCGGTAATTAATGAGCTCAAAACCAGCATAAGTATTCTAAAGCGCTGGACCCTAACACCTAATGTAATTGCGCTTTCATCGCCAAGTAACATAGCATTGAGTTGCCTTCTAAAGCTCAGCATTACAAACGTACACAATGTGATTACCAATAAAGGTAACCAAAGCGTAGCCCACTGCGCACGAGCAAAGCTGCCCAGTGTCCAAAATAAAATAGCGGCTACCGCCTGAGGGTCGCTCCAATAAAGCAACAAACTGGTAAATGCACTAAATAAAAATGACAGAGCAACACCAGCTAATAACATTGATTCTACCTGTGCACTTTGCTGCCTACCTGCAATAAGTATTAATAAACTCATAGCGAGTAAGCTGCCCAGCAATGCTGCTGCCGATAGCATAAAGCCTGCGCTAATGCCTGCTAGCGCCATAAGTAACACCACGCCAAATGAGGCACCCGACGATATACCAAATAAGTAAGGATCGGCTAAAGGGTTGCGCGTTACCGTTTGTAAAATAAGCCCCGCAATTGCTAAGCCAGAGCCTGCTAAAAAGGCGAGTAATGTGCGTGGCATTCTTAGTTCAAAAATAATACGCGAATTAAAAGACGCATCATTTGAGAGTAAAAAGCTATTAAATACATCTTGAAGTGAGGTCTCTGCTGCGCCAAAACTAAGTGCTGCAAATAAGCTAAATAAAGCAGCTACAACACTTATAAATAGCGCAAATGATTGGCGAGTATTAACTGCGCTCATATTATTTGTAGCCATAAAAGTAAGTGATATGAGGGATGCTATTTCCCGACTTCGATATTTGCGGGTGGTTATTTACTTGGGCGCAAACACCAAAAACGTCGCCTAGCATGTTTTCGGTTAATACCTCACTTGGCGTGCCTGTATGTGTAATTTCACCGTTTTTAATAACCACTAGTTCATCGCACATTGCAGAGGCTAAGTTTAAATCGTGAAACGATGCAAATACCGTTACACCCAACGATTTAGCAAGCTCCATAACCTGTATTTGGTATTTAACATCTAAATGGCTGGTTGGTTCGTCCATAATTAATAGTTGAGGTTGCTGCACAATAGCACGAGCAATAAGCGCTCTTTGTTTTTCACCGCCTGAGAGCGATTCAAAACTTTGATCAATATGATCCACTAACCCTACGGTGTTGATAGCTTGGATGATTTTTTGTTTATCAATATTGGTTATTGAGCTAAATAGCGATTTATGAGGCGTTAGCCCAAGTGCAATAACATCAAATACGCTTAAGTTAAATTGCGAAGGGGTTTCTTGTAAAACAACCGCGACTTTTTTTGCGTACTCATCACTTTTTAGCTGCCAAATGTCGGTGTTGTTAAACTCTACAACGCCATCACTTGGTTTATTAAAACGATATAAACAACGCAATAAGCTCGATTTACCTGCGCCATTAGGTCCAATTAAACCAACAAATTTACCTGTGGTTATTTTAAGGTTTATTTTTTTGAGAATCGTTTTATTGCCAATACCCCATGATACGTTTTTAACGTTTAGTAAAGGCGTGTTTAGCGCTGATTTAGTGTGCAACAGTGAGTCCTTGGTAGGCGTGTACTCACTAACAATACAGCTAACAATAACTAGTGCATTAATAAAAATGAGTAAACCCGCTCGTTAAAAAATTATACCAATCTATTTAGATATAGAACCTATTAAGCGATAAATTTAATTCGTTAAATTGTTCAAATATTTATGCTGATTGGTATTGCTCATTTGTATCTGACTTAAAGCGTTGTACTAATTACAGTTACGGGAATAGTTGAGGATTTGCACCTCATTCCAAATGAGGGTCTATTATGGGCGGGTAAATAATTTAAAGCAAAAAAAACCGCGCTCAAAGGAGCGCGGTTAAAAAGGGAGTGTTCTAACTAATTAGACTAGTCGTTAAAACTTGTATTCCATACCTAAGCCTACGTAATCTTGGTCAACATTGTTGTCCATGTCAAAGCTTGAGTAAAAACCAAATACTTTAATGTTTTTATTTAATTTGTGATCAAGACCAACTGAAATTGCTGACTTATCGTCGCTGTCGTCAAAGTCCATATCTTGGTATTGCACTTTAAATGTGTTGCTACCCATGCTGTAAGCAGCATTTAGCAAGTAACCATCCGCTTCTGCGCTGCCATCTACTGCTTCTTGTGTTTGGTACATTGCACCCAATTTAAAGTTTTCGATTTTACCTTGGATTGATGCACGCACTACGTCGTAGCCATTTACTTCACTATCGGCTGCAATAGAGGCGTATACCGCGCTCTTTTTAAGAGCCACGTCACCGTATGTCACCGCCATTGAATAACCGTTATCAGCGTCTACATCGTCTTCAGCTACAAAAGTAGCAAGTACTTTAAAGCCTTCGTATGAGTTTGATGAGTAGCTAACTGTGTTTCCTAAGCGGTTTTCACCTTTAAATACATTTTTAATATCGCCTTCAAGGTCGTTAAATAAATCTAACTTACCTTGAGATTGCTTAAGCGCAGTATCGTTACGACCAATTACAACCTGACCAAACGCACCTTTTAAACCAACGTATTGGTTACGCGCAGAAATATTGTCGTCGTTATCGCCTTTTGAATCAGCATCAGACACATCAACTTGAAACTCAAACTTATATACCGCTTCTAAACTATCATTTATTTTTTCAGAACCTTTAATACCAAGACGAGATGCATTACTTTTTATCTCGGTAAAAGACCCTTCGCCATCATCAGATGATTGCACTGTTACATTCGCTTTACCGTAAATGTCTACGTCGGCAAGTGCATTAAAAGATAAACCACTTAATAGTGCTAAGCATAAGCTCGATTTTACAAATTTCATGTTATTTCCTTGGATAATCACAAAAGACTAATTTTCAAAACTGCTGCATTTTGTCATTCCTAAATGACAGTAATATTACAATAGAAATATTACTGTCTTTTTTTGTTAATAAAAATGCATTAAATATGAAATCAAAATAACATGAAAGCCTAGTAGATGGTCGTACTTACTTACCTTGCTTTAATGACAAGCTTGGCGTCATTTGCGAAAGTAAATTAACTAAGGTTTCTATTAGCTCTTTTTGCTCGTTGTCTCTGTGATACGCAATAAATACGTCTCTTGAGGTGTTTTCTACCCCTTTAACATGAAACAACTCACCTTTTTCTAAATGCCCTTCAACCAATACTTGAGGTATAAATGCACTACCACCACATTGCAGTATTAAATCAAGTGCAATACGTCCCGTGCTGGTTCTAAAGTAAGGTGGCGTTTTTCCTGTAAACTGACGCGCATGCCAAAGAGAAAAAGTAGTTCCCCAATCCACATACACATATTGATTATCAAAAAAGTTTTCGTTCGTTGCGGTGTCGTATCCGCTTACTGGAATGATTGGCAACTCACAAATACGCTCTACTACGAGTTCATCTACTTTTGGTGGATCAAATAATATTGCCAAATCGAGAGTACGCTCTAATAAAAGTCGAGTGCTCTCTTGTTGTGCTTTAACTTCTGCAACTAACGACACGCCCGGCATCGCCGATACAATATTTGTTATACCAAACTGTAAAAAAGCATCCCAAATATTAGGCGTTCCTGCTAAGCTAATTTGCTTATGCATATTGTCGGCAAGTGCAACATCGACTTTGGCCCGCTGCATGCCCGTAATAATCATTTGTGCGTGCGGTAATAAGCGCTCGCCAGGTGCTGTAAGTTGAATATTATTACGCTGGCGAATAAACAAATTAACACCAAGCCCTTGCTCTAATTGGCGAATTCTAAAGCTCACTGCAGACTGCGTAATATAAAGGTTTTCGGCCGCTTTACCAAAGTGACGCGTACGCACTACCTCAACGAATGTTTTTAATAAATCGATATCCAATTTTTTATCCTCACGATAAAAATAATTTGTTTAATAAATTGCCAAACTTGCATCATACTCCAGCTAATTAATTGGGTATGAGGATAAAGCTATGAGCAATAACATTTCATTACTACGCCAAGCATTTGTTAGCCAACGTCAATTTTATGATGATCAGAATTTTCCACGTGGTTTTAGCCGCAGCGGAAACTTCACCTTATTAGAAGCCAGTATATTAGAACAACACGGTGTTGTTTTAAGAGGCTTATACAGTAAAACAATTGAGCCGCAAAACGAACATCAAGAACAGTTTGTAGCAGTAGTCACTGGCTCACAAGAACCTACTAACCCAATCGAACGTGCTTGGGTAAAATACTTAAAGCTAACGACCTGTAAAACTAAGTTTCATACTTTATTTGGCCGCTCAAAAATGTCAGGACCGGCACCGATTAGCCAAGAGTATTATTCAGAAGCGGATAATCTGTAAGTACTTAAGTTATTTGCTTTTTTGCGTTTTAACAGTTACAACTTGTATAAGCAAATATTTTTGCAAAATATAAACAGGGTTGTTCCGTGACGCGAAAAATACTAATAGTTGAAGATACACCTGCAATGGCGCGAGTGCAAAAGCACATCGCGCTTAAAGCAGGCTATGAAGTTGATATAGCAGAGTCATTAGCACAAACAAAAGAGCTTATAAGTAAAAATAGCTACTTTTGCGCTGTAGTTGACTTTATATTACCTGATGCCCCATCAGGTGAAGCAGTACCCTGCACTGTTAATGCTGATATCCCAACTATTGTAATGACGGGTAATATTGATAAAAAAACCCGCGACACCGTCGAAAAATACCCAATCATCGATTACATCATTAAAGAAAACAAACAAGCTTACCAATACCTAGAAAAACAATTACACCGCTTACCTCGCAATGAAAATGTAAAAGTACTCGTTGTTGATGATTCTAAATCGACTCGACGATACATTTGCAGCTTGTTAGTTCGTCACAAATATCAAATTATTGAAGCACAAGACGGACAAGAAGCATTAAAAATGCTCGAAAGTTCACCCGACATTTCAGTCATCATTACTGATAACGAAATGCCAAACATGAATGGTGATGAGTTATGTAGCGAAATTCGCCGCTTATATAGCAATGACGAAAAAGCCATTATTGGTATTTCGGGCTCTGACTCTGTAGGGCTTTCTAGTTTATTTTTAAAAAATGGCGCAAACGATTATTTACATAAACCTTTTAATAGTGAAGAGTTTTACTGCAGGCTTAGCCAAAACGTCGATATGCTAGAACAAATAGCCACAATTAAACGCCAAGCCAACACCGATTACCTAACTAATCTACCTAATCGTCGTTACTTTTTTGAAGAAACAAACAAATCACTCAAAAAGATTAAAAATAAGCAAGGTTCAGGAGCGCTAGCCATGCTTGATATTGACCATTTTAAAATAATTAATGACACTCACGGGCATGATGTAGGCGACGAAGTATTAAAAGGGCTCTCCATTTGCTTTAGCAAATATTTTAAAAAGTATTTAGTGGCCCGCTTAGGTGGCGAAGAGTTTGCCGTTTACTTTGCAAATGCGGATAAACAAGAAGCGCTAAAAAGACTTGAAGGTTTTAGGTACTTTATAGAGGCGAATAGCCAAGAGTTTAGTAAAGAAAAAATCAAATTTACTATATCTATTGGTTTTGCAGATGGACCTGTTTATCAAATTGATGAATTATTAAAACAGGCCGATTTAAAGCTTTACGACGCTAAAGAATCTGGTCGTAATAAAGTAGTTAGCTAACAGCTCTATTAGGTTAATTATACTTCAGCGGCTGTAATAGCCGCTTTTTTACGTTTGCGTGATTGATTGTAAGAATCCCAACTAAAAATAGCTAGCGCACTCCAAATACATGCAAACGTTACTAATCTCTCAGCGTCAAACACTTCACCGTAAAACACCACTGCCAATATAAACATTAGGCTTGGCCCAATATACTGAAAAAAGCCTAATGTAGTGTATTGCAAACGCTTAGCGGCGCCGGTAAAACACAGCAATGGTAATGTAGTTACAATACCTGCACTAATCAGTAATGCATTAGTATGCCAATCGTTAGCTGGCAGGCTTGATGTTGTTGTAGGCACCATTAACCACCAATAAATGAGTGCAACAGGCAGTAATATAAGTGCTTCGAGTAAAATGCCAGGCAAGGCTTCAACGGGTAGTTTTTTACGTAACAACCCATAAAGTGCAAATGATATAGCTAATGAAAATGCCACTACCGGAAACGAGCCAAAACTAATTAGCTGCAGCACAACACCGGTAAAGGCCAGTGCCACTGCTACACCTTGAAACTTACGCAGGCGTTCACCTAAAAAGAGCATACCCAGTAATACATTTAAAAGAGGGTTTATGTAATAGCCCAAACTCGCATCAAGCATATGGTTATTATTTATAGCCCATATAAATAAACCCCAGTTAAACCCTAGTAATGTTGAGGTAATAACAAGCATAAGCAAAAGCTTAGGCTGAACAATAATGCGTTTAACTTTATCCCAATACTTTAAAACACTTACTACTAGTACTAAAAATACAACCGACCAAACAACCCGATGCATTAAAATTTCAAAGGCAGAAACATGCTGAATCAACTTAAAATATATTGGCGCAAGGCCCCACATAAAAAAAGCAAGACAAGCAAAAATAGCACCTTTACGCTGCTCAGTATCAATCGACATAATAAACACTTAGTGATTTAAAAGGCCGCTAGTTTACTTCCCATACACGTTTTATCCAACTAAATACGTGCCTGTCCCAAAAGCAATTTGAACAGACTGTTCATTATGTAATTCCATTCGACAAACACACACTTTATTACCTGAGCGAATAAGTGTGGCACTCGCTGTAAAGCTCTCTCCTTTACCAGGGCGCAAATAATCAGTGCGCAAGTCGATAGTCCCAAGCGTGGCTAATTTTGTTTGCACACTTCCTATATCTAAATCGGTGAGCTTATCAATCACGCTTGCTGCCGCGAGCATACCGCCTACATTATCAAGTACGGCTGAAATAACACCACCGTGCAGTATTTTTTGCGCAGGGTTACCAATGAGTACATCCTTCCACGGAAACGTAATTTTGGCCTGTTCAGGGCTCAACGACTCAACCGATATTTGTAAAAACTGGTTAAACGGCATGCCATTTACAAATAATGCACCCACTTGTTCAATTAACATTTCTTTATTCATTATTATTCTCCATGCTTAAACTGGTACGATGAGTAAAGCATAACTTAAGCAAAACTACGAGGTTCTAGTTAAATCATTTACTTAGCAACCTAACTTTAAGGAAGCAGATCTATCTTAATAAGCGGTTTCAACACTACCAGAGTTTAATTTACTTACAATAGAGTTGAGGTTAATACCAATTAGCTTAATTAAGTGATCTATCTGGAGGTAAGAAAATAGTGTCTATAACAAGGCAAAAAACTCGTTATTTAGTTGTTCTATATCAGAAATTTTTAACGCAGCGAGCGTCAGATTTGATCCCTCAAATTGATTAAGTAGTATTGCGGATTGGTATAAGTAACTCAGCTAAAGACATCTCACTAAAAAACCACTAAAATACCCGCCAATGAATACATCAACACCACCTTCTAGCACCCTTGTGCGTAAACCCGAAACTGTCCTCAAACAAGTGTTTGGCTACAGTGAATTTCGCGACGGCCAAAAAACAGTTATTGATGCTGCTATTAACGGCCAAGACTCGCTTGTATTGCTCCCTACTGGCGGCGGAAAATCGGTTTGCTATCAAATACCCGCTTTAGTGCTTGAAGGCGTCACTATTGTTATATCTCCGCTCATATCGCTAATGCAAGATCAGGTAAGTCAACTTCAAGCACTTGGGGTTAAAGCCGCTTACGTAAATAACAGCTTAGCGCGAGAAGAGCAGCAATTGGTGTATCAACAGCTTCATCAGGGGCAAATTAAGCTTTTATATGTGGCACCTGAAAAAGTATTACAACGCGAATTTTTAGAGCGTTTATCGCATTTAAATGTAAGCTTATTTGCCATTGACGAAGCGCATTGTGTGTCGCATTGGGGTCACGATTTTAGGCCTCATTACTTTCGCTTAAACGAATTAAAGCAACGTTTTGCACATGTACCCATGATGGCGCTCACTGCAACTGCCGATAAAGCCACCCGTTTTGATATAGTTGAGCAACTAAAACTACAACAGCCTTATATTCATACTGGCAGCTTTGATCGCCCCAATATTCGCTACACCATAGAAGAAAAATTTAAACCTATGGTGCAACTGCTTCGCTACTTAAAAGAGCAAAAAAGCCAAAGCGGTATTATTTATTGCACCAGCCGTAAACGCGTAGACGATATTGCTGAAAAAATTGCAGATGCAGGGCTAAACGCTGCCGCTTACCATGCAGGTATGAGTAACGAGCAACGACAATTTGTACAAACTGGTTTTGCCCGTGACGATATACAAATAGTGGTCGCAACCGTTGCTTTTGGTATGGGGATTAATAAACCCAATGTACGTTTTGTACTGCATTACGATATTCCAAAAAGTATCGAGTCGTACTATCAAGAAACGGGGCGTGCTGGGCGAGATGGACTTGCCGCAGAAGCCATAATGTATTTTGACCCAGCTGATATTGGCCGTGTAAGACGCTTTTTTGAAGACATAGACGACGAGCAACGCCGCCGTGTAGAAGAACAACGCTTTAACGCAATGGCAAGCTTTGCCGAAGCACAAACGTGTCGCCGCCAAATTTTGCTTAACTACTTTAGTGAATATCAACGCGAACCCTGCGGCAACTGCGATATTTGCTTAAATCCGCCAAAAAGCTTTGATGGTACATTGGTTGCCCAACAAGCGCTTTCTTGTGTGTATAGAGCTGACCAGCGCTTTGGTCTTGGGTACATTGTTGAATTACTACGTGGTGCAAATACTAGCCGCATACGCGATAACAATCATCATGAGCTAAGCACTTACGGCATAGGTAAAGATAAAAGCAGTGAATTTTGGCTTAGTATTTTACGCCAGCTTATTCATCAAGGCTTACTTAGCCAAGATATAACGCAAGGTGCGTCACTTAGGTTAACCGAAGCCGCGCGTGCAATTTTAAAAGGTGAGTACGCACTGCAATTAGCCGAGCCACGCCTGCAAGCCAAACACGTTTATCAAGATAAGTTAGCGCAATTTAATTACGACAAAAAACTGTTTGCTCGCCTGCGCGCACTACGTAAAGAACTTGCTGATGCCGATGATGTACCACCTTATGTGGTATTTAATGATAAAACGCTAGCAGAAATGGCGCAGCTTATGCCAACAAACGACAGCGAATTTTTAAAAGTGTCGGGTGTGGGTTTTACTAAGTTAAATAAATACGGCGGCGAATTTTTAACTGCAATTCGCAATTACCTAGCTACAAATTAAGAATGTTATGACCCAAATAGAATATGACCACGCCCATAAATACATTTTAATTACGCCAGTCGAGCCTCCACACGATGAGGACTTTGAACTGTGGAGCACACTCTTTTTACACTCGGACGATGTAACACTCAATGAGTATTCTGCAGGCGCCGATCGCCATCAAGTCCGCTTTACCTATAATCAGCAGACCTTTAATTTAAACTATGAGCATTACAGCCAAAGTATTTGGATTAATGCCGAAGGCCATGAAGCTGAGCACTTATTAGCCGCTTTAGCATTTTATTTAAGTTAGCTTTTAATACCCCGCCCACAGGCGGTTCTAAACCAGGTTGGTTATTAACATAAGTGAATATGAGTAACAATTAATTAGTTTCAAAATCCATACCTTTTACTTACATTATAATAACAATGATGTAAGCTGATATTACGATAGTCATTTGCTACGTAGCAGTAAAGAGGTTTAATGGTGAACAAGAAATGGATAGCACAATGTTGTATTAGCTTAACGGTTTTAAGCTTTTATGTGCCTAATGCATTCGCACAACAATCTTCAACGAAAACTGATAACTGCCTTGTAGAACAGACAGATTTAAGCACAAATAAAAACTTACGCCGAGAAGTTCAAGACAAAACAACCCTCACGCACAGTAATAGTAACGCTAAAATAGCCTCAATAAAGCTCAAGCAACTTAATGTATTTAATACTGAGCTTGAAGAGGAAAATAATGCCCTATTCCGATTTGCTAACCGCGCTCATATTCAAACAGAGCCCGATGTCATTAATAACCTTTTATTATTCTCCCCTGGTGACAAGTACGATGCTAAAAAGCTTGCCGAGTCTGAGCGCTTACTTCGTAAAGAAAGTTACTTATATGATGCACAAATTAGTGCAATCGAAAACTGCGACGGTGACGTTAATGTAGAAGTGGTTACCCGTGATTTATGGACACTTTTACCTGAAGTAAACTTTAGCCGTAGCGGTGGAGAAAATAAATCAAGTATAGGTTTTAGAGAATCAAACCTGCTTGGTTGGGGGAAGCGCCTTTCTTTGTCACGCACGACCGACAGCGATCGTAGCGGTTATTTATTTGTTTACGACGATCCTAATATTTTTTCTACTCGCTACCGCGGCCGTTTAGAGTACGCTGATAACAGCGATGGCAAGCGCCATTTACTTGAGCTAACCTATCCATTTTACGCGATAGACACCCCTTTTAGTTACGGTATTTTAAGCTATTCTGAGCAGCGCGAAGAGTCACTATATAAACGCGGCGAAGAGTTTAGCGAATTTGATCAAACTACTGATTTAAACCGTGCATTTATAGGACACTCTAAAGCGCTTAATAATAATTGGACCCAACGCTTAACCTTAGGTTATACCGACGAGCAGCATACCTTTGAAGCTATAGACACTACATTTGCACCACTTGCCGATGACAGAAGTTTAAGTTATCCCTTTATAAGCGGCCATTGGTTTGAAGATAACTACATAAAAGTACGCAATTTTGACAGTATATCTCGCACTGAGGATTTAAACTTAGGTTGGAATATTAAAAGCTTAATTGGCTATTCAGACGAATCATTAAGTAATGACGACAGCCGCGCGGTGTATTCTGTTAACTTTAAAAAAGCCCACTTTACTAACGATAATACCTTATGGCGTTTTAGTGCTGATATTGATGGCTATTGGAATAAAGAACAGAAAAAACTCGAAAACTTTATGGCCACTAGCCAAGTACAATATTATTTAAATACCAGTGAAGACCAATCTTGGTATGTTAAAGCCCGGGTACAATACGCAAAAAACCTTACTGCTGATCAACAACTTACTTTAGGCGGCGAAACAGGCCTGCGTGGTTACCCTATGGATTATCAACATGGCGACCGCAGCTTTTTAGTTAATCTAGAAAAGCGCTATTACTGGGAGTACGATTTACTACAACTATTTAAAGTGGGTGGCGCAGCTTTTGTAGATGTGGGCAGAGCATGGTTTAACGATAAAGATAATGGCGAAAACGCACATGTATTAAAAAAT
This sequence comes from Pseudoalteromonas sp. NZS127_1, assembly GCF_015864295.1. NCBI lineage: Bacteria > Pseudomonadati > Pseudomonadota > Gammaproteobacteria > Alteromonadales > Pseudoalteromonadaceae > Pseudoalteromonas > Pseudoalteromonas sp. NZS127_1. Next base: position 180,422 of record NZ_JADYXO010000006.1, on the reverse strand, counting down.
ATAGGCGTGGGTCTTCGTTTAGCACCAAGTCGTGCAAACTCAGGAACCATGATCCACATTGATATTGCAGCCCCAGTTGATAGCTACGATGACGTAGACTCAGTACAGTGGTTAGTGAGCGTTAAAAACACTTTTTAAATAATACAAACGCGTTAAACTAATACCAATTGAATTAAATTAAATTGGTATTAAAGTTCAGGGCCTAATGTGGAAATAATAGAAGTTTTAGAATTGTTTGCATCACAATATAAGTTAATTGTAACTATAATCGCTATTTTGGTTTTCCCTCTGCTATTAAAAATAACCAAAAAATTACTCGAAAAAGCAATTAAGGGGAAAGTTGATTTACACCGAAAATATCGTGCAGAGCTCTTACTAAAAATTATACTCGCCTTTGTCGTGCTGTGTTTAGTTTTAGTATTTTGGGGTATAGAGCTGCGTGGCTTATTGGTTTTAGGCTCCTCTTTATTTGCTATGTTGGGCGTAGCACTCTTCGCTGCTTGGTCATTATTAAGTAATCTCACCGCATTTTTACTAATGTTTATTCAAAACGATTGCCGCGTTGGTTATTGGGTACGAATTATTGATGGTGCAAATCATATTGAAGGGCGCATTGTTGAAATGGGCTTAATGAATGTAGTACTTGAGCATATTGATGGGCACCGTGTAATTTACCCTAATAATTTATTTGTGACACGCCCTGTCATGGTTTTAAATAAAGAACCAAAGCCAACAAAAGCTCCCGTTATAAAACGTATTATTGGCCCTAAAAAAACATAGTTTAAAAAGCATCGTTTATAAAGCAATACTCACAAAAAAGCCGCAGTAAGTAATTACCTACTGCGGCTTTTTAATGCTCAGCTAAACAGAATTTAGTTTAGCTATTAGTTATTTAGTTCAGCGGTTTTAAGCTCGTCATCTAAATCGTTTATCTCATCAATAAAGTTCTCTAGTTGCTGCTCTACTAAACTATTGTCATTTGCAAAGTAAGCAAGGTGGAATACCGCATCACCTTCATTTACCAATGGCATAGTTTGCTGACCAATAACAATACCGCCTTTAGGCGCTAAAAGCTCAAGCTCAGAGTCACCTAGTGGGCTACTAATATAAGCAAGTACTTGCCCTTTAGTTACATGCTCCCCTAGTGATACTTGTGCACGCACAATGCCATCAACTTCGGCACGTATCCAACTAGTTGAACCTGCAATAATAGGATCTGGTAACTTTTTAGGACGCTTGCCACGGATCATTTTTAAATGACGCATAACATAATCAACACCCTGTACACCGGCCGCAATTGCGATTGGATCAAAACGCAGTGCTTCACCAGCTTCATAGGTTATAACCGGGATACCTAGGTTTGCAGCTTCACTTCGTAATGAGCCATTACGCAATGATGCATCTATAACTGCTGGCGTGCCGAATGCTTTAGCCATTTCCGCGGTTGCTTCATCAGCTAAGTTAGCGCGAATTTGCGGTAAGTTAGTTCGATGAATAGCGCCAGTATGTAAATCAATAATGTGGGTACAATGTATTGCCACTTGATTAAAAAACATATAAGCCATACGCCCAGCAAGTGAGCCACGCTCAGAACCTGGGAAGCTACGATTCATATCGCGTCTGTCTGGTAAGTAACGCGATTTATGAATAAAGCCAAACACATTCACAATAGGCACAGCGATTATTGTACCGCGCAGTTGGCTTGGGTCTATTTTAGCAATTAATTGACGCACAACTTCTACGCCATTTAGCTCATCACCATGAATAGCCGCACACACCATAAGCACAGGACCTTCCATTACACCGTTAACCACTTCAATAGGAATATTAAGTGGTGAATGGGTATAAAGTTTAGCTGCCTCTAAGGCAAGTGTTTTACGCTCGCCTACGCCTACACTCTCTCCTAATAAGGAAAAAGGACGGTTAATTTTAACCTTTGCCACGTGTTGCTGTTCCTTTACTTGAAGCATTTTTTTCGATGAAATCAATCACCATGCCTGCAATGTCTTTACCTGTTGCTATTTCAATGCCCTCTAAACCTGGTGATGAGTTTACTTCCATCACAAGTGGTCCACGAGATGAGCGAAGTAAATCAACTCCCGCTACGTTCAAGCCCATTGATTTAGCCGCCGCTACTGCCGTTTTACGTTCTTCTGGAGTAATACGAACTAATGTAGCACTACCGCCACGGTGAAGATTAGAGCGGAACTCACCTTCTTGTGCTTGGCGCTTCATTGCTGCTATTACTTTATCGCCTAATACGAAACAACGTATATCGGCACCACCCGCTTCTTTAATGTATTCCTGAACCATAATATTAGCTTTTAAGCCCATAAATGCTTCAATAACGCTTTCTGCCGCTTTGCGTGTTTCAGCAAGTACAACACCAATGCCTTGTGTGCCTTCAAGTAATTTAATTACAACAGGTGCACCGCCTACCATTTCTAGTAAGTCTTTTACATCATCTGGTTTGCTAGCAAAACCTGTTACTGGCATACCAACGCCTTTGCGCGAAAGTAACTGAAGTGAGCGTAATTTATCGCGCGAACGAGAAATAGCGACTGATTCATTTACAGGGTAAACACCCATCATTTCAAACTGACGAAGTACCGAACAGCCATAAAATGTAACCGATGCACCAATACGCGGGACGATTGCGTCAAATTCTTTTAAGTTTTCACCGCGATAGTGAATTTCTGGTTGCTCAGAGTTTATATTCATATAACAGCGCAATGCATCAATCACTTTAACTTCGTGACCGCGTGCCTCTGCCGCCTCAATTAAGCGACGCGTTGAATATAATTTTCTGTTGCGAGATAAAATACCGATTTTCATAGTTAAACCTTACGACCTAATAGTTGAGATAAAGCCGGGTCAACGACTATACGATTTTCCATGGCTGTACGCCCTAATAACATTCTAAACTTCATTGTTGCACGGCTTGTTAAAGTAAGCTCGATAGGCCAGCTATGCTCGCCTGCATGCAATGTAGTTTCTATAAAGTAACGTAACTCTTTTTGCCCACTTGAGCTGGTTACGTACTTCATTTTTTTAACTTTTGCATTGCAAGTGACTTGCGTTTGTTCATCATCTTGCAGTGGCTGGGCCGTAAATTTAACCCATTTTTCTGAGTCAACTTCGTATTCTTCAATGTTAATTGCATGAATACATGAAGTGCGAGCGCCAGTATCAATTTTTGCTTTTATCTCGTTAATACCAAGCCCAGGTAAACTTAACCACTCACGCCAACCAACTGTGATCTTTGCTGTCATAAATGTGCCCTTAATAAAAAAGTGACTTATACGCTACAGGTAAAAAAACACCAACGAAATAAATTTATCTAGTCGATTAGTAAATTAAATTGATCTTTTTAAACAACTGGTCACACAATGCACGCCTTGCTGAATAGTACTTTATGCCACTTTACTCAGCCCAAAGGCTCTGCATATATTTTGCTATTTAAGCTTAACTTATTAAAAATAAAGGTAAGTTTAAAATACTTAAGTAGATACACTATAGTTAACGGTATTAAAAATACACTATTATGAGAAATAATTATGATTAATGGTTTACTACATGCACTTGTACTTGATGGACAAGGCGGCGCTCGCCCTATTGAAAGCACTAATGAGCTAAATAGCTGGCAACCAAGCCACGGAAAACTTTGGGTGCACATGGACTATAGCCAAAGCGAGGCTGTTGAATGGCTCAAGGCACAACCTCATTTAAACGACTACGAATTAGAGTCCTTAATTGCTGATGAAACACGCCCGCGTATTACATCAACGACTAACGGACATATGTTATTTTTACGTGGTGTAAATTTAAATCCAGCACAAAGCCCTGAAGACATGGTTTCAATTCGTTTATTTATTAGCGAAGACATTCTTATTACTACCCGCAAACGTCGTTTATTATCGGTGCAAGATACGATCGCTTGTTTAAATGAAAATAAAGGCCCATGCAATATTTCTGAGCTAGTATGCTCTATTACACAAAAACTAACTTCTCGCATGCAAAGCGTTATTGACTCACTAGATGAAACACTCGACGAGTTTGAAGAAGAAATAGATGAACCAAGTAAAAAGTTTGATAACCAAGGTTTATCACAGTTGCGCCGTCAAACAATTGCCTTAAAGCGTTATTTAAAACCGCAAAAAGAAGCCCTTAGCTCAATGGTAAATAATCACTACCCGTGGCTGTTAGATGACGATAAAGCAAAATTAAACGAAACAACAAACTTACTTATTCGTTATTTAGAGGAGCTTGATAGCTCTATTGAACGTGCGCAAATCATTCAGCAAACAATCACTAACCAAGTGTCTGAGCAATTAAATCAGCGTATGTATGTAATGTCGGTTGTAGCTGCATTGTTTTTACCTTTAGGCTTTTTAACCGGCCTGTTAGGCGTAAACGTAGGAGGTATTCCGGGTACCGAGAGCCCCTATGCGTTTAGTGCGTTTGTTATATTTTTGATTGTACTTACTGGCGGTATTGGTGTGTATTTTAAAAATAAAAAATGGTTATAGATTAAGTTTATACATTTAAAAAGCATTAAAAAAGCATTAAAAAAGCCACTCAGCTTTAAACTGAGTGGCTTTCTAAACTACTAAATAATTAGTTAGTTTTACGCGTATAACTAACGTCAGTCATTGTTACTTTAGCTTTTGTAATTCCTAAATCTTTAAAGCACTCTTTAAATGAATCTGAGTTTCCTGACTCGCCACACTCATCTAGTGTATATGGGTCTTGTGATTGTAAATAATTACCAAACTTAAAGTAAGATTCTGAATCATCTTCTACCGGAATACCAAAGGTAGTACCTAATGCAGTCACATCTACATCACCGTAATTATTAACTACTTTTAGATTGAATGAACCACCACTTCTAATAGTACCTAGTGCATGCTTTTCTTCTTTACCACTGGTGTTACGCAGGCGAACATAAACGTCAAAAATCCCGTTATCTGCTACGCTATCATCAAAACCTGATTCATCAGTATCTGAAACATATACTTTTGAAATCGTACCCGTATCGCTAGCATGGTGCTGAGAAATAATCGTTTTACCACCATCTGACATTTCAACTTTTACAGTTGCCTCAAAAACCTCATAGGTTTCAGTCATTGCAACACGTGCACTTTCTTTTACTTTATATTCATGACGCCAGCCATTCCCGTTTGGAGTGATATGACGCGCTTCTAGAGGAACAAACTCTAAAGTGTCGCTATTTACTAATGGATGAGGATCGTTACCTTCAAGGTCAAAAATACTACCGTTGGTGATATTGCTTGCTATGCCGGAACCACTACCAGTGTCGCCACCGCCAGTATCACCACCACCCGTGTCTCCGCCGCCAGAAGAACTTCCCTTAGTTAATGAAAAGCTGTCAAAGCGAACATCGTTTGAGCTATTGTCATGCTTAGCAAATACTTGCAATGAATTAGTGCTAGCTGTTGTGAAAGTTTTAGATACTTTTGTCCACGAAGAAACGTTAAATTTCTCACTTTTAAACAAACCATTAAGATCGTTAATGCCGATTTGTCCCTTGCCAAGTACGTACGCACTTAACGTGTACTGAGTATTTCGATCTACATCTACATTCTGGTAAACACGCCCTGGACTACCTTGAATTTTTAATGATTTAGAGCCCTTGTAAGCACTACCTGAAATAGCCGCTGGTTCTGTTTCATTCCAGTTATTCCAACCATCTTCAAATCCAGCATTATTAACAGTTGCCGCTTGTACAAAACTTGAGCTAGCAGTCATTGCTGCAAGCATAAATAGGGATTTTTGGTTAATCATTATCTTTATTTCTCCAAACCTGTACATGAAAAAATCTTACTACATGGCTATAAATGAGTATTTCACTTGAGCCTAGATCACCGCCTGCAAATAGGTTTTAACTTGTGTTTTTATGTGTAATTGGTAATAAATTAAATGTAAAAAAACCGCTCCTGGTTTACAAATAAATATTACCAATGATTATTGCCAGCTGGGCTGAGACACAAGTTATATTGCTTGTAATAAATTTGCAACAATTTATTTAATAGGTAATAAGTATTGATTTCATTTAGATTCATTAAATCAACATATAATAAAAACAAATAAAAACAGAGACTTAAAATAAATCACCGTCAAAAAACAACAAAACCCAGATAAGGGAAAAATATAAAATAATGAAAAAGCATTAAATAAAACTTTAATTGGTAATTTATTAAAAATTCAAAAATCGCATTTCCTGTAATAACAAAATTGGTTTTCATTTTATTTTATGCAGTAAAGCTTACGTTCAGTTTAATTAACTAGAATACCACTGGTTAACCAATTAATTTAGACTGTTTATATAAAATAAAATTTAATAATGGCAGAACGAAATGCATTTGAAATAAGAATTTAAAGATGAAAGTATTATTATATTAGTGAAGGGTAGCTTAGAAAATTTAAGAGGTGTTTGAGCTCAGTGAAGGTGGATATTTTATTTTCTATAGATAATTTATTAATAATATTTGTACAAAACATACCAATAAGTTTTAAATAAACTATTGAAAACACCTAGAAGGTTGATTTGATTTAGTTCGAATTAAAAGTTTTAGCAGAACTCGGCATGTTGTCCTTTGCGGATTGAAATTAGTTTAATCTAGGGGGCGGTTAAATCGCGGCGCGGGGTTTGTAACCTAGCTGGCTCGGTAACTACTCCTGCGTTACGCTACTGGCTTACTTCCATGTGAAAATAAGTAAAAACCGAGCAAAGCTTCCGCGTCCTGTTCACGCCCCTTACCACATCCATTTAGGCAACAAAGAGTTAATCGTCCCTAGAAAAAAACCTAGGGGAAGCGCATGTTTGGTAGCACGCTTTTACAGGCATTAAAAAAGACGAGCACTTTGCAATGATCGTCTTTTTTATAACAGTCAGCTAATTACTCTTGAAAGTAAGTACCCCAACCATCGTACTCAACTTCGCACTCAACGGCTAGTTGCGCTAGCTTATCAACGTCTTCCATAATAACGTCTACGTCTAGCTCAGCTTCAACTACAATGTCAAAGCTCCAAATTTTGTTACCGTCTTCAAGCTCAAGCTCTGCTGGTTCTTCAACATCGTAACCCAATTTAAAAGCAGCAAGTGCAGCTTGCTCTAACTTAGGAAAGTCTTCACACACAAAGTGGTGCTCTACTTCATAAAGTATTTCAGGGTCTGACCCATCTTCAAGTAGTGAACTTACGATGTCTTCACTTATTTCACGCCAGTTTTCCATTATTTTTCTCTCACTTGAGCATCTAATTCAGTTATTTTAGCAGCCATAATGCTATGCACGCTTTTAGCATGCTCACGCGCGCTAATTTCTTTATCAAGCGGTATAGGCGCTAACATTTCGATGTGAATTGTACCATTATCCCAACGATTTAGCTTAATGGTTTTATGTGTTGTATTCATACATACCGGAATTATGGGTACATCTGCGCTCATTGCGGTGTGAAATGCACCCGTTTTGAATGGTAGTAACCCTCTTCCATAGCTTCGTGTGCCTTCTGGAAACATCCATACAGATAAGCCATTATTTTTAATTTTTTCGGCTGCTTTTGAGATAGTTCCTGCCGCTTTGGAGCGATTCGATCTGTCTATTAATATATTACCCGACAACCAATAAAGCTGACCAAAAAATGGGATCCACTTTAAGCTCTTTTTACCCAAACTTACGCAGTTTTTTGGCACCATTGCTGGCACTGTAAATAAGTCGTAGCTATTTTGATGATTAGCAACATAAACTGCAGGACCTGGATCAACGGCATCTTTATGACGTGTTAGAACTAGCTTAACGCCAACCATTTTAGCCATTGAGCCAAACCAACCCGCTATAATATGTACATTATTAGGGTGAAATGGTCTTACAATCGAAAGTAATAAACCAAAAATACAACTGAATAATATAAACAGCAGCATAATAAAAACGCGTATAACAGCTAGCAAATGGGCTTCTCCAAAAATGAATTATAATTATTATAGCGTTATTTTGTGACACAAACGAGTCAATAGCGCACAAGTGTACGCTGAAATATTTAAGCTCTTTATTTTAAAACAAAAACGGCCTGCAAATGCAGACCGTTTTTATTTATACAAAAAAGTAATTGGCTACTCTTCGCTAATAACGTCTATTGGTTCATCATCTTGAGGTGTTAGCTCAACAACAGCTTCGTCAACACGCTGTAAGCCACGCGGTAGTTTATTACCCCTACGTCCTCGCTCACCATGATAATGCTCTAAATCACTTGGTTTAAGTGTTAGTTTACGCTTACCAGCATGAAGCGTAACACTGCTACCTAGTGGTACAACAGCAAGCACTTTTACAAACTCTTCACGGGCTTGTACTTTAGCACCTGGTATAGAGATGATTTTATTACCTTTACCCTTACCTAATTTTGGTAAGTCTCGCAGCGGGAATAAAAGCATTCGACCTTCGTTAGAAATAGCCATACAGTAATCGCTAGCAACATCGTTCACTCTAATAGGAGAAAGTAATATTCCACCTTTAGGGACACTTACGAGCGCTTTACCGTTTTTATTTTTACTAACCAAGTCTTTGAAGTCGGTAATAAAGCCGTAACCTGCATCTGACGCCATAAGCAATACTTGCTCGTCTTCACTCATTACCACGTGCTCAAAATTAGCGCCTGGTGTTAAGTTAAAACGACCTGTCATTGGCTCCCCTTGGCTACGCGCCGAAGGTAGACTGTGCGCATCAGTTGCAAACGCCCGCCCTGCTGAATCTAAAAATACCGCAGGTTGATTACTCTTACCACGAGCAGAGGCTCTAAAGCCGTCACCTGAGCGATAATTTAAGCCTTGTACATCTAAGTCATGACCTTTACCAACGCGTGCCCAGCCTTTGTCTGATAGCACAACAGTAACTGACTCTGACGGAATTAAATCTTTTTCGTTAAGTGCTTTCGCTTCTGAGCGCTCAATCACTGGTGAGCGACGATCGTCACCGTACATTTCAGCGGCTTCTTGAATTTCTTTTTTAAGCAGTGTCGACATACGACGTTCTGAGCCCAAAATTTGCGCTAATTTATCACGTTCTTTAGCCAGTTCGTCTTGCTCACCACGAATTTTAAACTCTTCAAGTTTTGCTAAATGACGAAGTTTTAATTCTAGAATTGCTTCTGCCTGCGTATCAGTTAAATCAAAGCGCTCCATTAATACAGGCTTTGGTTTATCTTCGCTGCGAATGATTTCAATCACTTCATCAATATTTAAAAAGGCGGCTAGCAAACCCTCTAAAATATGTAGACGTGCTAATACTTTATCTAAACGATACTGCAAACGACGACGCACTGTTTCGCGTCTAAATATTAGCCACTCACTTAAAATACAGCGTAAGTCTTTAACTTGCGGGCGGCCATCTAGGCCTAGCATGTTTAAGTTTACGCGGTAATTTTTTTCAAGATCGGTGGTTGCAAATAAATGCGCCATTAATGGCTCAGCTTTAATGCGGTTTGAGCGCGGAATAATTACAATGCGTGTTGGATTTTCGTGATCTGACTCGTCACGTAAATCGGCAATCATTGGTAATTTTTTAGCGTTCATTTGCGCTGCAATTTGCTCAAGTACTTTACCACCAGAACATTGATGCGGCAGCGCTGTAATAACAATATCGCCATGCTCTTCGGTATAAACCGCACGCATTTTGATAGACCCACGACCGGTTTTATATATTTTATGAATATCGGCTTTTGGAGTAATTATTTCAGCATCTGTTGGGTAATCTGGTGCATGTACAAGCTCAAGTAATTCTTCAAGCTCTGTTTTTGGTTTATCAAGTAATAAACAACATGCACTAGCCACTTCACGTACGTTATGTGGCGGAATATCGGTTGCCATACCTACGGCAATACCCGTTATACCGTTTAGTAAAATATGCGGTAAACGAGAAGGCAGTACAACAGGCTCATCCATTGTACCATCAAAGTTTGGTGTCCAATCTACGGTGCCTTGGCCAAGCTCTTTTAATAGTACTTCTGAAAACTTAGATAAACGCGCTTCGGTATAACGCATTGCTGCAAACGATTTAGGGTCATCTGCCGCACCCCAGTTTCCTTGTCCATCTACCAAAGGGTAGCGGTAAGAAAACGGCTGCGCCATTAATACCATCGCTTCGTAACATGCACTGTCGCCGTGTGGATGGTACTTACCAAGCACGTCACCCACTGTACGGGCTGATTTTTTGTACTTAGCGTTAGCCGACAAACCCAGCTCGCTCATCGCATAAATAATACGACGCTGTACTGGTTTTAAACCATCACCTACATGCGGTAAGGCGCGGTCCATGATCACGTACATGGAATAATTTAAATAGGCGTCTTCGGTAAAACGCCCCATTGTTTGTTGCTCAATTCCTTGCATTAGCAAGGTATCTGTATCACTCATTAAAGCTTACCTAGTTTTTCTTATAGCTTACACGGTAGATTACATTGGCGTAATCATCGCTTACTAACAGACTGCCGTCACCTAATTCTGCAAATGCAACAGGGCGTCCAAATGTTGTTTCGTCTTTCATAAAGCCAGTAATAAATGGCGTATATTTAGTTACGCGACCTACTTCAATTGTTGCTAGCCCTATTTTATAACCTGACTTTTTAGAACGGTTCCATGAGCCATGTTCAGCAACAAATAATTGTTGCTTATAGCTTGCTGGAAATTGCTTACCGTTATAAAAATGAATACCCAGTGGCGCTACATGCGCAGCAAGTGCAAGAGCTGGCGACGTGTAATCGGCAATATTTTTACCTTCACCAAACTCAGGGTCAATAATTGCACCGGCATGAACATACGGAAAACCAAAATGCTCACCTTCTTGCGTTGCACGGTTTAACTCATCAGGCGGAATATCATCGCCCATCATGTCGCGACCGTTATCACTAAACCATAAAGCTTGAGTAGCTGGATGAAAATCAAAACCGACGGTGTTTCTAACGCCCTTGGCTATTGTTTTTATTTGTTTTGTTTCTACATTAAGCGCAAAAATACGACCAAAACGTTCATCCTCAGCACAAATATTACACGGTACACCCACCGGAATGATTAGCTCGCCCGTTGGTGCAAAACGTAAAAATTTCCAACCATGATGACGCTCGCTCGGTAATGCGTCATAAACCACATCAAATTTTGGATCTTTTAATTGGGTATCAATATTTTTAAAGCGAATAATACGATGCACTTCACCTACGTATAAATCGCCATCTTTAATTGCTATGCCAGAGGGCATGTTTAGGCCTTTAGCCACAACAATTTTTTTATCTGCTACGCCATCGCTATTATGATCAATAAGCGCATATACGTTGCCCGCTTTGCGAGAGCCAACATACACAATACCTTTTTTTGAAACGGCTATTTGACGTGCATTTTCTACATCATTTGCAAATAAGCTTATTTCAAATCCCGGTGCGACTGTGAGCTTATCGAGTATATTTTTCGCCATTACAGGAGCGGTAGTCAGCCCAAGTAACAGCAAACTTCCTAGTAGTTTTTTCATTCGCCTCTCCTAGTGTTAAGCACAGGTAATTAAACGAGTGCCTTGTTACCATGATCTTCTAACCATTGACGACGATCAGGCGATCGTTTCTTAGCAAGCAGCATATCCATCATTTCCATGGTTTCTACTTCTTCATCAAGCGTAAGCTGCACTAAACGTCGTGTATTTGGATCCATCGTGGTTTCGCGCAGTTGTAACGGGTTCATTTCACCCAGACCTTTGAATCGTTGTACGTTTACTTTTCCGCGTTTTTTCTCGGCTTCTATGCGCGCCAAAATAGCGGTTTTTTCTTGCTCATCAAGTGCGTAATAAACTTCTTTACCAATATCGATTCTAAATAATGGCGGCATTGCTACATACACATGCCCTGTTTTTACTAACTCTGGGAAATGGCGAACAAACAGTGCACATAATAGTGTTGCGATGTGTAGTCCATCCGAGTCAGCATCGGCCAATATACAAATTTTATTGTAGCGTAATGCCGACATATCGGTTGATTCTGGATCAATACCCAGCGCCACTGAAATATCGTGTACTTCTTGTGATGCTAGTATTTGGCCTGACTCAACTTCCCAGGTATTCAAAATTTTACCACGTAGCGGCATGATAGCCTGAAATTCACGGTCTCTTGCTTGTTTAGCAGAGCCACCAGCAGAATCACCTTCCACTAAAAACAATTCGGTACGGTCGTTATCAGCAGCGCTACAATCGGTAAGTTTACCCGGTAAAGCAGGACCGGCAGTAACACGTTTACGCACTACTTTTTTAGCTGCACGCAAGCGAGTTTGTGCATTTGAAATACATAACTCAGCTAATAATTCTGCGGTATCAGTATGTTCATTCAACCATAAACTAAACGAGTCTTTTACAACCCCCGATACAAACGCAGAACACGAGCGTGATGATAGTTTTTCTTTTGTTTGACCGGCAAATTGAGGGTCTTGCATTTTAACCGATAACACGTAACTACAACGATCCCAAATGTCATCAGGCGTTAATTTCACACCACGAGGGAGTAAGTTTCTAAACTCACAAAATTCACGCATTGCTTCAAGCAAACCTTGGCGTAAACCATTTACATGCGTACCACCTTGCGCGGTAGGAATAAGGTTTACGTAGCTTTCAGCTATTGATTCACCACCTTCTGGTAGCCATACAACAGCCCAGTCAGCGCCTTCAATTGAACTTTTAAATTCGCCAACAAACGGGTCTTGCGGTAATGTTTCAAAACCTTTAATTGCTTCAACTAAATAGTCTTTTAAGCCTGTTTCATAAAACCATTCTTGGGTTTCTTTTGTTTGCTTATTAACAAACTTAATTCGCAGTCCTGGGCACAAAACGGCTTTGGCTTTTAATAAATGATTAAGCTTGGTAATTGAGTAGTTTGGTGAATCAAAGTAGCTAACATCAGCCCAAAAACGAACCGTAGTACCGGTGTTACGCTTACCGACTGTACCAATTACGTTTAAGTCTTCTACTTTATCGCCGCTTTCAAATGCCATTCTGTATTGTTGAGCATCACGTCGTACTGTTACTTCTACACGCGTAGATAACGCATTTACTACCGAAATACCTACTCCGTGCAAACCACCCGAAAATTGGTAGTTTTTATTAGAAAACTTACCACCGGCGTGTAATTTAGTGAAGATCAATTCAACCCCAGGGATACCTTCTTCTGGGTGAATATCAATAGGCATACCACGCCCGTCATCACTTACTTCAAGCGAATTGTCTTCGTGGAGTATTACGTCGATACGAGTAGCATGACCCGCCATAGCTTCATCGACACTGTTATCGATAACCTCTTGGCCTAAATGATTGGGACGTGTTGTATCTGTGTACATCCCTGGGCGTCGTTTTACCGGATCTAATCCATTAAGTACTTCAATGGCTTCGGCGTTATAATTTTGATCACTCATAGTTTTTGTCTTTATATCCGCTAAGGCTCTAATACGTTTTACTAGTTTTATTGTTATATGCGCTAAAGCGTTAATATAGTAACTAACCTCAGTTCAGGCTAACTAGTTTTACGTGATTTTAAGAAAATCTACAATACTTGCAAAGGTGCGTTCAAATTCAACGTAGCTATGATCGCCACCAAATTCTATCAATTGCTTGCATTGCGAATAATATTTTACTGCGTGTTGAAAGTTCAACACTTCATCGCCTGTTTGCTGTAATAAGTACAGTAACTCAGGGTATGCTAATTTATCTACAGCGAGTAATTTAAGTGCCTCAATATGACTGTTATTTAAATCGTAATGATAATCTTGATACGGATTATAATTAGGTCCAAGTAACGACTGTAATAAATTATAGGGTGCGACCGCGGGATTAATAACCACTGCAGGAATTTGATAACGCTGCGATAAATACGTGGCAAAAAAACCACCTAACGAGCTACCTAATAAAACGGTATTTGGCGTTAGTAATTGTTCAAGCTCAATTATAGCTTGTAGGGGCTCGTGGTTTAAGTTCGGTACACAATAATCAACGTCATAGTTTGCCATAAGCTCACCAAAGCGCACAGCTTTATATGATTTTTGTGAACTATTAAAGCCATGAATATAAATTACGCGTTTAGCCATACTACTTCCGTTTTTACTTCTACTTTATCTTTTTTACTCTTTATATTTAGCGTTCTGTAAGCTGGTCCCGCATTTTTTTGCTCCCACTCTAAAGTGTGCTTTACAAACTGTATTGAGCTGGCCGGGGTCGCATATATGGGCAGCCCTCTAAAGCTTTGTTCGTAATCATTGTGCACATGCCCATGAAAAAGCGCAGATACATTATTACTATTAACTAAGATATTTAAAAGCTGTGGGCCATTTTCTAATAAGTGTTTATCAAGGTAGCCGTTTATTGGCAGCGGATTATGATGACAAAATATAACTTTACTATTATTCGAGTTGACTAAAGCGTCCGTTACTTCATCTAAATGCGTGCCAGTAACCCATCCTGCGGGCGTGGGCCCTTTAGAATTAATAAGAAGTAGCTCAATCCCATTAGCAATAATATGTTTAGCCGAATTTATTTGCCCACCACTTATGCGATTAAGCATTGCTAGTTCATCATGATTACCTGGCACCCAAAATACAGGACAAGTAATGTCACTGGCATTTATAAGTTCACTAAATAATAAGTACGATTCAAAACTATGATCTTGTGTTAAATCGCCACCAAAAATAATACAGTCTATTGATTGCTTAGCTATGTGTGCCAAGGCTTGTTCAAAATGATCTGCGGTATTTACATTAAAGTACTCACCGCATTTGTCTGCAAATAAATGACTGTCAGTAATATGAGCAATGCACAAAGATGATTTATCAAATGTATATGTATCATCAAACCAAGCCATTATTTACATCCCAATTCAACGTCGCTTGTCCGTGCTCTACACAGGCCACTAACCAGTCGTATAAAAAAGCATTAAGTTGATACTTTTCATCTTTTTGATGCATTTTAGGGTTAGGGTATCCATAAGATGGTTTTATGCGTTGATGGTAATCGTGATGAACAATTTCAGCCACTTTGGCATCGTGATACATGCGTACCGTTAAATACAGTGGCGTAATCCCTTTAACCATTCCTGTTAGCTGCTTAATTGAAATATCCATGGTGTATTTTGCGCTGCCATCAATTTTTGTAGCAAACTCACTGTTGCCAAGTTTAACTTCACGAATGCTTCCTATATTGCGCTCGCTCGGTAACAACTTTAATAGTCGCACATAGTTATGCTCACAAAGTGTTAAATACTTTGGGAGGCTCTGAATATATCGCTTTGTTGCTAATTGTGCTGTCAAAGTACCACCATAATATTAGTAAGAGTTTATGCCCATTTACTTGCCATTTTTTCACGATTAAGCGCAAGCCACTGCATACAAATAACCGTTGCCGCATTATCCATTTCACCGTTATTGAGGCGCATTAGCGCATCATCAACTGATAGAATGTGAGTTTTTATATCCTCCCCTTCAGTTTCAAGACCATATACACCTGATTTCACTTGGCTTAAGTCAGTACGCGCTAAATACAAATGCAAGCGCTCAGTTGTACCACCAGGGCTTGATAGGTATGAAAGCATAAATTCAAGTTCAGTTAATTCAAGCCCAGCTTCTTCATACGCTTCTTTTTTTACAACTGATTCGTAATCAGTGCTGCCGTCAGTCATTCCGGCTATGCACTCTAGTAGCCACGGCGAATGCTTGCTTTTAATAGCGCCAATACGTATTTGCTCAATTAAAAGAACAGTATCTGATATTGGATCGTAAGGGAGTACTGCAATTGCATCGCCACGTTCTAATATTTCTCGGCTAATTACTTTAGATTTTCCACCCTCAAAAAGAGCATGTTCAAATTGGTATAAATCAACCTGAAAAAAACCTTTATAAAGGTTTTTTATTGGCTTTAAATTCACATCTTTATGTGTAAATTGAACGAGTTTTTTATCAACCACGTAGCTACCTCCTACTTATCTAAAGCTTTAAAATGCGTTAATATATTCTGTTACACTTGAACATACTGTTTTACTAATTATTTTTTTTGTTATGCAGTAAAACAGGTTAACATGCTTTTAGTACAAAAATTGTCTAAGGACCGAACCCCACATGAAAAAGAACATTCTTGCGGCGCTAGTTAGTTTATCATGCGCATTAGGTGCAACAGCAGTGAAAGCTGAAGATTTACTACAAGTTTTTGAAATAGCGACAGCTAACGATCCTACTGTTTTAAAAGCAAAAGCCCAAGCCGATGCGCAGTCTTACCAAAGCGATTTGGCGATGAGTGCACTATTACCTCAAATTGGTTTAACTATGGGTTATACAAAAAGCGATGCAACGTCGTACCAAAGCGTTGGCGACTTATCTAACCAAGTAAAAGTTGAAAGTGATACAGACCAATTCACTCGCGGTGTAAGCTTAAGCCAAACATTATTTGATTTAGGTGCATGGAATACGTTAGATATTGCCGACAAGCAAGCGCTTCAAGCGAGCGGCCTATACGATGCAGCTAAACAAAACTTAATTGTACGCGTTGCTGAAGGTTATTTTAACGTATTAAGTGCAAGCGATAACCTTGAATTTGTTGAAGCTGAAAAACGTGCAATTGAACGTCAACTTGAGCAAACAAAACAACGTTATGCGGTAGGCTTAACAGCAATTACTGACGTACACGAAGCGCAAGCTCAGTTTGATAACTCTGTAGCTCAAGAAATTATTGCAGGTAATGCTGTAGAAACAGCACGTGAGCAACTTCGTGAGATTACAGGTAAATATCACGAAAAATTAGACTTTTTAAATACAGATACTTTCTCAACAACTAAACCAACTAAGCGCTCAAGCGACTTTGTTAAAGTAGCTGAAGATAAAAATATAAACCTACAAGTGTCTAAAGTAACGGTTGATATTGCAAAAGATCAAATTGAATTAGCAAAAGCGGGTCATTACCCAAAGCTAACCCTAAGTGCTAGTTACGGCGATTCTCTTACAGACAATCAAATAAATGGCGCTAACTTTGATGATCAGCCACGTTCAGACTCAAGCTCTGTAGGGCTTAACTTTAGCGTACCTTTATATTCAGGTGGTGCAACAGTTGCTGCAACAAATCAGGCCCGTGCGTTTTACGTAGGTGCGAGCCAAGACTATGAAACAAATTACCGCGCAGTAACTCGCACAGTGATTACATCTTATAATCAAGTTGTTTCAGACATTGCTACTTACAAAGCGCTAGAGCAAGCGGTTGTTTCAGCTCAAAGTGCCCTTAAAGCAACTGAAGCTGGTTTTGAAGTAGGTACTCGTACCATTGTTGACGTACTAGTAAGTACGCAAAATTTGTACGATGCAAAGCGTAACCTTGCTGATGTACGTTACCGTTATGTGTTATCTACCCTTCGCCTAAAACAAGCTGCGGGTACATTAACAAGTGCAGATTTAGTTGCTATAAACCAAGGTTTAAAAGCCGCTTAATTTTCATTACTCGTGCAGTATGAACACATTGGAAGCCAGCTAAATGCTGGCTTTTTGTATTTTACAGCGCTTAGCGTTAAACTATCGTTTTTATTCTCAGAGATATTTTTGTGGTCACCTCATCTCCTTTTAAAGCAACTTTTTTGGGCCCTCGATACTGGTTAACGTGGATTGGCGTTCTATTTTTATATTTAATTTCTTGGTTACCGCAAAAACTACAATTGGCAATGGGTAAACAGCTTGGTCGCTTAGTTCATAAATTTATGAAGCGCCGTCGCCATATTGCAGAAGTAAATATTAAGCTGTGTTTTCCTGATATGAGCGAAGCAGATCAAAAAGACCTTGTGCTCAAAAATATGGAAAACACCGGTATTGCAATGGTTGAGACTGGCATGGCCTGGTGGTGGCCGCAGTGGCGAGCACAAAAAGCATTAGGGTCTTTTAAAGGGCTTGAGCACTTTGAACGCGTACAAGCGTCTGGTAAAGGTGTTTTATTGCTTGTACCTCATATTCTGCATCTTGAAATGGCTAGCCGTATTATGGGCTTAGAGTGTCAGGGTGTTGGCTTTTATCGCCCTCATAACAACCCACTAATGGAATACTTTACGACTAATGGGCGCCTTCGCTCTAACGAATATTTAATCGGTCGAAAAGATGTAAAAGGTTTACTAAAAGCATTAAAAAATAAAAAGGTATGTTATTACTTACCCGATCAAGATTACGGTCGTAACCGCTGTGAATTTGTCCCATTTTACGCAGTACCTGACGCTGCAACTACAACGGGTACTCTTATGTTTGCAGGCAGTAAAAACTGCGAAACAATGAGTTTAATAACTCGCCGTGATGAAAATGGTAAATATCACTTAGAAATACTGCCAGAGCTTGAAAACTTCCCCAGTGGTGATAATAAGGCTGATGTAACACGTGTAAATCAACGCATGGAACAATCTGTTAATGCCGCACCCGAACAATATATGTGGCTACACCGTCGTTTTAAAACTCGACCTGATAAAAATGCCCCTTCTTTTTATAAAAAGTAATGGTATAACAATAATAGGAACAAATAAGGTGGGTAATAATCATGTGGTTTTGGATTAGGCATTTATCATTTGCAGCTGTACTAATAGCACTCGCCGTATACTTTTTGTTGAGTGATGGTTCTTTATTTGATATTAAAAAATCTAAAAATGCAGCTGCCGAAGGATTATCACGTTTTTACTCCTCTATTCGTAACCAAGTAAAAAGTAATAAAGAACGAGATCAATTTGTTTTAAAACTTAAAACACCAGAACAAACCTTGGATAGAGTATTAGCGGAACGTGCGCGAACAGTTGATCCAATGCCGACCACTTGGACTGGAGAAGTTGAACCTAGGCGCTTTGAAAATGGCACAACACTTAAAGACGTACTCTATCAATATGCTAAAAATGAAGGTATTGAGCTTTACTGGTATTTAAGTAAAGACTACGTAGTTAAAGATCATTTTAGAGTAGACAGCAACTTTACTTCAGCACTTTATCAAATTGGTCGTGCTATAAATGACGACTTTGAGCATGAGGTTTACACTTACTTTTGCCACAAACAAAGAGCAGCGGTTATTACAGAGTTACCATCAGAATTTGTGCGAACAAACTGTTTAAAGCTAAAGGTTTAAGGGTTTACACGTACAAAAAACCCAAGCAAGCGCTTGGGTTTTACAATTCAATTCAATTCAATTCAATTCAAAAATACTATTCCAAATATTCGTTACGTTAGTAATATCTTGTAAAAAAGCTTCTCGCGAGATCAATTTGCCTTTTTGATCCAAGCTCAGCACGTGATAACACGAGCGATAATCAATATACGCTTTGATCAACTGCTGTTTTTGCTCTTTAGTAATACAGCCTATATTTGCTGCATCCGTTAATATTCTTACGTTATCTGAATAAACGGTAAGCTGCTCAAACTCATTCGCGTGTTTAAGTACTAAATATTGCGTAATAAACTCAATATCAGCCATACCGCCAATATCTTGTTTTAAATCAAATTGTTCAGTATTTCCTTTCGCTAGATGGTCGCGCATTTTTTCGCGCATTTTTATTACATCGGCTTTTAACACGGTATCATCGCGCTGTTGGCAAAGAATACTTTTACGAATTTGTGAAAAACGCTCTATAAGATCGTCTTGGCCCAAAATTAACCGAGCCCGCACAAGTGCTTGATGTTCCCACGTCCATGCTTGAGTTTGCTGATAGTGATTAAAGCTCTCTAAATTGATAGCAAGTAAACCTGATGCACCTTCAGGGCGTAATCGCGTATCAAGCTCATACAAAATACCCGATGCAGTACGAGTATTAAATAAATGCATTAAGCGCTGAGCGAGTTTTAAATAAAACTGGCGAGAATCTATCGGTTTTTCACCATTGGTTTGGCTTGAGCCATCATGATTATGCACAAACACCAAATCTAAATCTGAGTCGTACCCTACTTCTAAGCCGCCTGTTTTACCATATGCAATAACAGCAAAACCTTTGTTTTCATCATCAGTGCCAGGGGGCATACCAAAACGCTTAACGGTGTTATGCCATGCAATATTAACAGCTTGATCAACAATCGCTTCGGCCAGTACGGTTAAGTGATCGCTTACTTTCATCACATCAAGAACACCGGTTGCATCGGCAGCAGCAATTCGTAATTGATGCGTTTGCTTAAATTGCCTAAGCGACTCCATTTGCAGTTCTAAATCGTCATGCTCTATTCGTAAAAAATACTGTCTTATTTCATCTTTATAAGCGGTTAATGGTGTCGGTTTATAAAGAACAGCCGGGTCTATTAGCTCATCTAGCAATATGGGGTAGCGAGAAATATGCTCGCCTATCCATTTGCTATGACAACACAGTAAAACAAGTTGCTTTAATGCACCTTGGTTTTCGTACAGCAATTCTAAATAAGCAGTACGTGAAATTATCTTATTAAAAATTTGGCAAACCATCGTAAAAGCAGCTGCGCTGGCATTAAAGTCATTTAACTGGCTCAATAAAACAGGCATTAATTTATCAAGGGTTTCACGCCCTCGGTTACCTATGTTGACCTTAGACAGCCTTAATTTAAAATCGTTAAGGGGTGTTTGCCATTCATCTCTAGCCTCTTTTAGAAAGCTCACATCACCATGATCCCAAGCACTAATAAATGCACCTTCACAGGTATCTAGTGGCGCGGTTTCTTCACCAATAACGAGTGCAAACTCGCCGTTAACTTGCTTCATTACCTTTTCAATAGTGATTAAAGTGGCAGAAAAATCAGCTTGTTCTAATAATAAATTTAAGCGCTGCTGGTTCAATTCATCATCGGGGAGTGTTTGCGTTTGCTGATCGTCAAATATTTGTAAGTACTGTTCAACTTTTCGCAAATAAAGGTAATTGCGTTTAAGCTCGCTCGCTTCTTGCTCATCTATAACTTGGTTAAGTGCCAGCTCATTTAATGCTTTAAGTAATGATTGAGTTTGTAAATTAGCCTCTCGCCCACCTCGTACCATTTGCAGGGCTTGCACTATAAATTCAACTTCACGAATACCACCAGCGCCTAGTTTTATATTATTAGTTAAGCGTTTACGGCGAACCTCTTGTGCAATCATTAACTTCATTTTACGCAAAGATTCAATCACCGAAAAATCAATATACCGGCGATAAACAAACGGCTTTAAAAGCTTAATAAATTCATCCCAATATTTGTTAGGCGTGCCAATTAAGCGCCCTTTTAACATCGCGTAGCGTTCCCAGTCGCGACCTTGTTCTTGGTAGTAATCTTCAATGGCATTAAAGCTCATAACCAAAGGGCCACTTTCGCCAAACGGGCGTAGGCGCATATCAACCCTAAATACCTGCCCGTCACCGGTGGCTTGGTTAAGTGATGCAATGAGCTTTTGTGCAACTTTGGTATAAAATACTTGAGCCTCAAGGCTTCTGCGGCCACCTTGGGTTTTTGTACTGCGCGGATATGCAAAAATGAGATCAATATCAGAGGAGTAATTTAGCTCTTGTCCGCCAAGTTTTCCCATACCCAACACCATTAACGGCATTGCTTGGTTTTGCTCATCAAGCGGCTCACCATTTACTTTTGCCACCTGTGCATGCGCCCATTGGTTAGCACTATTTATTAGCATGTCAGCCAGTTGGCTTATGTAATTAATACTATCGGCAATGGGATTGTTACAGCATAAATCTAAAAAGGCGACTTTGAGCCAGTACTTTTCACGATATTGGCGAAGTACTTTATGGCACTGTACTTCATCAATGTCAGCTAAGTTAAGGTTTTTAAAAGGAGAATCTATTACTCTATTTTGTATTTCGTCTTTGCATAATAGCCAAGTATTTAAATCAGGTTGTGATTCTAAACTGCGCCAAGCAAAGTCGCTTAATGCTAATAACCTTACAACTTCACTTTGTTTACTTTGCTGCAGGTATAACTGTTCAAAGCGCATCAAGCCAAGTTTTTGTAATTGAATAGGAAGTTGCTTTACGTTACTCATCAATCCTCTCTTTTATATCATCAATAACCGTACTAGAATGATTAAAACCTAGAAAGGTTAACTTAATTAGGATCACCATGTCATATTTGTCTTTATCTAACACTAGTTTTATTGCGATTGCCATTAGTTTTGCGGTTATTTGCATAACTATTTTTTGTTTACGAGTTGTCACTCAAATCAAAGCAAAACAAGCGCTTAAAGATGAGCTAGCACAACACGACAACTTTGCCATGGGTATTAGTTTTGCATCTGAAATATCAGTTGTTATAGCCACTATGGCTTTCTTATTTGACGAAATAAGCATAAGTACCGCACAGTCAAACCCGTTAAAAGTGTTAATTATTATTATTCTTTTATTCACTTTTATAAAAGTGGGTCATTTAATTCACAGAAAATGGATACTTCACAGGTTTAACGAAGAAGCTGCCATACTAAAACAAAATGTATGTGCTGCATTGGTAGATTCAGGCATGTTAATCGCTAACTGTATTATCGCACTTGGCTTGTACACGTGGACGCACACCCAAGGATTCAGCAACTTACTTATTGCTTGTGTTAGCTTTTTTACGCTTCAGGGAATGTTTGCACTGGATAGTAAAATACGAGAACACCGTTTTGCAAAAGCAAATCAAGGAGCTTCGCTACAAAGTAACTTTAACCTAGAGAATACATCTATTGGTATAAGGTATGCTGGCAAATCAATCGGTTTAGCATTGGCTGTGTATGCTGGTTTATCTAGCGCAGCATTTCAAAACGGTAAAATGGTAGAAAACATATTTACACTCGTTATGCATTGCGGTGTAATGTGGATACTGCTTTACAGCTTAACGTATGTGATAAAAGTTATCTCTTTACCAAATATTGATACGGCTCTTGAAATAGACCATCAAGATAATATTGGGGTAGCATGTATAGAGTTTGCTGTTTTTTGTGCTATAGGCTATTTACTTATTAGCATGTTTTCTCTTTAGACCTTTTTACTAAAATACAGCCATTAAAAGTCTGCATTTAAGTAATAATGGTAATTACTTAAATGCAACAAGGTCCTAGCTCTATGCCACTTGAAATAACGAATTACTTGTTAATTGACATAGACAACGAATTTAGCCGAGCATTTGCCGAATACTATGTAAATAATAATGGTAAAACAAAAGCGAGTACGCTTATTGCCGCAGGCAGTAATACCCGCCAGTTAGTAAAAATGATGTTTGACGAACTTATTAAAGACTATAGTTATTGCGACCTTGAAAACGAAATAAGCGTTTCTGAATTAATTAACTATCTAAAAGAGCATCACGATTTACACGGAGTCCTTTTTAATAGTACCGATTACTTACTAGCAAGCGATAAACAACGCTTTATTTATAACTCGTTACATGAAAAGCGCTTTTTAATAAGCTTTGATGATACAGGCTATACACTAAGCCTAGTTACTGACGAGACGTTAACAGAACCTTCGCAAAATCACCACGATATAGCGCACACACCACAAGATTTAATAGACCTTGCAGAGCAACTTAATAAAAATAAATAATTGCGCACAGCTCCCAGCTTACTTACCATAGCAGTATATATTTTTACGCTAAGTAATAAGTGACGCCCTATGCGAGTTCCTCATATTTATCAAACATCGAGTATTGCCCTAAACACCCCTGTAACTTTAGATGACGATGCTGCAGGGCATATTGGCAGAGTGCTGCGCATGAAAGTAGGCGAGCATGTATCTATTTTTAATGGCGAAGGCGGCGAATACCTTAGTGAAATAATTGAGGTAACAAAAAAAACAGTCGTCGTAATGCCATTAGAGCTTAATCCTCATGATGTAGAATCCCCGCTTAAAATTCATTTAGGCCAGTGTGTATCCCGTGGTGATAAAATGGATTTTACAATTCAAAAGTCAGTTGAACTGGGCATTACCGAAATCACCCCTATTTTTAGTCAGCGCTGTGGCGTGAAACTAATGGGCGATCGTCTTGAGAAAAAACACCAACAATGGCAAAAAATTGCAATAGCAGCGGCAGAGCAATCTGGGCGTAATTTTGTGCCAATTATTCATCCTCCTGTAGATTTAAAACAATGGCTTGCACAACAAACCAATGCAATTAAGCTCACTCTTCATCCTCGTGCTGAGCACAGCATTAAAACCATTACGGTACCTAAAGATGGCGTACGCTTTTTAGTCGGCCCAGAAGGTGGCTTTACCGACGATGAAATGGCACTAACTAAACAACTAGAATTTGTGGATATTCGCTTAGGCCCGCGCGTTTTACGAACGGAAACAGCCGCTTTAACGGTCTTAAGTGCATTACAACTTCAATTTGGCGATTTAGCTAATTGAAATAACTAAAAGCACCCTCATATAAACAGTAACATTTATAGTAAGGCACAGCGCATGGCAATTAAGTTAGGTATTATTTCAGATCCTATTAGTGGATTTAACATCAAAAAAGACACCGGTTTTGCAATGATGATGCAAGCGCAAGAACGCGGCTACGAAATTTATTATATGGAGATGGATGATTTATCTCTTCGTAAAGGTAAGTCGTACGCTACAGCGTCTAAAGCGCAAGTGTTTAATAATGCAGAAAAATGGTACGAGCTTGAAGAAAAAGCCACTATAGCCCTTGCCGACCTTGATGTTATTTTAATGCGAAAAGATCCTCCTTTTGATACCGAATACATTTACGCGACGTATATTTTAGAGCGTGCAGAACAAGAAGGTACGTTAATAATTAACAAGCCACAAAGCCTTCGCGATGCTAACGAAAAGCTATTTACAGCATGGTTTAGCGAACATACGCCAGACACACTTGTTACACGTAGCCAAAAACAAATTCGTGAGTTTTTAGCGCAGCATAAAGACATTATTTTAAAACCCCTTGATGGCATGGGTGGCGCATCTATTTTCCGCCTTAGAGAAGACGATGCCAACATTGGTGTAATTTGTGAAACGCTAACAGAGCACGGCAGCCGCTTTGCTATGGTGCAAAATTACATCCCAGAGATCAAACAAGGCGACAAGCGCGTATTGGTTATTGATGGTGAGGTTATTCCGTATTGTTTAGCGCGAATTCCACAAAATGGTGAAACACGCGGTAATTTAGCTGTTGGCGGTCGAGGCGAAGCGCGTCCACTTAGCGAGTCAGATTTAAAAATAGCGCAAGCGGTTGCACCAACGCTTAAAGAAAAAGGCTTAATATTTGTAGGTTTAGATATTATTGGCGATAAATTAACTGAAATTAACGTAACTGCACCAACGTGCGTACGCGAAATTGAAGCTGCTTATGATATTTCTATTACAGGTATTTTGTTTGATGCCATTGAAAGAAAGCTAGATAAATAAGTATCTACCTATCGTTATTAAAAGCACTTTCGTGTCATAAATTTTAATATAGTTGTTAACTATTAATTTTTAAACTGTATGAAAGTGCTTTTTTAGTTTTAAAAACAAAGGTATGTGCCATACTCAAAGTTCATTAACTAAAAAGGGTGAAATCTATGCAGTCATTAGAAAATCATTTTTTAATCGCGATGCCGTCGATGCAAGACCCTTTTTTTAAACGTGCTGTTACCTATATTTGTGAGCACAATGAAGATGGGGCTATGGGCTTGGTAATAAACCAACCTATTGATGTTACTGTTGGCGAACTTTTAGATAAAATAGAAATTGATAACGACAAAACTCAAAACGCAGCAAAAGTAAGTGTGTTTGCAGGCGGACCCGTTAAAACTGACCGTGGTTTTGTTTTGCACTCTCCCCAATCAGGTTATTCAGCAAGCCAAAAACTCAGTAGCGATATTATGATCACTACCTCAAAAGACGTTTTAGCAAGCTTAACTACCGCACAAGCACCTGAACAATTTATTATTACATTGGGTTATTCAGGATGGGAGCAAGGACAACTCGAACAAGAGTTACTTGATAACAGTTGGTTGATCATAGAAGCCGATCCGAAGATCATTTTTGACACCCCCGTTGAAAAACGATGGGAAAAAGCAGTTTCAATGTTGGGCTTTGATATTAGCCAACTCAGCCCTGAAGCTGGTCACGCATAATAGTAATTTAACCCTTAGCAAACTTAAACAAGATACACATGACAAAAAAATCGCTTAAGCCGCAAGGCGAACGCACTGTAATGGGCTTTGACTTTGGCACCAAAAGTATTGGTATTGCTATTGGGCAAGAGCTAACAGGCAGCGCGTCTAGCCTTAAAGCTGTAAAAGCACAAGATGGCATTCCTAACTGGGACCATATTGCTGTACAAGTAACCGAATGGCAGCCTGACTTAATGGTTGTTGGCTTACCACTAAATATGGATGGAACGTCACAAGAGGTTACCTTTAAAGCAAAAAAGTTTGCCAACAGATTACATAATCATTATGGCATTCCAGTGCAAACACAAGACGAGCGTTTAACGACTGCGGATGCTAAAGCGCGACTTTTTGAAAGTGGTGGCTATAAAAACTTAGGCAAAGGTAACGTAGATAATATGTCTGCGGTTATTATTTTAGAAAGTTTTTTTGAGTCTAGTTACGGTGAATAAACAGATTATATAAATAACCTGTTATATAAATAAAAAGCGCCAATTGGCGCTTTTTTTATATTAAGTATTTATATTTATTACTTTTTAAATTATTGATCGCTATTTTTATCGTCAAGGCCATCAATAGTAACGCCTTGTAAAAAGCCCGCACCTTGCTGCTCGTTATTGCGCAGTTTAATCATTAAACGTAAATCATTTGGCGAATCAGCATGATGCAGTGCATCAGCGTAATTAATTCGCTGCTGTCTATACAGCTCAAATAATGCTTGGTCAAAGGTTTGCATGCCCATTTCTTTCGATTTAGCCATTGCCTCTTTAATACCACCAATATCACCGTTTTTAATCAGTTCAGCAACCATTGGTGAGTTAAGCAATATTTCAATAGCTGCAACACGGCTTTCACCATCAGCAGTCGGTACTAATTGCTGGGCCACAATTGCACGTAAGTTAAGTGCTAAATCGTACTTAAGCTTATCGTGTTTTTCTTTTGGAACTAAATGCATAATACGGTCAATCGCTTGGTTAGCATTATTAGCATGCAGTGTTGCAACACACAGGTGCCCAGTTTCGGCAAAGCTTAGTGCGTATTCCATAGTTTCTTGAGAGCGAATTTCACCAATCAAAATTACATCGGGAGCTTGGCGTAATGAGCTTTTAAGTGCTGACTCAAAGCTTTCGGTATCAAGCCCTACTTCGCGTTGAGTAATAATACTTTTGCGATGCTCATGAACAAATTCAATCGGATCTTCAATAGTCAGTATATGACCACGTTGATGTCGGTTACGGTAACCAATAAGTGCGGCTAGCGAGGTTGATTTACCCGTGCCAGTACCACCGACGAACAAAACAAGGCCACGCTTAGACATAATTACATCGGTAAGAATAGAAGGAAGACCTAGCTCACTCACATCAGGTATTTGCGTAACAATGCGGCGAATAACCATACCTGCTTTATCGCGTTGCCAAAAAGCAGAAATACGAAAACGCCCTTCGTCGGTGGCAATCGCAAAGTTACATTCTTTCGTTGTATGAAACTCTGCTTTTTGCTTTTCGCTCATTGCAGATTCTACTAACTCAAGCGATTGCTCATCAGTAAGCCTATCGTCACTTAGGGCTGTTAGCTCACCGTTTATTTTTGCGCTTACAGGTAGCTGACTCGATACAAATAAGTCAGAACCTTTTTTCTCAATCATGATGAGTAAAAAGTCGTTTAAAGATAAAGCCATAATAGTTTCTTACCCGCCAAATTGTGTTTTGTCTTGTGCTTTTTCTTTCGCTGCCGCATTTGTAACAATGCCGTGATTAACTAAATTAGTTAAACATTGATCCATTGTTTGCATGCCCACAGACGCACCGGTTTGAATAGACGAGTACATTTGTGCAATTTTGTCTTCACGAATTAAGTTACGAATAGCAGGTACTGCAATCATAATTTCGTGTGCTGCAACTCGCCCGCCACCAATCTTTTTAAGCAGTGTTTGCGAAATAACAGCACGCAAAGATTCAGATAACATTGAACGTACCATTGATTTTTCTTCACCTGGGAATACATCGATAATACGGTCAATGGTTTTTGGTGCAGATGTTGTATGCAACGTGCCAAACACTAAGTGACCCGTTTCAGCAGCGGTCATTGCAAGACGAATTGTTTCTAAATCACGTAACTCACCGACCAATATTACATCTGGATCTTCACGCAATGCACTACGTAGCGCGTTTGAAAAGCTATGAGTATCGCGATGTACCTCACGTTGATTAATAAGGCTTAATTTATTATCGTGAACAAACTCGATTGGATCTTCTATTGTTAGAATATGGTGATGTTTATTTTGATTTATATAATCGACCATAGCGGCAAGTGTTGTCGATTTACCAGAGCCCGTTGGGCCCGTCACTAACACGAGTCCACGTGGGGTATCGGAGATTGTTTTAAAAATATCTGGCGCACCTAAATCATCAAGCGTTAACACTTCACTTGGTATGGTACGAAATACCGCAGCAGGCCCGCGATTAGAGTTAAACGCATTCACACGAAAACGTGCTAAATTAGGCACTTCAAACGAAAAATCCACTTCGAGATTTTGTTCATAGTCCTTGCGTTGATTATCGTTCATAATATCGTAAACCAGACTGTTTACGTCTTTGTCTGCAAGGGCTGGTATATTAATGCGGCGAACATCACCGTCTACGCGTATCATAGGTGAAACACCCGACGATAAATGTAAATCGGATGCTTTGTGTTGCACACTAAACGCTAATAATTCGGTAATATCCATTTATGACTCCACAACTAACTGATAAATATATGGTTACAATAGCAGAACGACTCACATCCGCCTACGCTAGAATTGCAGACGCGGCAAAAATTGCACAACGAAACACTAACGAAGTCACTCTACTGGCAGTGTCTAAAACTAAACCAAGCGAAGATGTTATTGCAGCTTATGAGCATGGTCAGCGCGAATTTGGTGAATCTTATGTTCAAGAGGCTATAGATAAAATAGCTCAACTACAGTCATATAGCGACATCATTTGGCATTTCATTGGCCCTATTCAATCTAATAAAAGTGCTTTAGTGGCTGCCAACTTTGATTGGGTGCAAAGTGTTGATCGCATAAAAATAGCGAAACGATTAGATTCCCAGCGCCCAGACGATAAACAGCCTCTTAATATACTTATTCAAGTAAATATAAGTAATGAAGAAGCGAAGTCGGGTTGCCACCGCGATGAAATAGATGAACTTGCCGATTTTATTAACCAATGTGAGCACTTAACACTTCGAGGTTTAATGGCGATTCCCGCTAAAAGCAACGATCTGGATACGCAAATTCAATCTTTTGAGCAATTACAAACTTGCTTTGATAAACTAAAGACCCAATATCCTCAAGTAGATACTTTGTCGATGGGTATGAGTAACGATGTTGAAGCTGCCATTAGTGCAGGCTCAACCATGGTAAGGATCGGCACAGACATTTTTGGAACACGAACTTAAAAGGTGATAACAGATTTATGTCAGATAAAAAAATCGCATTTATAGGCACAGGTAATATGAGCTACGCCATTATTGGTGGCATGGTAAAAAACGGTTTTAACGCAAGTAACATTATTGCGACTAACCGCAACCAAGAAAAGCTTGAAAAGGTAGCCTTTGATTTCAAGGTGCAAACCACCAGTGACAATAACGAAGCCCTGCGCGATGCTGATGTAATTGTTTTGTCTGTTAAACCACAAATGATGGGCGATTTATGTAAATCGTTTCAAGAGTCGGGCGTAGATTTTAGCGATAAACTGTTTATTTCTGTTGCTGCTGGCTTAACTGTAAAACGTTTACGTGAAATGCTAGGTCAAGACGTTAAAATGGTACGTTGTATGCCAAATACACCGTCTTTATTAGGCCGTGGTGTATCAGGTTTATATGGCGCGGGCGAAACACAAAGCGAACACGAGTTTGTACAACAAGTTTTTGAATGCACGGGCATTGTTGTATGGGTCGAAAAAGAATCACAAATTAACGATATTATTGCTGTGACTGGCTCATCGCCGGCTTACTTTTTCTTATTTATGGAAGCCATAGAAGAAAAAGCTAAAGCGCTGGGCTTTAATGATGAAGACGCTCGTCGTTTAGTACAGCAAACAGCCCTTGGCGCCGCCGAAATGGCACTTAGCCAGCCTGATATTACTATTTCGCAACTACGTTCAAACGTAACATCTAAAGGCGGTACTACTCACGCAGCTGTTGAGCACTTAAAAGATGAAGGCTTAACTAAAACCGTTGGCGATGCAATGGATGCGTGTATTGCGCGTGCAGAGCAAATGGAAAAAGAACTTTAAAACCACTTTTTTATTGAAGGTTACACTATGAATGCCATGCAATTTTTAATCAGTACCCTGTTTGATTTGTTTTTAATGGTGGTATTACTGCGCTTTTGGCTGCAGTGGGCAAAAGCCGACTTTTATAATCCAATGAGCCAGTTTGTGGTTAAAGCCACTTCGTTTGCGGTAAAACCACTGCGTAAAATCATTCCGGGATTTGGCGGACTTGATTTAGCATCTCTGTTGCTGGCATTTATAGTGGCTGTAGCCAAAATTAGTACTTTAATGCTTGTTATATATAATGCGTGGGCAATACAGCCTGTAATTATACAAGCACTTATAACGGTACTAAAAGAAGGCCTTAACTTAGTTTTTTGGGTACTTATTATTCGCGCTATTTTAAGCTGGGTTAGCCAAGGTTATAACCCTATAGAAGCGGTTTTCCATCAGCTTACTGAACCAATGCTAAAACCAATTCGTAAAATATTGCCATCAATGGGTGGCTTAGATTTATCAGTTTTAGTACTTATTATTGGTATTCAGTTTTTGCAAATGCTGCTTATGGATTTTTTAGTCTAATATGGATTTTTTAATTAGAGGCCCAAAGGCCTCTTTTTTATATGTTTTGAGGAATACATAATGAACCGTTTAATTAAGTTTTGTTTTATTGCTTGTTTAGCATTTGTATTTAACGCGCAAAGCGAAGAAATGCAAGGCGCACAATATAAAGAGCTTGGCCCTTGGCAAGTGCATTACATCGCCTTTCCTTCTACTTTTATTCAGCCAAAAATAGCAAAAGCGTATGGCCTTGAGCGAAGCGGATACAAAGGCATTGTGAATATTTCTATTTTAAAAAATGATGCCGAAAACACAGCCCAAACAGCAAAGCTGACTGGCACAGCTAAAAACCTACTTGGCAACAAACAAACGCTTACTTTTAAAGAAGTAAAAGAAGGTGATTCAATTTATTACCTTGCCCAAGTTGATTATACCAACGAAGAGATTTTACGCTTTGAGATTGAAATACAACAAAGTAATCAATTTCAAAAATTACAGTTTCAGCAAAAATTTTACGTAGATTAATAACATGACCAAAACTTTAGTACTTGCTACAGGTAACCCTGGCAAAGTAAATGAGCTAGCTAACATGCTAAGCCCTCTGAATATTAATGTAGTTCCACAGAGCGATTTTAACGTAGGTGAAGTTGCCGAAACCGGCACTACCTTTGTTGAAAATGCCATTATTAAAGCGCGTCATGCCGCTAAAATTACTGGCATGCCTGCTATTGCCGATGACTCAGGTTTAGAAGTTGATGGCCTAAATGGCGCACCCGGTGTTTACTCTGCCCGTTTTGCAGGCCCAGGTGCCAGCGATCAAGATAACATTGATAAGTTACTCGTAGACTTGGGTAATAACCCTATCCGTAGTGCTCGTTTTTGGTGTGTACTGGTATTAATGCGCCACGCAGATGACCCTACCCCCCTTATTTGCAGTGCAAGCTGGGAAGGCGAAATTACGCTCACTCAAAATGGCAACGGTGGCTTTGGTTACGACCCTGTATTTTTTGTACCAGAGAAAAATTGTACCAGTGCTGAGCTTACAAAAGAGCAAAAAAATGCAGTGAGTCATCGCGGCCAAGCACTACAAAAACTATTGCTAGAGCTACAGCAAAAAGGCGGCCTGTGAACCTTCCACCACTGAGCTTATATGTGCACGTACCTTGGTGCGTGCAAAAATGCCCGTACTGCGATTTTAATAGCCACGGGCAAAAAGGTGAAATACCTGAAGCTGAATATGTTCAGCATTTAATTGATGATTTAAAAGCAGATTTGCACTTAGTGCAAGGACGTAAAATTCACAGTATCTTTATTGGTGGCGGTACTCCGAGCTTATTAACTGGTGCGGCTTATACTCGTTTATTAAATGAAGTCGACAACCTAATTGGTCTTGAAGAACACTGCGAAATTACCCTTGAAGCCAACCCAGGCACAGTAGAAACAGGTCGCTTTAAAGATTACGTAAAAGCAGGCATTAACCGTATTTCTATCGGTGTGCAAAGCATGCAAAACGACAAGCTAAAAGCACTGGGGCGGATTCATGGCAGTGACGAGGCTAATTATGCTGCGCAGCAAGCTAAAGAAGCCGGTTTAAATAGCTTTAACCTTGATTTAATGCACGGCTTACCAGGGCAAACACTTGACGATGCACTGAGCGATTTAAAGCAAATAATAGCGCTCGATCCTCCTCATATATCGTGGTATCAACTAACTATTGAACCCAATACTCAATTTGCTTCAAAACCACCTACCTTGCCACAAGATGAAACACTGTGGGACATACAAGAACAAGGGGTCGAGTTACTCGCGCAAGCAGGTTACATACAATACGAAATATCAGGCTATGCAAAACCGGGCTATCAGTGCCAACATAACTTGAATTATTGGCGTTTTGGCGATTATCTCGGTATTGGCTGCGGCGCGCATGGTAAGGTTACTGATGCAAATACAGGGCTTATTACGCGTACTGAAAAGGTTAAACACCCACGCGGCTATATGGATTTAATCAAACCGTATATGTACAAAAGCTGGCATGTAGAGCAAGACGATTTAGCGTTTGAATTTTTTATGAATCGCTTTCGCCTTGTTGAGCCTTGCCCAATTAATGATTTTAATAAACTAACAACACTGCCACTGCAAAGTCAGCAAAGCGCATTAAACCAAGCAATTAATAAAGGTTTATTGACTCAAACAGACAGCCATTGGCAGGTAAGCTTAAAAGGTCATCGCTTTTTAAATGACCTGCTAGAATTATTTGTGTAGCGCCCAGCGCTACACAAAAAATAAATATAAAACACCCTAATGGGTTTCTAACAACAAAAGGGAAAACAATGCGTAAACTTACTTTTATTGCGGCCGCAGTAAGCGTTGCACTACTTGCTGGTTGCCAGCAAACAACACAACAAGCGACTTCAGCTCCTATTGCACAAGCAGTTCAATCACAACAAAGTGAAATAGACAAAGCCAATGCATTTTTTGAAGATACATTTAACCGCGACGTAATGAGCAGTCCTGTATATCAAACATACATGGGTATTAAGCAAGATTACGATAAGTGGGATGATGGCAGCGAAGAAAGACAGCTTAAAGATTTAGCGCAAACAAAAGCTGACCTAGTTGCACTAAAAGCAATCAGCCGTGATTTATTAGATGATGCAACAAAAGTTAGCTACGACTTAAAAAAACAAGATCTTGAAAGCTCAATTGCTGACTTTAAATGGCGTTACCATAACTACCCTGTGAACCAAATGTTTGGTACGCATTCTATGATCCCTGCGTTTTTAATTAATCAGCACTCAATTAGCAATGTAAAAGAAGCTAAAGACTACATTTCACGTTTAAATGGTGTAACTGGTGTTATTGATCAGCTTATCGTTGATTTAACTGTACGTGCAGAAAAAGGCATCATAGCCCCTAAATTTGTATTCCCGCATGTTATTGATTCAAGCAAAAACATTATTCACGGTGCACCGTTTGAAAAAGGCGATGATTCTACATTGCTTGCTGACTTTAAACGTAAAGTAACAGCGCTTGAAATTAGCCAAGACGAAAAAGACTCGTTAATCAGCGATGCATCAGATGCATTAAAATCAGCTGTTAAACCATCTTACTCTAAGTTAATTAATTACCTTGCACAGCTTGAAAAACGCGCAGATGATCGCGATGGCGCATGGAAATTACCTGATGGCGAAGCATTTTATAACAACGCACTTAAGCGCACAACTACAACAGATTTAACTGCTAAAGAAATCCATGCAATTGGCCTATCTGAAGTGGCACGTATTCATGATGAAATGCGTGAAATTAAAGACAAAGTTGGCTTTAAAGGCGACTTAAAAGCGTTTATGCAGTTTATGAAAACTGACAAGCAATTTTACTACCCTAATGATGCACAAGGTAAACAACGCTACCTTGATGAAGCCACTGGGCTTATTGATACAATGAAAACGCGTTTAGATGAGTTATTCATTGTTAAACCAAAAGCAGGTTTAAAAGTAAAAGCGGTTGAAGCATTCCGTGAAAAAGCAGCAGGTAAAGCATTTTACCAACAGCCAGCTCCAGATGGGTCACGCCCAGGTGTTTACTACGCTAACCTTTACGATATGGAAGCAATGCCAACGTATCAAATGGAAGCGCTGGCATACCACGAAGGTATTCCGGGACACCACATGCAAATAGCTATTTCGCAAGAACTAGAAGGTATTCCTAAGTTCCGTAAGTTTGGTGGCTACACAGCGTATATTGAAGGCTGGGGTTTATACTCAGAGTTCATTCCTAAAGAAATGGGCATGTACTCAGACCCTTACTCAGATTTTGGTCGTCTTTCAATGGAATTATGGCGCGCATGTCGCTTAGTTGTTGATACGGGGATTCACGCAATGAAGTGGACTCGCCAAGAAGGTATTGATTACTACGTAAATAACACGCCTAATGCAACATCTGACGGTGTTAAAATGGTTGAGCGTCACATTGTAATGCCTTCACAAGCAACAGCTTATAAAGTGGGTATGCTTAAGATTTTAGAGCTTCGTGAAGAAGCTAAAAAGCAACTTGGTGATAAATTTGATATTCGCCAGTTCCACGACGTAGTGCTTAAAAATGGTCCTGTACCACTTAATGTACTAGAAAACTTTGTTAATGAATGGGTAGCAAGCAAAAAGGCTTAAAACCAATTTAAACAATTGCTTTAAATATGAAAAGGTCGCATTTGCGACCTTTTTTGTTTTATAGTAGTAAAAAAGATTTTGGAAATAATAATGGATTTAAGCATACAACTACTTAATGCGCGTATTTCAAAGCAGCAGTTAAATGAGCTCGATAACGACTTTAGGCAGTTAAGCCCTGCCCAGCAAACTTTGCAGCTTAACCATTTATATGACAGCGCCCAACGGTTGAGTGTTAAGTATGACTTTATGCAAAACATAGCAATCCGTATATTAAGTACTAATACAGCACCTTCTCTATTTATTAACCAACTCACTAATATTGACGCATTGAGCTTTTTCACCCCAGCGCTGAGAGTAAATAAAGGCTTTTTAGTACAAGATACTCAAGGAAATAATGTACTGCACAATGTGTTTAAGCATGCCGATGCTACAAAGCTGCCATTTAACTATGTACGCTCTTTAATGTTGTTTGAATCAAATGATGACTTAGTTAAAGCGTTGGCGCAGCCCAACTCTCACGGATTAACACCAGTTGCCTGCTACATTGCCTATGCAAATAAATCGAGCACACCGGTAAAGCATGAATTCTCAGCTTTGTTAGCATTAATGGAAATAGAGCAAAAACAAAATCCTAACGCAAAACAGCAGCTTGCCAACGTACTAAAAGGGCAAAAAGTTAACGAGACCACAATTTTACTGAGCGCCGCTTACTTGCAACGCTCAACGGCGCAAGTTGCTCACTTAATCAAGGCGCTTTAATTCACTCACAACTTCTGTACGCACAATGTCTATGGCATGTGTAATAGATTGCGCAGCACTTTCGTGATCAACCATATTTGGCCAATTTGTTTGCCAGACCTTTTGTAAGTCTTTTGTTTTTAAATGTACTTTATCAACGGCTAAGTAGCTTAAGTCATGAATTAAGTTAACTTTAACCCAGCCTTTTCTAGGGCTGCCATCTATTTTGTTATTATCGTAATGTGCGGCAAATACAATAAGCTCAAGCTCGGCTAGTTCTTGTAATATTTGAAAGCTAGCAATGCGTGTATTGTTGTTCTCTTCACTTGCCTCCATTCGCCATGCATTATAACTAAAGCCAATAAACGCAAACACCACGCTCGCTATAGCAGTAAAAAAATACGAACGGGGCGCCAGTACAAACTGACCATATTTAGACTCTGACATATTATTTCCTAGGGCCTGTTTATCTTTCGAGGTTAAATTTACAGCAGTATGTTTGGTATTTAGTCAAGGCAGAGCCTATGCAGTGTGGTTATTCCCCATTAATAGGCGATAACGTGGAATAAATGCCAAACATGCGCTGCCCGAAGGGTTCTGCCTAGGGGCAATTTACTCTTTGTTGCCTACATGGATGTAGGTAAGGGGCGTGAGCAGGACGCGGAAGCTTTGCTCGGTTTTTACTTAGCCCGCTAGGTTACAAACCTCACGCCGCGATTAAATCGGCCCCTAGATTGAACAAATTTTAATCCTGAAAGGTCAACAGGCCCTAGTCATTTAAATAATATTCAACACTGGTTACCACTCTTATATTTTTTATTTGCGGTGTGTTTGAATCTCGATTACTGATACTAAATTGCCCTTGGCGAGCTGTTTTTATTTTGCCTAATTTTGAATTAGAGTCTTTAGCAAATTTATTAGCGACTTCACGCGCTTTTTCAGTTGCTTCTTGCACCATCGCAGGCTTTACATCATTGAGGCCAGTAAAAATGTATTCAACTTTTGTTTCGTAGCTGTCCTGCACTATTGCGATATCTTGTTTAGCAAGCTGGCTTACTTTACTCAGCGCGTTTTTTACTTTATCTGGCGCATCAGAATAAACAATAATATTTGAGCGCACTATATATCTAAATTGCTGATTTTCATTACTGTATTCACGTGCTTGCTTATCAATAACTGACTGGCTGCCTATTGTTATTTCATCGTCGTCAAAACCATGCAGTTTTAAAAAAGCAGTTACCGCATCATTTTTTTTCTCAACTCGGCTTACTAATTTTTCAAGATTATTGTCGGCATCACTAAATTGCAGAGGCCAAATTACCGTATCGGCTATAACTTCTCGCTCGGCCAATCCCTTAACCTGCACAGTACGTTCCATCTCTTTTACACTGAGAGCTGTGCTCTTTAAAATAAATCCTAAGCTAATTAAGCCTATACTTAAACAAATAGCCGCTATAACAATGTAAAAACCGGGGGTTTTATTCACAATAATCTCCTTGATTGATATCAATAATAAGCATCTAGACGCTCGAAATAACACAGTAAACAGGGTACATTGAGACTATAAATAACGCAAAATTTAATCAGCCTAGGAAAAACCATGAGCCTTAAGCGCATTACCCAGTTTTTTAACCCAAGCTCAGTGGCCGTTATTGGTGCCTCTAATATATCAACTCGTGCTGGTTTTGTGGTTATGCGCAACTTACTTCAAGGCGGTTTTAAAGGGCCGATAATGCCCGTTACTCCAAGCCATAGCGCAGTACATGGCGTACTTGCTTACCCCTCTATTGCTGACTTACCAAAAGTACCCGACCTAGCTGTTATTTGTACTAACAAAAATACCTTAATTGATATTATTGAGCAGCTTGGAGAGCTTGGCTGTAAAACCGCTATTGTTATTGCCGATGGGCTGTCTGGGGAGCAAAAAAGTGCGCTTAAAGCCTGCGCTCAAGCCAAGCAGGTTACTTTGCTTGGGCCGAATTGTTTAGGCTTACTAATTCCTCATATTGGTTTAAATGCGAGCTTTTCACATACCGTAGCAAGCCCAGGTAAAATTGCATTTGTATCGCAATCAGCAGCAGTATGTTCAACCATTTTAGATTGGGCTAAAAACAAAGAAATTGGCTTTTCATATTTTATATCAGTAGGTGATTGCCTTGATATAAACTTTAATGAACTACTCGACTTTTTAGGTCGCGATGCTAAAACCAAAGCTATTTTACTCTACATTGATAACATTGAAGATATTCGTGGCTTTATATCAGCAGCAAGAGCTGCGGCCTTTAGTAAACCTGTAATTGCAATTAAAACAGGTAAAACAAGTGCAGGCGCACTTGCAGCCGAAATTCACACCGGCGGAAAGCAAAGCTCTGATGCTGTTTACGATGCGTTATTTCAACGAGCGGGTATGCTGCGCGTAAATGATTTACGAGAGCTATTTGCAGCAACACAAACACTCGCCATGCATCCAAAATTATTAAAAGTAGAGCAACTGACAATTTTAACTAATGGTGGCGGCCCCGGTGTTATGGCCGTTGATGAGCTAATTCAAAGCTCCGGTAAATTAGCCGAGTTGAGCGCTGAAACCCGAAATGCGCTAAATAAAGTAATTCCGCAATCAGAAACCACCTCAAACCCTGTGGATATTTTTGGCGACTCAGCACCTGCGCGTTATAAGCAAGCATTAGAAATTTTACTGCACGCAAAAGAAGTTAAAAACTTACTGATTATCCATACTCCCTCAGCGCTTGCGCCCAGCGAAGACTACGCCAACATTATTGTAGAAACTTTGCAAAAATTACCCAAAATGGCACGCCCTTACGTTATAACTAACTTTATGGGTGAAGATGCATCTTACGCCGCCAGAAAAGTGTGTTCTAACAACGCAATACCTACTTATAGAACACCCGAGGGAGCCGTTGGCGCATTTATGCACTTGGTGACGTATCGCCGTAACCAAAAGCATTTAACGCAAACGCCTGAATCGAATACTGATGACGCAAAAATAAATAAAGTGGCTGCTAAAACACTTATTAATGAATTTATAGATGACGGGCAAAGCTACTTACCTACCCATCAGGCAAGCCAAGTATTAAATCATTATGGTATTAAATGCATTCAAACTGAGGTCGCTTACACCCCAACAGAAGCCAAAGAGCAAGCCATAGAGCTTGGTTTCCCCGTAGCGTTAAAGCTCATTAGCCCAAGTATTGCCTCAAAATCTGAAGTAGGTGGTGTAGTGCTTAACTTAAATGATGCTAACGAGGTTGAGCAAACCGCTTTTGCAATGCTCATTCGTATTAAAAACACTTATCCAGATGCTATTATTGAAGGGTTTTCATTGCAAAAAATGGCGCCACGAGCAGGCGCAAATGAGCTGCGAATTGCGATTAAAACAGAGCCCAACTTTGGCCCGGTTATATTATTAGGTGAAGCAGGCACCGGCCTTGAATATGCGCAAGCCGCCGTTGCTCTACCTCCACTGAATATGAACTTAGCAAAGTATTTAATTGCAGCAGCGCACGATAAAGGCGTATTAAAAGAGCGCATATTACCCGAAAAGGTTGATAAGTATCGCTTGTGTGCACTGCTAACGCGTATTTCTCAGCTAGTGATTGATCAGCCTGATATAAGCTCTATGGAACTAAACCCTATCCTTGCCAGCAACGGACAGTTTTTAGTACTCGATGCCACCATGACACTTAACCGCTATCAAACTCAGAGCAATCGTAAGCGTTTATCTATTCGTCCCTACCCTATTGAACTTGTTGAAGTAGTAACACTTAAAAATAATACGCAAGCAACGCTCAGACCGATAAAGCCAGAAGATGAGCAAGCTCATAAAGCATTTGATGAATCGCTTAATAAAGAAGACAGGTACAAACGCTTTTTTGGCGAGCTGCCACAATTTAACCACGATCAACTCGCGAAAATGACGCAAATTGATTACGACCGTGAAATGGCGTTTATTGTTTGCCAACGCTTTGAAGGTACAACTCGCACATTAGGTGTGTCTCGCGTCATTATGGACCCCGATAACTTACATGCTGAGTTTGCCATTGTAGTGCGATCAGACTGCCAAGGCTTGGGACTTGGTCGCATACTAATGAGCGCAGCAATTAGCCACTGCAAACGCCAAGGTGTGGAGTCGGTTGAAGGTATAACACTGCCAGAGAACACCGGCATGATTGAACTTGCCAGAAAGTTGGGTTTTAAAATTAGTCGCGACTTTGAAGAAGGCAGTATTAATATGGTGCTTAAACTTAATAATGAATAATCCGCAAACTTTAAGAAAAAAAATGGCTTGCCTATTTGAAGGCACAGGAGAGTATCACCGTGCTGGGCATATTTTGGATATTATGCTTATTAGCTTAATTATGGCTAACGTTATAGCCATTGTTATTGAGTCTATTCCCAGTGTAGCGCTTAAATATTATGACGAATTTTTAGTTTTAGAAATTGTCTCTGTCGCTATTTTTGCTGTTGAATACTTAGCAAGACTTTGGGCCTGCGTGGATAAAATACAGTATGCTGCTATTGAAGGCTCTAACGCTAAACGTAGATTACATTACTTCTTATCTCCAATGGCGTTAATCGACTTAATCGCGATTCTACCTAGCTTAATGATGTTTTTGTTCCCGCTCGATTTACGTTTTTTACGCGTACTGCGATTATTAAGAGTATTTAAGCTCTCTCGCTATTCACGCGCTATGCAACTACTTTTAAAAGCCTTTAACGATGAAGGTAGTTCATTAATGGCTGCTTTTTTTATTATGGCCGTCGTGCTTATTTTAGCTTCATGCGGAATTTACTTAATTGAGCACGACATACAACCCGATAAATTTGGCTCTATTCCTGCGGCTATGTGGTGGGCAATGGCAACATTAACAACCGTTGGTTATGGCGATGTAGTACCTATAACGCCATTGGGTAAGTTTTTCGGCGGTGTTATAACACTACTTAGCATGGGAATGGTTGCGATACCTACCGGTTTACTGGCGTCTAGTTTTTCAGAACAAATACGTAAACGCCGTCAGTTTTTTGAAGATGCTGTGCATGAACAAATTCAAGATGGCACACTTAACCAAGCCCAACACGAACACTTAGAAGATCTACGCTACAAATTAGGGCTAAGTAAACTTGAGGCCAACAAAGCGATTAAAACCCAACTCAATCAGCACAGTAGTCATATTTACTGTCGCAATTGTGGTAAACGCCCTTAATTTTCTATCGCTATTATTGATTGAAAATATCGCTCCAATCGCGATTAATAAGTGCTAGCACTTCGTTATTTGGTACCGGTTTACTAAATAAATATCCTTGGAAATGCTTGCATCCTCGAGCCTTTAAAAAGGTAAGTTGATGCGAGCTTTCTACACCCTCCGCAACGCACTCTTTTCCTAAACTGTGGGCCAATGCAAGGGTTGACTGAATAATGGCTTCGTCGTCAGAATCAATCCCAATATCTTCTACAAAGCTCCTATCAATTTTTAATACATCAATCGGAAAACGCTTTAAATAAGTAAGTGATGCGTACCCCGTACCAAAGTCATCCATGTAGAGCCTGCAACCTAGCTTTTTAAGTTGCTCCATGCTTTGCAGAGCTTGGTGAGAGTCGCGCATAAGTACAGACTCTGTTATTTCAAAAACAATGGCTTCTGATGATACCTGCGCATGATTTAGCGCATTTCTAATCTCAGGCACTAAATCTTCAAACTCAAAATCGAGGGCCGATAAATTAATAGAAAGATACAAATGAGGTGAGGCTTTACGCCACTCTTTTAGCTCTAGTAAAGCGCGCGCAAAAGTCTGCAGCATAATTTTCGTAATTAAGCCGATACCTTCTGCTGCCACGGAAAATTCTTGAGTTTGCACCAGCTTATTTTCAGGCCAACGTAGCAGAACTTCAAAGCCTTCTGTTTTTTGACTTTTAGCATTGATAATAGGCTGATAGTAATTGCAAAATTCGTCTTCTTGATATGCTCTCGTCAGCTGAGATTCAAGATGTAGTGCTCTTTGAACATGCTGATTCATCTCTTGCTTATAAAACTGGTAGCGCCCTTCTAAAGAGTCTTTTGCATGATATAACGCGATGCTAGCAGCTTTTAAAAGTGCAGGCCCTTGCTGCGCGTCATCTGGCGATATAGCCACGCCAATACTCAAGTTAACATTAACGACTTGGCCATTAATCGCAATATTTTGATTCACGCAATCCATTAACTTAGTGCATATAATAAGTACTTGCTCTATTTGATGAATATCTTCCACCAGTACAACAAACTCATCGCCACCAAATCTCGCTACACTATCCGATGGACGCAGTGAACATCTTAAACGCTCTGCCACTTCTTTAATTAACTCATCGGCCGCTTCATGCCCTAAAGAATCATTAAAGTATTTAAAACGCTTTATGTTTATATGTAATAAGGCCGCTTTGCATTCATGCAATTTTGCTTGCTCAAGGGCGTGCTCTACGCGATCGTTAAATAGCGTACGATTTGGCAGGCCAGTTAGGGCATCGTAGTTAGCTAATAAGTGCAGTTCGTTTTCAGCTGATTTTTGAGCGTTTATATCGGTTAAAATAATAACATAGCTATTAAGGCGCTGTTCGTTATCGGCAACGGCACTTATTTTCACAAGTACATGGCGTGACTCACCATTTGCTAAAACTACACTGTCTTCACACGAAAAGTGCTCCCCAACAGACAGTTTTTGCATTATGCGTAAGTAATCAAAACGATTACTGCGCGATATACCTAAATTTAGTGCTCGACTAGATAACGACTCAGCAGAAAAATTAAAAGCCGTTTGTAGTGATTTATTAGAAGCCCGAATATTTAAATTTTTATCGAGTATAAACACCCAATCACGGGTTTGCTCAAATGCCGCTGTAAATAGTAAAGCGTGTTCTTCAAACACCATCTCACGGGTCATATTTGTGTAGGTACCCGCTACTTTTTGCGGTGTTTTATCGTCCCACTCAACTACTTTTCCAAAGTCCTTATACCAGCGCCAATAACCTTTCGCATGGCGAAGACGGTAAGTACAGTTAAAGTAACCTTTTTCGGTAGATAAAAACTCAAGCCACTCTAAGCGAAATAGCTGTTTGTCTTGCGGGTGAATTTTAGATAAGTACTCGTCAAGGCTTACTGTTTCATTTTCGTAGCCTAGCTCACTTACTAAACGAGGTTGATAAATACTTGGGTTACTTGATTCCCAATCCCAAACACCCGATTCACTGCCTTCAAGCGCGAGTTTTAAACGCGCTTCGCTTTCTTTACTTTCTTTATTTGCCGCTAATAAAATACGTTGAATTTTATTGCGGCGCATAACCCACATGGCAATAAAACCAATAAATAGCATACCGTAAAGCACCATAAAATAAGGTGCGCGCCAAAGCGGATATTTTACTTTTATTTTTAAAATAGCAGGTGAGGTATATTCGCCAGTTAGCGGATCTTTAGCCCATACTTTTAATTGATAATTACCTGGATTCAATTTAGGGAACAATACACGGTTATTATTTCGGGTATAACTTTTTTGCCCGTTATCGAGTTGATACTCATAAATAATGCGTTCTTGATTGCTAAATGCCATGGCCGAAAATGCCACCTCAAGTCCTATATCATCATGGTTTAGCACCACTTCATTAAGCGGCTGTTTTAAATCAAGCGATAAATCTCGCGACATTAAATCAACCCGCGTAATATTTACGTGATCAATAAGCGATTGATAATTTTGGTTCTCCATTGGATGAAAATAGGTAAAGCCT
Organism: Pseudoalteromonas sp. NZS127_1; assembly: GCF_015864295.1. Taxonomy (NCBI): domain Bacteria; kingdom Pseudomonadati; phylum Pseudomonadota; class Gammaproteobacteria; order Alteromonadales; family Pseudoalteromonadaceae; genus Pseudoalteromonas; species Pseudoalteromonas sp. NZS127_1. The sequence continues at coordinate 136,831 of NZ_JADYXO010000006.1, read as the reverse complement.
TTTAAGCTACCGTACGCAATACGACCATCTTTAAGCTGTGCCATTGCGTTACTATTAAACTCAGCTGAAAGTAACCCTTCAGATGTAGAAAACTGCTGAAAATGAAGTGTTTCTGGGTTTAATCGCCAAATACCTTTATGGCTACTCATCCAAATCATGCCATCGTCATCTAGCACCATATCGTAAAGTAATGTACCTAGCTTATTTTTTTCTAAATCGATTGTATGAACTAATTGGTAGGTAGTCGCGTCAAGGCCTATCAAGCCAAAATTAGAAAGTGATATCCACAATATATTGTTGTTATCAATTAAATAAGAAAGCACGCTAATGGCTACGTTTTCATGCTGCTTTGGCACTTTGTAAATCATTTTTAGTGCTAAATCACTTGGGTTTACTTGATATAAAATACCCGCATTAAAAAACAGTGGCGAGTCTGGTTTATTACTCAGCGCGGGTAAAAAGCCGTGAGCTAAAAAGGGTTCAAATTGATCAAACTGGCCACCCAAACGCGTTATTACTTGAGAATCTATATTGTATATAAATACCCCATGATCTGAGTGCACAAAGTATAGATCGCCATTTGGCATTAATGTAACACCATGTACCCTACCCGTAATCAACTCTTGATTAGCAGGGTCATGCACTTTAGGTTCGCTAACTTGTTCAGTTACAGGGTCAAAAATAAACAAACCACGGTTTGTATAAAGCCATAAATTATCTTTATAAGGCGTTATTTCGTATACGGTAAACTCAGTGGTGAGTAAGTCGACTTTATAGTCTTTTAAATAAACTTTGCCAATATTTGTTTTTAAATCGACTTCAGTAATACCATTGTGCGTTGCAAGCCAAAGCTTGTCTTTATACTCGGTAATACCCCAAATAGAATGATGCGATAAACCATCGCCTCCGAGTAAAGTGCCATCGACATTATTGAAATGATAGCTGTCGTGAGATAAGTAAAATGCACCATCAGTTTTAGTCGCAACCCACGTACCACCCGATTTATCTTTAGCCATATCAATAATACTGGTATCAGCAAGTGTGTACTTACTTTGGGCTATTCGGGTATTTTTGATCATTTCTCCGGTGTTTAAATCAAATTTAAACAAGCCTTTGTCGGTAGCTAAATCTATTGTTCCGTGTTCGTTTACTATGCTCCAAACATTTAAATCGCTTAGTAATACTTTACTTTTAAAAGGTAAATCTGGGCGTTCAAACATTTTTGATAAGTTACTAATATCAACTTCGTATAAGCCTTGTACCGCCCCTACTAACAACTGTTTATTTTCACCTAATGCGAAAGACTTAACATTATTTTGGTAAATATGTTCAGCTTCACCTTTTAAATGCTGCAGGAGTCTAACTTGCTCTGTGGCAATATCAAATACGTATGCGCCATGGCTTGTACCTATAAATATATAACCATTGTAAGCAAACAGCTTTCTCACAAGGGTATTTTTATATTTAGCAGGCAGCTCAAAAATAGTTGTGATTTTTCCGGTTGCGATATCAAGCTTTGCAAAATCGCGGCCTCGCCCAATCCAAAGTGTTTTTTTATCAACTGCCACCATACTAAAAACAGACTGATTGATAATTTCTTCTTCACTGGTAGGTTTTTCTAGAAATTGCTGATATGAATCTGTTACGGGGTCGTATCTAAATAGGCCTGCAAGTAAAGAGGCTATCCAAATGTGCCCTTGAGGGTCTTGGTAAATACGATCAATGATCGCTTCTTCTAATTCACCATTAGGGCCGTTTATTGGAATAACTTGATAGCCATCATAACGATTAAGCCCAGCCTCAGTAGAAAGCCAAAGGTAACCATTAGTGTCGATAAGCATTGTATTAACGTAGCTTTGCGATAAGCCTTCGCTTGGAGATAAACGTTTTACTTGTGCGCCTACTTGGCAACTTAGGATAGTTATTAAAACTACAAAGCAACTAATGATCCCATTAATGCATTTACTCATGCTTATTCCATATTATTATTTATTATTATGGGTACTCTAGAGCGACTATATTTCGATGTTTGTAAGTATCAAAAAGTACTTGTAAAGCAAGAGTATATGTTAACACCTGGTTAAAACCAATAGCACAATATAAATCAACTACGTTTTTATATGCGAAGGTATTAATCATCTTATCTTGCGACTTTAAGAGTGTTGATAATAGCTGTTTAGCAACACCTTTACCGCGATGTTCCAGCGCAACAAACACGGTAGATAAAAATAAAAACTCTGTTTTATCTTGCAGCCTACATGCTGCAACTATTTCATTATTATAGTAAGTAACCCATACCTTATCTTGTTTATTAGCCCGTCCTCTTACATTATGTTTTTTATAAAATTTATTAACGAGTGGAACTTTTAGCCCATCCAGCAATTCAACTATATACATTTTTATATCAACACTTAGCTAAGCATTAGCGCTAAATATTGCTCAAATTTTTGCTTCAAAACCATTTGTTCAGCCATTGGACGGCTATGGATTGTATTATAAACTTGCTCTCTCGTTTTTTTATTTCGCTTAATTTGATACGCCCAAAAAGACGCTTCATAATCTAACTGAATTTGGTATTTTTCTTCACGTGGCAATAGGCATAAATTAAAACTCACAATACTTCCTCATTCGCTTTTAAAATTATTTGATTAACCCCGAAACTGGGCAAGAGGTAATCTCCTTGTTATTATACGCGTCTTATTTTATTTATTTCTGTAGTAATTGGAACTGATAATGAATAGACATTTTAGTATCTTGTTATTATTGGTAAATTTATTTTTTAGTGCCTCTTGTTTTAGTCATCAATACAACCTCACTTTTAATCGTCCGCAAAGTACACCACAAGCTGATTATGCCTTAGAGTTATTAAAGTTAGCATACGCAGATATCGGTTTTAAAATACATATAATCGATTTTAGTCACCAAAATGCTTTGCTAGCTGCAAATAATGGCGTACTTGATGGGCAGTTAGGAAGAGATGCAAGCGTTGAAGAAAATTACGAAAACTTGATTAGGGTCGATTATGAGCTCTTTAAGTTTGACTTAGTATTATATAAAAACTGTTTACCTAGCAGTTTAGAACAGCTCGATAGCGTCGCAATTGTTGATGGCTACCCTGTCCAAGAACATTATTTAGCAAGCACACAGTTTGCAGGGAATATTATTAAAGTTAAAAGCATGAATACCCAACTTAATTTGCTTGCTCAGAAAAAAGTACAGGGAGCTTTAATGATTAATTTTATAATGCAAAACAATGAGCTACCTTCACCTCAAGGTTGCTTTGTAAAAGAAGTGCTGAATACTTATCCGCTTTATCATTATTTAAATAAGCGTAATGAAAACTTGGTAGAAAAGCTTAAAATGTCATTAATTAACTTAACTAACAATGGCACTGTGTACGCACTAAGAGCCAAGTATGGATTAAGCTTTTAAAAGTCGAACCCTTGCTGCTGCGCCTGTGTGCTTGGCACTGCATTTTGCTGCTTTTTTTGAAGATAACGTTTGTAGCGCTGCTGGCACAAACTAAGCACCTTCTTTTTTTGGTCGTTCGTTAAGGTATTCCACGAAAAGCGTTCATCCCGACTACGATAACACCCTTTGCAATACCCTCTGTTATTAACTAAGCAAATACTCTTGCAAGGACTTGGAATATCAAATATTTCAATTTGTTGCATGCATAAGTACCGCCCAGTTGAAGAGGAGGTATTAGTATAGCGTTATTTTTGAGCAAAAAAAAAGCAGCAATTTAATTGCTGCTTAGTTTCATTGAGCTGTGAGTATTAATGTTCACAGCTATTAGTATTTATCTCTGTTTTACGGTGAAATGGCTTAGCGTACATAGCTAGCACTAATGGTTTTAACTCTTCAGGTACACAGGCTAAACGTTGTTCAAATGTCGCTGTATCAGGAGAGTCTATTACCGCATCTTTACAACCACCAGCGATGTAATTGCCTGGGTGTAAATAAAACGAATCAACAATTTGCCTATCAATTGTTTTAGCAAGCTCTTCAGCACTATCACATTTAGATTCAATTGGTTGCCCAAATGCTAAATGCACGTGCCCTTTAGCAGTACTAAAGCCTTCAACAATGCTCGCAATATCTTCACCAGCCGATTTAACGTACTCACCATGATGCTGCTTGTGGTAAAGCTCTTTGGCTTTAGCAATTGCACACGGCTCATATTGATAAGAAATAGAAACAGGCACTATTTTTAACTCTTTAATATAATCGCCAAACTCTTTCTTTTGTTTACGCCCATTTAATTGCAGCATCTTTAAAAGCGCTGGATCAGTTTGATCAAAACCGTCTTTTGCACGCCCTTCTTTTTGCGCAATCCAAATAGAATTTCCACCGACCACAGAATCGTAAATGTATGACGATAATTGAGTCAGTGCTTTTAACATCTCTTTTGGTGCTTTAGCAGAGCGCTTAACTATAAAGCTTTTATTTAGACGCATAAGCTCAGTAATGTAAGGTATTTGCAATAAATTATCGCCAATAGCAATACGCACTGTTTTCATTTTATGTTGGTATAAACCCCAGTTAACTAATGCAGGATCAAGCACTATGTCTCTGTGGTTTGAAATAAATAAATAGGCCTGGTTAGCATCTAACTGTTCTAACCCAGAAAAGGTAACTTTTGATGTGGTGCGTTTCACTAGTTTATCTAAGTATTGTGCCACTTCATTTTGCACATCTTCAACGGTGCTTACTTTGCCCCATTTTTTGCGTAACTGACTTCTTACCATTGGACGCGCAATAAAAGGCACTGCCGATAAAAAGCGCGGTAAATTATACTTTGCTATTACATCAATAAACGCATCATCGTTAATTAAACGTGTAAGCGACGCCGCAACTTCGTCGTCGTTGTATGGGCGTATATCTGCGTATTTATCTTCTAATTCACTCATTACTACATCTACAGTGTTAAAAAACGGTACGCCAAAGCGCACCGTTTATGTCTATATCCGATTATAACTCAGCCAATCTAAAATGCGAAATAACCAAAAAAAACGATTTTTATTTTTAGCAACTTGCTTTAAAGCCGAGTTTAATTACCTTCTATGACCATGAGCTTGCTTAAAAGTGCAAAAATCTGATCAGTCTAGCAAAATACCATGTTCTCAATCTGCTAGTGGGCAGACCACTAATACAAAGCCCTCTAATCATTTGGTAGTAATACCATTAACAAAGCCTTTCTTTCGTAGTACCTTAAGCTCGTATTTTAGATTTTTGATGGATCGTAGGCATCTTTTTACGATTTTAACTCTTTCAGATCCACTTATTTTAGGGCTCATAATGAACATTAATATTCTTGATAACGCAACGTTAGCTAAAACGTCTCTTACTGGTATTGAACAACTTGGTAAATTAACGACTTATGAACTTACTAGCCCAGAGCAAGTTATTGAACATTGCCAAGGTGCTGATGTATTAATCACTAATAAAGCCGTTTTAAACCGCGACACTATTAGCAAACTTACACAGCTTAAATTAATTTGTGTAAGTGCAACTGGTACTAATAATGTTGATCTAGAAGCCGCTAAAGAATTTGGTATTGCCGTAACTAATGTAGCTGGCTATTCAACACCTTCTGTTGTTCAACATACGTTTTCTTTAATTACTAACTTACTGGGTAACACACACCGCTATCAGGCGGATTGCCAGCAAGGCGCGTGGCAAAAAAGTGAAATGTTTTGCATACTCGATTACAGCTTTAACGACTTACAAGGTAAAACATTTGCCATTATAGGCGGTGGTACGCTAGGTAAAGGCGTTGCTAAAGTGGCTGAGGCATTTGGCGCAAATGTTATTGTTGCAGAGCGCAAAGGTGTTAAATGTCGCGACGGTCGTACGCCTTTTGAAGACGTCATTAAAACAGCCGATATAATCAGCGTACACTGTCCGCTAACAGATGAAACACGTGATTTAATTGCACTTAATGAGCTTAAAATGATGAAGCCAAGCGCTATAATTATTAATACAGCACGTGGTGGAATTATTAACGAATCCGACTTAGCGACAGCGCTTGAGCAAAACCTAATTGCTGGAGCCGGTGTTGATGTACTAACTAAAGAACCAGCTGAGCTTTCAAACCCACTTGCTAATTACAAAGGTAATAACCTTTTACTTACTCCACATATAGCATGGGCAAGCACCGAATCTATTGTGCGTTTAATTAATGAAGTAAGTTTAAATATTGCTGCATTTAATAAAGGCGAATCACGCAACCGCTTGGTGTAGTGATTTTATTGTAGTAATCAAATAAGCTAAAAAATGGCTGTTTTTACTAATACATTTAATATTTTATTAGATAAAAACAGCTTAACCCACTTAACAAACTGATTAATAACAACTTATAAATATGGTCTACTCTTTGCTTTAATACAGCTAATAACCAATTAAAAATCTTATTAAGGTAAATAAAAATGAAAAAATCACTTTTAGCAGCCGCTTTAATCGCTCCATTTTTAACAGGCTGTGTTATTGCCGTATCAGATGGTGAAGCTGAGACTCATTGGGCTGGTAAGAATTCATCTAGCTGGCAAGCACAACATAAAAATAATCGTGAAGTTATATCAGAGCTAAAAATGGATAGCAGTTACCAATCTGTTTTGACGCAATTAAAAACGCCTAATTTCACAGAGCTATTAAAAAAAGATGACGATGTATACCAAGTACTTTTTTATGTAACTCATAGCAAACATTCAGATTCTAAAACAACGAAAGATGAATGTACGCCACTTGTATTTAAAAATGATAAGTTAGTGGGCATTGGTGAAACCGCTTTAGGTATGATCACGCAGTAACCAATAAAAAATGTTTGATACAAAAACGCCAATATATGAATATTGGCGTTTTTGTATATTAAGTTTTTAGAGTGCAACTATTCTATCTCGCCCTGCATCTTTAGCGGCATATAGGCCTAAATCGGCCTCTTCTAATAACGCTTGCTCAGCATACACTTTACCACTTTGAGTGGTGGCGATACCTATACTAATAGTGATGTGGTCTGCATTTAATGAGCCTTTATGTTCTATATTCAAAGCATTTACAGCATTGCGTAATTTGTTAGCAAACTCCATAGCCTCATGCCTATTCATTCCAGGTAATACAGCTGCAAATTCTTCACCACCATAACGAGCTATAAAGTCACTACCACGTTCACATTGAGCTGCGAGTGCTTGTGCAACATCCTTTAAACATTCATCGCCAGCACGATGTCCGTAGCAATCGTTGTAACGCTTAAAGTGGTCTATATCCATAAGTAACACCGATAGCGGGGTTCCACTGCGTTTACTTCGGCGCCATTCACGAGCTAAGTTTTCGTCTAGGTAGCGTCTATTTGGGATTTCAGTTAAGCCGTCGATTGAGGCTAACATTTCTAGCAGATCATTTTTTTGCTTTATAAGTAACTGGTTACGAACCCTAACACGCACAATAGAAGGGCTAAATGGCTTGGTGATATAATCCATAGCACCGAGCTCTAGGCCCTTAGCTTCGTCGTCATGGCTACGATTAGCTGATATAAATATAACGGGGATCGATTGAGTTATCGGATTTTCTTTAAGTTGCACAAGCACTTCATAGCCGTCAATTCCTGGCATAATCACATCAAGGATAATTAAATCAACTTGCGCAGTTTTTACAAAGGTCAGTGCTTTTTCACCACTTTCAACTAAGAATACGTCGTGTTCTACTTTAAGTGTTTTTTCAAGTACTAATCTGTTGATTGGATCATCATCTACAATAAGTACTTTAGCTCTTTTCGACATCCCTAGCCCCTACCCCTTTTATAAAAACAATTACCTGTTCTAAATGCATAATAAGCTCTTTCAGTGTTATTTCAACAGGCTTGTTAGTTGTTTTAAGTGTTCTTTCACACAATAAAGCGCAGTGAGACAATCGTCTAAAGCCTAAATTACCTGCTACACCTTTTATACTATGCACTAAGCGTACCAAATCATCCTTATTGGTTGTTTCTTCTATTTGCAATAGCTGGGTTTCGCATAAATTAGCAAATTTACCAATCATTGTATTGAGGAGCTTTTCATCCATACTAAACTGCGTTAATGCGAATGATTTTTCAAAAAAGCTTGGTTTAACTAAGTTTAAATCGGCAATTGCATCAATAAGTACCTTAGCAACAACTGGTTTAGTTAAATGCTTATTCATACCGCACTTTAAAGAACGTTCAATATCAGCGGGTTCACAATGAGCCGTTAAAGCAAAAATAGGCAGTTGCTTTGCGTCAAACTGTTGACGAATTAAAGCCGTAGCTTGGCAGCCATCTATTTGCGGCATTTGCACATCCATCAATATTAAGTCAGGCTTTAAAACTTGCAATAATTCCATGCCGATAGATGCGCTTAAAGCAGTAACAACACTTACGTTTGCTTGGCGTAATACACTGCTAATTATTTCTAAATTAAGTTGATTATCATCAATGGCTAATACAAGTAGACCCGATATATCAACTTTAGTTTCAGCAATATTATATATTACGGCATTGGTACTAGCTTTAGGCTGTTGCTGAGAGTTCAAGCTAAATAGCCTTTGTCCCAATGCCGATGCTTTAACGTGATGCGCAGCTAAATGCTCACTTGTTGGTAAATTAAGTGTGTGCTGATGATTAATAATAATTACCGATGTTTCTTTAGCTGATAACGAATCATTAATTGCTTCAACATTTAAAAGTGCAGGTAAATCGGCCGCATCGATTATTATTTGCTGAGTATTGGAGAGCTTAATTGGGTATTTGAGTACTTCATCTAAATTAATATTAGCAAGCTTTGCATAAGCATTTGTTACTTGCTTAAGCTCTTTACTTTGATCCGATAAAATAGCCAATGTATTAGTCGGTAACATCGTATTTTTAGTGGTATCAACCAAAAAGCTAACGCTGAAGTAAAACTCACAGCCATGGCCTTTTTTACTCTTTAAAGCAATCTCCCCTCCCATTAATGACACCGCATGTTTAACAATCGCTAAACCTAACCCAACACCATGATGTATACGTGTTGAAGACTCATCACCTTGCGTAAAGGCGTCAAATAAACGCCTTTGATCGGCTTCATCTATACCCATCCCCGTATCAATTACTTTAAAGCAAATGTGTTGCTGCTCTAGGCTATCGCTTTCAATAAGTTCCATTTTTAAAGTGATAGAACCTGTTTTCGTAAACTTAACAGCATTTGTTAATAAGTTACCTAATATTTGCTGTAAACGTATACTGTCGCATATCAAATCAGTCGCTATTAACGGGTCAATATCAATAACAAATTCAATACCTTTTCCTTCGCACAATGGAGCCGTTAAACTTTCACAAATATCCACCAGCTCAACCATGCTAAAAGATGCTTGTTTTAAATCGGTTTGCGAACTTTCTATGCGTGCAAAATCAAGCATTCTATTGAGCATTAGCAACAAGCTTTGTGCTGCATGCTTAGCTTGATCCGTTTGTTGTAATTGCTTTTGCGTTAATCCTTGCTCAATAAGCATATCAAGCAGCCCTAAAACAGCATTAAGAGGAGTGCGTATTTCATGACTTAAATTGGCTATAAAGCGACTTTTAGCAAGGGTTGCTCGTTCGGCATCTAGTTTCGATTTAGTTAATGCGCTCACATCCTGAATGTGAATAACGTAATAAGCTGGGTCGCGGTTTTCATCCCATACAAGCGATACACTCAGTTGCAACCAACTTGTTAAGCGCCCTTGAGCAAGCGTTAAGTGGTATACGCGTTTTTTGTCATCTAGCAATTGCGCTAAAGTGCTTTTTATTTGCTGCCATTGAGTATCGTCAAACAATGCTTTTAACTGCTCACCAACCAGTACTGGCTGTTCAGAAAACTGCTTTCTTGCCGCTTTATTTACTTGTAATATTGTGTGCTCAAGCGAGAGTAAAACCACACAGTTAGCCGCAAATTCAATCGCACTTCTAAATTTAGATTCTGATGCTTTTAAGGCCAATAATGCTTGTTGCTGTTCGGTAATATCGCGACCAATACCCATAGTCCCCAACAGATGTTGGTGCTCGTTATAAAAAGGTGCAATAGTAAGTTGATACGTTTTTTTATCGGTTTCTATTCGCTGTTCAACACTGTTTCTATTTTGTAATACTTGTTTTTCAAGCGCATTTATTTGTTGATCGTTATCACCTAAATCATCTACATATTTACCGACTAATGCAGTTTGATCTTTACCGATGTACGCCTCAAATGCTTTATTGCATCCTAAGAATGATCCATCAATATTTTTAAAATAAATAAGATCTGGCACACTGTTTAGCATAGTGTTGAGCAAAGCCAAGTGGCGCTCTTTTGCTTCGTAACTGCGGCTTAGTTTTTCTGATTGCAACTGAACCTGGTCGTCCAGAGCTTTATTTGCACTTTGTAATGAATCAACTAACTGTTTGTTTTTAGTAAATACACGCTTCACTTTAGAAAACCAAGGCTGCCAGCTCAGCGGTACTTTATAATCGAGCTGCACTTCTTGCTGTGTACCGTTACTCTCTAGGTACGACATTAAGTGAGTCATTGGCTTAATAAAAATGCGCTGACTTAACCAAAAAAACACACCAAACATAATACTTAAAAATAGCGTTAAAAATGCAAACTCTAATAGTATTTCATACTTAATTGGGCTTATTAATTGAGGTTTGTGCTCGTAAAATGCTGCGTGAATAGGTAACTCATTCATAGGCTGCATAAAGTAATTACTATCACTAGTTAATACTGTTTTTTTACTATGGTGCTGGGCCAAATCAGGCCAATAATTTTTTAATGCTGTTGCTTGCTCTATTAACTGTTTAGAGCTGGCGATAACTTGATGTGATTGGTTCATAAAAACATATTCACCACTGTTCGGTGAAACCTTTTTTAACCACCCAGAAATTGCCTGAACATCATAAATCAAAATAATGTAATCGGCTGAGCCAGTGCTTCGTTGTCGGCCAATAGCAAAATACGATTTATCATTCACTTTAACAATGGGACTTGAAGTAAGTTTGTTTGGTGAAAATTTTGGCTTGAATTTTCCATTTAGAATTTCAGTAAGCATTAAACTTTGGCTTTTGTTGCGCCTGCTTACATAAGCAAAGCCATTATTATCAACATATGCTACAGCAGACAACGACTGCATTAATGCAAGCGTTGTATTAAACGAAGGCCCTAATGTAATAGCCTGCTGCCACTGCATTAATGCCTTAGCAGATAACGCAAACTCCCCCTTACCTACAATTTCAGTGCCTTGCTCACTAAAGTGACGGTAATAGTAACCATCATATTGATTTATGCCCTCGAGTAAGCTTTGGTTTATTTTTGGATAGGTCGTTTGTTCGTATAAGCTAAACATGGTGGTGAGTAGATTACTCACCGACTCCATCCCGTGAGTAACCTGTGCTGAAACATTCGTAAAATCGGCTTCGCGTTTTTCAACCGTCCGCTCAAGCTTTATATTATATAAGTGCAAGCACAGTAAAAAAGCGACAATCAATGGCACTAAAAGCGCAATAAATAATGAACGATAATAATGCTTCAGAGGTAAAAAATTCAATGTACTGCCTGCCATTTGGCTCGAAAATCAATCGATAGACTATCGAGCCAATTTGTTAAGCGCAAGTTATAAATTTTCTTCTGCAAATGACGCTAAGCGACTACGTACAACACCGTTGAGGTTTATAGTTGCGCTGCCTTCAAAGTTTTTAAAGCGCTCTACTATGTACGTTAAGCCCGATGTTACTGGCGTTAAATAGTTACTATCAATTTGCGCCAAGTTACCCGTACAAATTAATTTAGTACCTTCGCCGCAGCGGGTAATAATCGTTTTAAGTTGAGATGCCGTTAAATTTTGGCTCTCATCTAAAATTACCACCGCATTTTGAATGCTACGCCCACGCATAAAGTTAACCGATTTAAACTGAACATTAGCCTTCTCCATAATGTAGTTTCGGCTTGATATCGGATTTTCGTCGCCTTTGTGCAATACCTCCAGCGTATCGGTAATGGCTGCGAGCCATGGCGCCATTTTTTCCTCTTCGGTGCCTGGTAAAAAGCCAATGGACTCTGCTATTTCTGGCGTATTACGGGTAACTATTACTTTATCGTAAATACCTTTTTCGATGACCATTTCAAGGGCGCTGGCAAGCGCTAACAAGGTTTTACCACACCCCGCAGGGCCGGTTAAAATAACAAGTTCAATACTTGTATCCAGCAGCGCATCAAGCGCCATTCCCTGATAAATATTTTTGGGCTTAACGCCCCATGCTTGTTGATGCATTAAACGCTCAACACCAATATCTTTTAGCGTTATGTGCTCGTCATCGTACGATTTAACACGCGCCGCAAACTGATCCCCTCCATCAAGTAAATATTCATTACAAAATACATCAGGTATTAAGTTTTTAGGCACATGATGAAGCGTATCTCGTCCGTGTTGCTGCGTATTACATTCCCCTACATGGTCCCAAAAATCACCTTCAATTTTTTTATAACCACTAGTGAGTAAGCTGATATCGTCAATAAGTTGATCGGTACGGTAATCCTCAACATATTTAAGCCCTGCGCCTTTGGCCTTTAAACGCATGTTTATGTCTTTTGTTACTAATATAACTTTTGAATCACTGTGCTGCTTTTGTAAATACACGGCGCAATTAATAATACGATGGTCGTTTTCGTTACCCGGCAGACCAGAAATGGAGTCGGCAAATAAATGGTCGTTTACAATAATGAGGGTACCTGCAGAGCTCGCTTTTGCCTTTTTGTTACTCGGCAGCGCCACGCCTTGTAGCATTTGTTCAGGTGTTGCATTTTTAAGTACTTCATCCAATCCACGAATAGCGACGCGCGCATCACGGCTTACGTCGTGTTTTCTGTCTTTTATGTGGTCGAGCTCTTCAAGCACCGTCATCGGAATTACAACGTCATGTTCTTGAAAAGACAAATAAGCGAGGGGTTCGTGAAGTAGTACGTTGGTATCTAGCACATACATTTTACTTTCAAGGTTCGAAGCTTTTTCCATAGCACTTTCCTTACGTTTTATGATTTTTATGCTATACCAAAATAACTAAGTAAAACGGGCAAAACTTAAACCTGCAATACTTAATTGCCAAGGCATAATGTAAGTTTAGTCTATTTGTCATAAAAGTCCGTTTTATTACAAACTGTAATTAGTTTTGATTTACCTAAAAAAGAGTCATAAACAAGTTGTTTTAATAGTAATAATTAACACTTACAAAATTAATTAAAAGTGAGCCAAATAGCGCCTTGCAGTGGTGTTAGCTTACAGGTAACATAGCCGCCTTTTTCATCATAGACGAGACATACATGAATTTTTCCTTAGGTCAGCGTTGGATCAGTGATACAGAGTCAGATTTAGGATTAGGCACAGTTGTTGCCATTGAAGGCCGTCAGGTCAGCATATTATTTCCTGCCAGTGGTGAGAGCCGTGTTTATTCTTCGGCAGAAGCACCTGTTACCCGTGTGGCATTTAATCCTGGCGATGTGATCAAAAGCGTTGAAGAATGGGAATTAGAAGTAGAGTCTATTGAAGTACAAGGCGAGTTACTGTGTTATCACGGCACCCGTGTTGATAACGGCGAAACTGCCAAGCTTAAAGAAACCTTTTTAGATCATTTTATTAAGTTTAATAAACCACAAGATCGTTTATTTGCGGGCCAAGTCGATCGTTTTGATCGCTATACACTTCGCTACCAAACGTGGTTACATAAATTTGAACGTGAACAATCGCCTATTAAAGGCTTAATTGGTCAACGTGCTAATCTTATTCCTCACCAGCTTTACATTGCCCAAGAAGTGGGCAAACGTTTTGCACCACGCGTACTTTTATCAGATGAAGTAGGCCTTGGTAAAACAATTGAAGCGGGCATGATACTACATCAACAAATTATTAGTGGTCGTGCGAGCCGCGTACTTATTGTTGTACCAGAAAATCTACAGCACCAATGGTTAGTAGAAATGCTACGCCGCTTTAACTTACATTTTTCTATTTTTGATGAAGAACGCTGCGACGAAGCGTTTGCAGATTCTCCAAACGTGTTTGATACAGAGCAATTGGTACTTACCAGTCTTGAGTTTTTAACCAAGAAAAAACGCTGGTTTGAACAAGCAACGCTTGCTGATTGGGATTTACTAGTTATAGATGAAGCCCATCACCTAAGTATAAATAACGGCAAGCCAAGCTCAGAATACCAACGTATGGCAGAGCTTAGCCAGGATATTCCGGGCCTTATTTTGCTTACCGCAACGCCTGATCAACTTGGTCACAGCAGCCACTTTGCACGTTTACAGTTACTCGATCCTGACCGTTTTTACGACTACGACGTGTTTAAAGAAGAAGAAGCAAATTATAAAGACGTTGCTGAAGCTGCAAATCAATTACTGCAAGAGCAAGGGCTAGACGACACAGCCAAAGCCACGCTAATTGAGCTATTAAAAGAAACCGATATTACTGATATTCTTGAAAAAGCACAGCAAGGTGATTTACCCGCACGTAAAGAAATACTTAACATGCTGCTCGATCGCCACGGCACAGGTCGTATATTATTCAGAAATAGCCGCAGCGGCATTGATGGCTACCCAAGTCGTAAATTACACGCCTACCCAATGGCATTGCCAAAGCAGTATAAAACGGCTATGTCGGTTCTTGGTAACATGGGCGGCATTCAAAACCCTGAACTAAGTGCACACCGTGCTCTTTTTCCTGAAAAAATATTTCAAGAGTTTGAAGGCGAAAGCGCAAGCTGGGGTCTATTCGATCCACGTGTAGATTGGTTAATCGACACTCTTAAAACGCTTAAGCGCGAAAAAGTACTGCTTATATGTGCTAAAGCTGAAACAGCTATCAGCCTTGAGCAAATACTGCGTGAGCGCGAAGCAATTAAAGCATCGGTATTTCACGAAGGTATGTCTATTATTGAGCGTGACCGCGCTGCTGCATTTTTTGCAGACGAGTACGATAATGCACAAATATTATTGTGTTCAGAAATTGGCTCAGAAGGTCGTAACTTCCAGTTCTCGCATCACTTAGTGTTGTTTGATTTACCATTGAACCCAGATTTACTAGAGCAGCGTATTGGTCGATTAGACCGTATAGGTCAAACACAAGATGTGAACATTCATGTTCCATATTTTGAAAACACCGCTCAAGAAGTATTGCTACGTTGGTACAACGAAGGTCTAGACGCATTCGAATCTACCTCGTCAACAGGCCAAATGCTTTATAAAGAGTTCCGTGATGATCTACTTGAATATATTTCTGCGCATAACTGCGATGAAGACGAACTCGATCCATTACTTGAGCAAGTAGCACAGCAAAATGCAGTACTGCGTAAAAAAATGGAAAGCGGACGAGATCGTTTACTAGAGCTACATTCATCGGGTCAAGGTGCTGCAGATTCACTTGTAGCTGAAATCGAAAAACTCGACAATCAGTTTGAATTACCAAGCTACATGATCAACGTGTTCGACACATTTGGCGTAAGCCAAGAAGATAAAGGCGAAAATACCATTATCTTAAAGCCGACTGAACATATGTTAAACCCATCATTCCCATCGCTTAAAGAAGACGGTATGACCGTTACCTTTGATCGCGACACGGCGCTTTCACAAGAAGACGTGCACTTTGTTAGTTGGGATCACCCAATGGTGCAAGGCACCATGGATATGATTTGTGACGACGACTTTGGTAGCGCATCGGTTGCATTGCTTAAAAACAAAAAGTTACCGCCTGGTACCTTTTTTGTTGAGCTTATTTTTGTTGCAGAAGCAATGGCACCAAAAGTATTACAAGTTGGTCGCTTTTTACCGCCTACACCAATTCGTATATTGCTAGATAAAGCAGGTAATAATTTAGGTGAGAATGTGGCATTTGAAGGCTTTAATCAGCAGTTATCAGCCGTTGGCCGCCAAACAGCAAGTAAACTTGCAGGTGCATTGCAAAGTGCTGTTCACCCTATGATTACTACCGCTAAAGATATGGCACAAGAAAAACTTGAAGTTATTCGTGCAGCGTCGCTTGTTAAAATGCAAACGTCACTCAGTGAAGAGCAAGAACGACTTGTTGCCCTTAAGCAAATTAACCCGAATATTCGCCAAGAAGAAATTACCTTCTACGATAAGCAACGCAACGACCTAACTACGTATATTGAAAAAACGCAGTTACAACTTGATGCAATTCGATTAATAGTAGTTTCACACTAGAGATTTTGGCTTTTAACCGCTAGCCTTTTAAGCTGACTCCAAAGTAAATTTGGAGTCAGCTATTAAAAGCTTAATTAACTAAATAGCTGTATCTATTTAAACTTCATTTTTAAAACCACGTGTTCTTATTTAGATGTGAGCTAACACTACCTATTTAGCTTTATACTAAGTCCTTTGTTGTACTGTTGATTTTACTCAACATAGCCGTATCTAAAAACTCAAGCTGCGCTCTATACAGCTATTGTGTGAGATAGTTGATAGGTTTATTTTCCCTTGCATAAAGTTGTTTTTTTGTTAACCTACTCGCCTTCCATTTTAGTCTTTTTGAGGTGTTTATGGCGTTTCTATCTCGTTCGATATTGGCGTTGTCCATAGCGCTCTCAAGCAGCAGTGTCTTTGCTCAAGCCCAATGCGATGTTGAATTACGTCATGGTTTAATTATTACTGACGATGCGATTCGCATATTAGATAAAGGCCAGACTCGTGTACAAATTAATAACAATAACCAACTATTTATTCGCGGTTATTGGGTTGATTTAAGCGATGACGAAAGCAAAGTACTCGAACAGTTTAGTAATGGTATTCGCCACACAGTCCCCGAATTAGTAAACCTGGCTACCGATGGTGTTAACTTAGGTTTAAGCGCTATTGAACACGTAGTTGAAGGTATGTCAGATAAAGAGCCTGAAGTACTAAAAACACAACTAAAGTATGTAGAGCGCGCGCTAATGGATAAGTTTAAGCGCGGCGATGACTTCTTTTTTATAGCCCCTCAATCACTTTCGCAAATAGATGATTTTTTTACTAAAGAAATCAGCCAGCAAATTCACTCTGCAGTGCATGGATCGTTAGGTGCTATTTTGGTATCACTCGGGGATGCGTTTAAATCGCGCGAAGGTAATATAGAAGATCGTATTAACGACATGGGGCAACGCATGGATATTATCTCAAGAGAAATTGATAAGTCGCTACAAAAAAAGGCGCATCAATTAGAGCTTAAAGCTTCTGAGTATTGCGAATGTTTAAATGCACTCGATGTAACCGAGTCTCGCTTACAAGCAATAGTACCTGGTATGGCCGATTACGATTTAGTGCAAATAAAGTCTTAGTGTACGTATTCGTTTTTAGAATAAAATAACACCGAGTATAAATATACTCGGTGTTTTGCTTTATGATTGATTAAATGATTGATTAAAAATAAGCGCTTCTACTTTTTATTCTAAATTGGTGAGCCCGGCGGGATTGGTAGCACTTTAAAGTTGTTTGGCCATTGCCCTTTAATTAAAAACTGATTTACTTGCTCAGCTAAATATTGCTTAAACGCACTCTCGCCAGTACTTGTATGGCTCAGCATTGAGTTTTGGTTAAAGTCTTCACTCAACTTAACTAAGTAGTAACGTAACTGCGCTTGCACTTCAGGGCTTGCACTATCGCTTGCTACTATATCAGCCATAGCTTTCGCTGTTAAAAATTGCACGCGCTGAGTGATTTTACCTGTCATTGTATTAGGTGATGACACGTTAAACACTTGGCTATATAGCTCCTCAAGTAACTCATCTAAACTATAAAAGTCATTACTACGCGCTTGTTGTTGCGCTAAGCGATTTAAACGCTGTGCATTTAATAAAAGCGACAAGCTGTGCTGCACTGCAACCTCGGGTAATGCCATTGCATCGAGCGTTAACCCTGTGCGCCCAACTATGCTTTCGCGCGATTTAGACTCGCCATATGCTTTTGGCGGAATTAGCGATAACACAGATTCAGGAAGTAATAAGTTACTTGGCTTAAGTGTTGCAAAAATAGCGTTTACCGCTTCTTGCTGTGTTTTTTTATTAACGACTTGTGCGCCTTTTACGGGTGAGTCACCGCGTGTTTCGTATTCATAATCAACACCAGCTATAAGTTTCACTGCAGCCTCAACCTGAAAACGGTGAAACAGATAAAGCGGAACTAGTTTTTCCTCTAATTGCGATAATGAATCACCCGTTTTAATATTATTAATACCAAACTGCGAAAGCGCTTTTTTACGTACGTCGAGTACTCTTAAAAGTTCCTGCGAAGGATTAGTGCCGTTATCCCATAAATGAGCTGTTGGATGCGCGCCACCTTTAGCACGAGCATCACTATCTGATATAAACTCAAGGCCTTTGGCTTTGTTCTCTTTTAAAATAGCAGCAAGTTCTGCGCTTTCATCTTGGTTAGTAAAATCGCTATAGCCATATTTAATTACTTGGGTATCCCACACGCCCATGCCTGTTGCATAGCCGCGCGTTACATCAAGCTTACCTTGTTCATTAAAACTAAGTAGCGGATGTGGGTAATCCATTACTGAGGCTCTATCCCCTACCGATGCTGCAAAGTTATGAGAAATACCTAACGTGTGGCCAATTTCATGTGCGCTTAATTGGCGAATACGATCAAGCGCCATTGCTTGCAAGCTTTTAGCAACTTCATTGCCTTTTAAATAAGGTGCAGCGAGTGCTTCGGCTATTAAAATATCTTGGCGAACACGCAATGAGCCGAGTGTTACGTGCCCTTTAAGTATTTCACCTGTACGTGGGTCGATTACCGAACTACCGTATGACCAACCACGCGTTGCACGGTGTACCCATTGAATGACGTTGTAACGAATATCCATAGGGTCGGCGCTACTTGGCAGCACTTTTACTATAAATGCATTTTTATATCCTGCCGCCGTAAATGCGTCGTTCCACCACTTTCCACCTTCAAGCAAAGCGCTTTTAACGGGCTCTGGAACGCCAGGATCAAGGTAATAAACAATTGGTTTAACAGGTTCACTAATAGGTAAGCTTGAATCCTTTTTAGTT
This sequence comes from Pseudoalteromonas sp. NZS127_1, assembly GCF_015864295.1. Lineage (NCBI taxonomy): Bacteria > Pseudomonadati > Pseudomonadota > Gammaproteobacteria > Alteromonadales > Pseudoalteromonadaceae > Pseudoalteromonas > Pseudoalteromonas sp. NZS127_1. The sequence continues at coordinate 117,783 of NZ_JADYXO010000006.1, read as the reverse complement.
AAACGATGGCGCGGTATATAACGCACATACATTGACTCGCCAAGTGGCGCTGCGTAATCTTTATGTTCTATACTCCAAAAACCTGATTGTGGATTAAACTTGCGCGGCGTGTAGTTATCGTCTGGTAATTGAATAAGTGAATGGTGCATGTGTACGGTAAGTGAGTATGGGTCGGCACTTACTTGGCGAACAAATTCACCTGGTTTTGTGCCTTCAAATGTAAGTACAGCTTCAAGCTCGGTGTTTTTTACAAATGCTTTTGAGCGATTCATATAAACGGCGCTACGTGACTCATCAAGGCTAAAGTTACCTTGCTTACGCGCCGCAAGCGTTCGGCTTACGCCGTGTACATCACTTAATAAATAAGGTGTGTAATCAATAAGTGCTGTGGCTTTATCTTCTGCGACCACTTTAAAACCAGCAAGTATACTTGATGCAAACGCCTCTTTAATACTTTGCTGTTCGGCCTTGTTACTTGTGTTGGCACGATAGTAAGTATTTACAGCCCGCAGCATTACTTTGTCGCCAAAACGCTCAAACTGCACAAGGTGAGTATTACCAAGCTGACCTCTATCAAGGCCTATGTCGTTAGAGCCAATACCGTAAGGCAAGCTTTGCTGCAGTAAAAATTGTTGTTCAAACTTATCAACTTTTAAATATACTTTTCCGTTTTGGGTATCGTAAAAAAACGAATAATAGCCCGGAAAATGATTCATTTGCGTAGTAAATTCATCAATTGACTTAATTGCTGCGTGCGCTTGAGTTATGATAGAGCACAGCACAGTAAAGAATATGTAACTTAGTAGTGGTATTTTTTTCATAATCTTATCTTTGTTATTTGTGTTTTAAGTACGATTAGGTGGTCCCATTATAGGGTGCTATTTAAACAATACAGTTATTTAAGACGAATTTCAGCGCTCTAAGCTAATCTCTCTCACATTATGATTGGTTTTAACACGTTATCAGGAAAATAGAATGCGTAGACTCCCTCCAGTATTACTTGAAGATGGTTGTTCAAGAGAACTTTTATCATTAATTCGAACAATTTTAGCGGCATGTAAAGAAATTTCGTTTCGCGTTGGTCAAGGCGCGCTTTCTGGCGTATTGGGCTCAACCCTTGATGAAAACATTCAAGGTGAAACTCAAAAAAAGCTCGATGTATTATCTAATCAGCTGTTAAAAGATATTTTACTGGAATCAGGTACGGTTAAAGCAATCGCCTCTGAAGAAGAAGACTACACAGTAGCAGGTAACCCAGACGCTAAATTTATAGTGGCATTTGATCCATTGGATGGCTCGTCAAATACCGATATTAACTCGCTTGTCGGTACTATATTTTCTATTATGGAAGCGCCTGAAGGTTCTGATGCCGCTGACGAAAGCATTTTTATGCAGCCAGGTCATAAGCAAGTTGCAGCAGGTTACGTACTTTACGGCCCGTCAACAATGCTTGCGCTGACTACAGGTAAAGGCACGCGTATGTTTACCCTTGATAAAACACAAGGCAGCTTTTTACTTACACAAGATTTTGCTGATATTCCTGCTGATACAAACGAATTTGCCATTAATACGTCTAACCAACGCCATTGGCAACCAGCTATGCAAAACTACATCGATGATTTGCTAGCAGGTGATACAGGCCCGCGCGCTAAAAACTTTAATATGCGCTGGATTGCAGCAATGGTGGGCGATGTGCATCGTGTACTTAGCCGTGGTGGTTTATTTACTTACCCTAGTGACACTAAAGATCCTAAAAAGCCAAATAAATTACGCCTACTTTACGAAGCAAATCCAATGGCTATGTTAGTAGAGCAAGCTGGCGGTATCGCATCAACCGGTACCGAGCGTATTATGGATATTCAGCCTGATGCAATCCACCAGCGTGTAGCCGTTATTTTAGGTTCTAAAAACGAAGTCGAAACGTGCTTGGGATATCATAAATAATCGCTTAAAACGATTGTCTTCAATTTAAAAAACCGCATTCAATTGAAATGCGGTTTTTTTGTAGGTGAGGTTTTACACCTCGCTTTTTAACCACCAAAGCCACGCTACATGAGCGCGAAATAAATTCGCACCTACAGGGTTGCATATATTGTAGGTGAGGTTTTACACCTCGCTTTTTAAACAAATCAAATTTTTACTAACGCAACTATTTGCTCAATCTTTTGATGGTTAAGCTCCCCCATTTGCTCACTATTACTGAGTGCATAAATAAAACCTTCGTGCTCTGCACAATCAATGTCATCTCGCGATTCAATTACGTTTGCCCAAAGCTCTAAATCATCTAAGTCTATTTCGTCACTTAAACAGCGCTTAAGTACATCAATTAAAACCTCGGTTGAGAGAGTATAATGAGTTTTATTGCTATCAGCAGGGCTTGAAACGATAACCGATATAGCTTCGTCCCTTTGCTCACCAAATGTAATAAATTCAGCTAATGCTTTTTGTGTATTCATAATATTTGTTATTCTTGGCTCACTGTTACTAAAAAGAATTATAATGACTGAACTTAACTGCACTCAATGCCACAGTACTCTAACGTGTAATGTAGACGATATATCAGCGTGTTGGTGCAATGAGCTGCCGGCTATTTTACCGCTTGATATCACAGCAACAAGTTGTTTATGCCGCAAGTGCACGCTTAATAAAATAAATACTTTTTTAGAGGGTGTTTATACACAACCTATTAAAACCCAAATAGACTTTGCAAAACAATTTAGAGGTAACGAAAATTTAATTGAAGGCCTCGACTACACCATGCAAAGTGGTTACATGATATTTAGTAAGTGGTTTTTTTTAAAGCGTGGTTCGTGCTGCAAAAATGGTTGTAAAAACTGCCCTTATGGTTTTAGAAAGTAAAAACCATTTAATACAAATACGAGCAAACATTGGTTTTTACCTTCTCATTTTCTTCTCTTTCACTTTTTCTTGTGAGTAATATTTTTAAATACTGTTATTCACAAAGAGGTTTAGAGGCGCTGCGCTTTTAGAGTAAGCATTAGTTTTACCTTCTCATTTTCTTCTCTTTCACTTCTCCTTGTGAGTAATATTTTTAAATACTGTTATTCACAAAGAGGTTTAGAGACGCTGCGCTTTTAACGTGAGCAAGCTTTACATATCCAACACGTCTACTTTTCTCCCGTGGCGATGGGCAATGAATCACTTGCGCCCCACTCACTCCACGAACCATCATAAACGCTTAAATTACTGTAACCACACTCGGTAGCAAATAACGCTAAAACACAGGCTGTAATACCTGAGCCACAGCTAAATTGTAGCTGCTGCGCATCATCAACCACGTCATTAAATATCGCTTTAATTTCAGTAAGTGGTTTTGCTTCACCTTTATTGAGTAAATTCATAAAAGGTAACGAGCGACTATTTGGGATATGCCCGCTACGCATACCTTTTCGGGGTTCACTTTCTTCGCCTGTAAAACGCTTATAAGCACGTGCATCTAGCAATGCAGTGCTGGGCTCATCGATTACGTCAACCACTTGTTGGCTATTAATAAAATACGCAGAGTTATAGTTTGCCGTAAAATCACCTTTACCTGACGCTTTGCTATAACCTTGTTGTGTGGCGTAATCGCTCTCTAACCACTTTTTAAGGCCACCACTGAGTACTTTAACATTGTGATGCCCCATAGCTTTAAACATCCACCACGCTCTTGCTGCGCTAAATAAACCGCCATCTTCGTATACAACTATAAACGAGTCGTTATTTACACCTGCATTTTGCATCATGTGGGTAAACTGCTGCTCGCTGCATACCATACTTGGTAAGGGATTTGATCTATCGGCCAATTCGTTTTTTATGTCAAAACGTTTAGCGTTAGGCAGCATTGCTTGCGGCGAATAAGTACCCAAAACACCTGGGCGCAGCATACCTGCATCAAATATCACTAATGCAGGATTATTAAGTTGCTCGTGTAATTGCTGACAGCTAATTAGGTTTTTCATTAATTATTTAGCACTACATATTTTGTCTAATACGTTTCTTAATTTCGTACTAGATGTATGAGAGGTATAAGAGAAATAACATATTTCAACATTAAACTTTTTAAAGTCAGCTTCTATTTGGTTCCACTTATCGGTGCCCTTCCAATCATCACCCACGAACATTTTATCAAATTTTAAGTTGTTCCAGGCTTCTTCTTTGTCATAGTTAACCTGGGGAACAACTTCATCAACAAATTTTATTGCTTCAACTATTTCCATACGCTCCTGAAAAGGAATCACTGGCTCTTTATTTTTAGCTGACTTGCTTAACTCATCGGTAGTAATACCCACAATTAAGTAATCACACTCTAATTTGGCTCTTTTCAGAATATTTAAATGACCTATGTGGAATAAGTCAAAAACACCCGTTGTATATCCAATTTTTTTCATTTCTAAAGCCCAATTATAATTTAGAGTTTATAAATCCTTTTAGTAGTTCGATTACATCCAAATACTTTTGTAATAGTTATTTATTTTTTATTAAATATTGAACAATTCTGTTACTTGCTTTACCGTCCATTTTACCCGCTAACTTTTCTGATAAAGACAATCTAATATTAGCTAAGCTTTCTGGTTCAGCCAGTTGTTGTTCAACTAACTTTTTAAGGTTTTTATATTTTTTGGCGTGTATAGCAACATTCGCATACTCACCATAATCTTGATCCATTCGCTTTTTAAAACGATATGAAAATATTCCTTTGTATCCCCAACGCAACTTCAAAAAATCGCACCAAATGACCGGCTTGTTTAACAGAGCAAATTCAAATAAAGCTGATGATGCATCACTAATCAATAAATCTGCTTTATCTAAAAAAGGCACTAACGAATAATCTTCTACTTTTGCTAAATATACATTGGGATACGTTGACCAATGATCTAGCAATTTCACGTGTTTTTTATAACGCTCTTTACTAATAGAAAAGTAATGAGGTTTTATTAAGATGTTGTAATCGCCAAAATGTTCCGGCCAATTTTCAGGAAATAACTCTAAGCTGCTTGGATAAAATGTAGGAGCGTATAAAATAGTTTGTTTTTTATTATCAAAGTTAGTTAATTCTAACGTGCCATCAATTTTTTCCTTATTGAAAATAGGGTCTAATTTGCAAAAGCCTACATCAACAAATTCATCATTTGGATACATTGATTTTAAACGGTTTAGTCTGTACTGACCTTCAACAAACCTAACTGTCATTGCTTGACTAGACTTAGTATAGTAACTTGATTTAGGGCCTATTCCATGTCCGAGCTGAGCGCTTTTAGATACTTTATGTAAGCGGTCTAGGTAACAAAAAGAGTTAGCAAAAAAAACCCAATCAGCTTTTTCATTTTCGTAATAAGCAATTGATTGTTGTTGTTCGTTAACCCAGATGTGCTCTAAGTCATAGTCATCTATAACACGCTGAATTAAATGTTCATGGCTATTTTTATAAAATACAAATTTACTTTTGATGCCATTTCTACATAATTCTTTATATACAGGGATATACTGAGGGAGATAGTAAAGGCTTTGTGTATCAAAAATTATATTCATATAGGATCACTATTATTTTTTCTTTATATTCTACCTTGAAAGGAGCATAACAAAAACAAAGTGATTACATTTTTATAATTTCACTACGAAGTGGCGCCATTCTAGAAAGAATATCGTTTTGTAAGCTATGGCTAATATTTTGCTCATTCATTGCATTTATAAGCAAATCAACAACATGATTAAAATCTTTCTCTGTAATATGCATACCAGTATGAATAGCCACCATAGAGTCGCCATCGTATGTACATGGGCCTTCTACTAACATGCACATATGAGTAATAAACCCTTGGCGAAAGTACGCTATATTACTGTGTTCAAAGTAATGAATTATCTGCTCGTCATTACCTATTTGATAGATAAAGCTATCAATAATTCTGCCTATCCCCGCTTTACCATCCAGCTTTTGATAAAGTGAGAGCTTAGTAGAGTTCGCGCACCCACTAAGCAACCCTAAACAAATCAAAAAAATACTAACGCTTTTCATTACCAATACCCTGTTACCGATAAATACCAACCTGTTTGATCGTCAGCCCCTGCAATGCTTCCTAAATCAAGGTAAGCCGCTGTCACACTTACGTGCTTATTAGGCATCCATGCTACAAATAAGTCTTTCCAATCTTGTTCGCCTAAGTTTAAGTTATTTGATTTTTGACGATACTCAACACCTACGGCTACTTCACGACTAAAAAATATAGCTGTGCTGCCTTCAAATAGCACTTTACCACTACCATTTTCTCCACCGTAGCCAAGCAAACCAAGTTGATTAGCTTCGCTGTATCGTGTAGTTACGTTCCAAAACCAGTTATAACCAGCAATAGCCCCTAAATGTAATTTACTAGCAGCAAGGTAGTAGTCAGTGCCGCTGGTATCTTCTGCGCCTACAAGCGTTGCAATACTGCCATCATCCAGTGATTTATGCTGAATACCTAAGCTAAGTTGTGGCCAATCACTGTAAACAATATCACCATATAAACGTATTTTAGCACCTGTAATTGATTGCTCTATTTCAGCATCAAGTGCTGGTACATCAAAGCGCTGTTGGGCATAACTGAGCTCAACACGATTAAATAAATTAAGTTGTGCACCACATACGTCAAGTGTGTAGTCGGTTACATCTGCGCGGCTACAAAAGCCATTTACCGAAAATTCGTCATCACTTGCGTACCCAGCAAGTTGTGCCCACGGTACAATACCACCGCCGCCACTGCCTTCAATTTGAGAAACGCCCGGCGTAGCTAGCAGTTTTCCATTGCTTGCAATGCTCGGTACACTAATTATTAAAAACAAACTTGCTAATAAGTATTTAATTTTTTTCATAGTATTCCTCCAGCCATTCTTCTAATAGTTCTGCTTTTAAAGGCCTACTTAAGTAATAGCCTTGTGCATGGTCACACTGCATACCTCTAAGTAAATTTAATGAGCCAAGTGTTTCAACCCCCTCAGCTACAACCGAGAAACCTAGCTGATGCCCCAACGTAATTGATGATTGCACTATAAATTGATCTTTTTGCGATTCATCAAGTTTTAGGATAAAGCACTTATCTAGCTTAAGCTCATCAATCGGTAACATTTTTAATCGACCAAGTGATGTTTGCCCTACACCATAATCATCTAATGATATTTTAACGCCAATTGCCTTTAGGTTTTCGAGCGCTTTAATACCTTTTTCTTCGTTTTCGATCATATCGCGCTCAGTAAGCTCAATAGTAATCAGCTTAGGATCTACTTTGTACTTTTTAAGCGTACGAACTAATGCAGCATGAAAGCCCGGAAATGCTATATCTTGCGCAGATACATTTATTGCAGCCTGTAAGTTTATATTTTTAGACTGCCAATCCGCTACTTGTGCTACAACCGTATTAACAACCCACCCTGTAAGCTCAACAATAAGGCCCGACTGCTCAGCTAAGTCAATAAACAGTTCAGGATTAACCCAACTACCATCTTTTCGCTGCCAGCGAATAAGCGACTCAACTTTATCTATTTTTTGCGTTTTCATGTGTAATTTTGGCTGATAGGTCATAAATAGCTGACCATCATCATCACTAATTGCCTGCTTTAATTCATCAAGCATTATTAAGCGCTCTAAGTGCGCCTCGTCTTCACCATTTTGATAATAATGTATGCTCTCTTGTGTGTTTGCAGCACTTTCAACAGCAATTAGCACGCGGCGCATTAAGTCATCACTTGCAATTCCTTGCGTAGGATACTGCACAATGCCCGCACTAAAGCGTAAGTTAATTTTTAGTTTTTGAATGGTGTAGCACGCTTGTAATTGTGCCATTAAGCCAACAATACCGCTTTTGTGTTCGCGCGCTGCCGCAGTCGGAAACACAGTTAAAAACTCATCGCCGCCAATACGAGCATGAAAGCCCCCTAACTCATCCGAAAACTCACTTATCCTGCAAGCAACCGCCTTTAGGCAGTCATCACCAATGCGCGGACCGAGCTTATCGTTTATATGGCGAAGACCTTTGATGTCTATTGCAACGAGCGTGTACTCGGCTGATGAATCTAACTCTTCATCAAGCACCTCAAGCATGGCTGAGCGGTTATAAAAGCCTGTTAGGGAGTCGTGTCTGGCTTGAAAGCTAATTTGTTGCTCGCGCTGATTAATATCATTACCCATGCTATCAAACGCTGCGACTAGCGTGTCTATTTCGGTACTTTGCCTTCGCCCTTTAAATTCAAAAGCATAATTACCTTGTGCAAATTGCCTTGCTATTACAGCTAGTTGAGTAAGTGGCGTAGTTAAGTTATTTGCAAATATGCTGCTCGTAATAACACCTACAAACATAGTTAAAATAGCTAAAATAATAAGTGTAAAAAGAAGTTTTTCGAAGTCACTATAACTTTGTGTTAAATCGGCGCTCAGTAAAATAATTATAGGATGGGTCAACAACGATGGTAAATCTATATCTCGGTTACGATACACCAAATACTCACCAAAAAAACGCGATGTGGTTACGGTACTAAAATAGCTAACAGGTTCAAATTGCTCAGGGCGATTAGCTAATGAACTAATAACAATATCGTCAGCGCTACCTATAAAGCTCACATCCATGCCTGTTAAGCTTTTTAGTTCATGGGCTACATTGTCATCAATTTTAAAACCCACCAAACTATAGGCCACTGTACGTGGCGCTCTTACGGGTAATAAAATAATTTGGTAAAGCTCGTTATTTAGCACCACAAAACTAGACTCTTCTGGCGCACTTAAAAGCTCTTCCATTAACGGCTTTAAGTTATGTGCAAAAGCGTCTTCGTTAGTATTGGCGGAAATTAGCCTACCCGATAAATCAAGTAGCAGCATTAATTCGGCATCAATACGTTGGCTATGATTAAACAGCACACTGCTTATTGTCCCGGCATCCCGCGTTGCTACAGCTTGCTTAAAACCAAAGTCGGAGGTGAGTACTTTTGCTGCGGTTAGTAGTAGGCTTTCTTTTGATTTTAAATATTGCTTATAAACATTTTGCGCTACGGTAATGTCTTGATTTACTTTTTCTTCTTGAAACTTACTCGTAGACCACCAAAAACTAAACAAGCTGACCATAGTGGTTAATAACACTAAGCCAACACATAAAATGGTTATGCGATTTCGTAAACTATTAGTCATTACCAGCCTTAAACTTACTACCAAAGGTATTTCTAGGTGCTGGGGTCGATGTGTTTACTGTTATCTGTAACTGTTTTTGAGAACTAATTGTTATCATTTTTTTATTCTCCAATGGCGCTGTTTGTAAAGGGTGCCACACACTCACTTGTGCAGGCAGCGTATTAATAGGCAAACTAACATAGCCTTTTTTATCTGTTTTATATACGGATTCACTACTAGCTACATAGATATAGCCAACCATAGAGTCATGAATATTACACCCTAAAACAACAACCCCTTGTTGCTCAAACGTAATGGGCTCTTTTGGTTGCCCTGAATATAATCTTAGTTGAAAAGGCTTAGCTTGTGAAAAAGAATAAACATGATGGCGAATATTATCGCTGTTAGGAAAGTTAACTTTTTGACCCTGTTGTACAACTAATAATTCGGGTAAAAACTGCTTATGGACTTGATCCATTATAGCAATGGGCAAATTTGATGGTGTGGCTTGTTTGTCAGCAATATTAAGCTCAACCACTGCACCTGATAACTTTTGGCCGTGTTGATCTTCTATTACTAATTCAATATTAGCACTTAAAGCAAACTGACTAAAAAACAAACCTATAGCTAAAAAGTAACTGCTTTTTACAAATTTTTGCAATGCCCGCTCAAACATAACAACACCTAAATATTAATGTTAGGTTAAGTTAATTAGAGACGAGCACTAATTGCAAGAATTATAGCCCAGTAACTAAAAATAAAGACTTAGTTACTGGCTTTGTTAGCACTTAAGTGCTGCTATTTAACAATTAATCCGTAATCGTTATCTAAAATAGTAATTACTTCTTGGCGAGGATTCTCAGGGATCACAATATCTTTACCTACAATTTTACTCGCTATGCCAACATAGGTATTTGACACTTCAAGCATTACTGATTCAGGTAAAATATAATCTTTTGCTAACTGCTCACGCTCACTCATGCGATCTTTATTTAATAATACGTCGCTCTCTGGCACATTATTAATAAGTAATTGGCGAAAGCCTTCTTTAGAGTTTTCAACAATTTTACCGTTTTTGTATGCAGCTTCATCCCAAATACGCGATGAATCTGGCGTGCCTACTTCATCAATATAAATAAGTTGCTGTGCGCCATTTAAATCCTCTACATAACCAAACTCAAATTTTGTATCTACAAAAATCTGGTCAAGCTTAGCAAGTTCATCACTAATTAATTTAAAACCTTCAACTAACAGTTTTTCGTATTTTGTTACATCATCTGCCGATTTAAAGTTAAATACATCTAAGTTATTAGTAATGTTAGCGCGAGTAATATTTACATCATCAACGGCCGGAATATCGGCAACGCCTTCAATAATACCTTTTGTTGATGGCGTAATTAAAACGTTATCAAGCTTTTGGTTCGCTTTTAAATCCTCTGGCAAGTCAATACCACAAAAGTTACGTATGCCTTTGGCGTAATCGCGCCACATGCTACCCGTAATATATTGGCGAGCAATTGCCTCTACTTTTACTGTACTGGCTTTGCGTACAATCCACACATACGGATGCGGAATATCAACAATGTGGTTACCCGCAAGACCCGCTTTATCAAATAACTTAAACCAATGGGCTGCAACCGAGTTTAACGCTATACCTTTACCTGGTACGCCATTTAAACCATTTTCGCCTTGCCAAATGCAATCAAATGCAGAAATTCGGTCTGAAATAACCATAATCGCCAACTCAGTACCCTGTGGCACTTTGTAGCCTTTATCTTTAATTAGTCGCGCGCTATCTTCATCAGTTAACCAATAAACTGAACGAACTTTACCGCTGTGTACTTCACCTTTGGTACGAATGGGTAAATCATCGTTTACGTCTAAAACTTTATAGCTAGTCATGCTATCTCCGGGGTTAGGGATGCTCTTTGAGCAAAGTATGGTATGGGGTTATATGGGCTGTATAATAATCTAGCCAACCTCAAAGCTCAATCGGATGCTTAAAACAAATAAAGGCATATATTTATAAGCGAGTCGCAATGGGGTAAACTTAATGTGCCAACCAGCCTGAGGAGATAGCTTGAACTACTTAACTGCCACTAAAAATAAAAAATACTTGATGTATATTTCTCAAAACTATTCATATGCTATTTTGAGGCCTATTCAGGCTGCAATATTAGCTAATGGTGGTGAAGTGCGCTGGTTTTTACAAGGTTTGGCAGTCAATCCTAATTTTTTAAAAAAAGAAGAAAAACGGCTTAATACAATAGTAGATATTCACGAATGGAAACCCGATGCAACGTTTGCACCGGCTAATCTAATACCCACTTTTTTCCCTGGTATCAAAGTAGGTGTGTTTCATGGCTTTGATGCAGGTAAGCTAGATAAAAAAGGGAATAACGATCATCTTAAAGCTAGAGGTTGTTTCGATCTGTATTGTACACAAGGCCCAAATACAACAATCCCATTTAAAGCCTTACAAAGAAAACTAGGCTATTTCAAGGTAACAGAAACTGGCTGGCCTCCTCTTGACCGATTATTTGATGGCATCACCGAAACGCCTTATACAAATAAATCAGACACCCGACCAACCTTATTAATCTGCTCTACATTTTCAAAGCGACTATCGCTTGCACCAAAGCTATATGAGCAAATAAAACATTTTAGTGAAACCGGAAAATGGCGAATTTTAATGCAATTTCATCCAAAAATGCCAACTGAATTGGTGAGCAAATATAAGGCATTAAGCAATCAAAATTTAACGTTTATTGAGACCGACGACGTAGTCCCTTTATTAAAATCAGCCGATGTTATGTTATGCGATACATCATCAGTACTTTTAATGTTTTTAGTCCAACGAAAACCTGTGGTCACCTTTTGTAATAATGCTCCTGAGGAACACCTACTTAATGTAACAGACCCTAATAAAGTTGAAGAAGCCTTAGAGCAGGCTTTCACGTACCCTAAAACACTTATGAAAAACATTGAAAACTATTGCCAAGAGCTTCATCCATATACTGATGGGCAGTCGAGTGAACGCGTAGTTGCTGCAACAAATGAGTTTTTATTAAGTGAAGATAAACTAAAACCTAAGCCATTTAATATTATTAGGCAATTTAAAACGCGCAGAAACCTCAATTATTGGAAATGGTAAAATAAAGTAATGATCAACCTAAAAAACGTAACTTTTAAGTGGCATAAAAGCGATAGCTCACCCACGCTCAACATAAAAGAGTTAGTTATAGAAAAAGGTGAGCATATTTTTTTACACGGTCCTAGTGGCTCAGGTAAATCGACATTGTTAGCGATTCTTGCTGGTATTAATACAGCCACCAGCGGTGAGGTATCAATTTTAGACCAAAACCTAACTACATTAAGCAATACTACCCGTGATGTTTTTAGAGCGGATCACATTGGCTACATTTTTCAAAACTTTAACCTGCTTCCTTATTTAACTCCTATTGAAAATATAACGCTTGGGTGTGAGTTTTCAAAAAGCCGAAAACAAAAAATATTAAAGCAATCATCAAATAAAAACTCTGCCTTACAAAAAGAAGCGATGCGGTTATTAAATGCTTTAGGCCTTACTGCGCAGTATCACCATAAAGATGTAGCGACATTGAGTATTGGACAGCAACAGCGCGTTGCTGCCGCTCGCGCATTTATAGGCAGCCCTGAATTAATAATTGCTGATGAGCCCACATCTGCACTCGATACAAATAACCGTGAAAGCTTTATAAACCTACTGTTTGAGCAGGCAACGTTATCTAATAGTACGCTGGTATTTGTGAGCCACGATGAAACACTAAAGCCTTTATTTGACCGCTCCATTGACCTTATAAGCTTGCAGGAACAAGTATGATTCTCGCTAAACTTGCTTACAAAAGCTTATTAAACCGCCGCGCAAGTGTACTGCTTACATTATTTACTATCGCAATTAGTGTAATGCTACTTTTAAGTATTGAACGTGTACGAATTGATGCTAAAAGTAGTTTTAGTAATACTATTTCGGGCACTGATTTAATTGTTGGTGCACGTACCGGCGACATACAGTTGCTGCTTTCGTCAGTATTTAGAATCGGCCATACTAATAACGGCGTAAGCTGGAAAAGTTATGAATACATAACCAGTCAGCGAGGCGTAAAATGGAGCATACCTATAAGCCTAGGCGACAGCCATAAAGGCCAAGCGGTACTAGGCACAACACTTGATTATTTTAGCCATTATCGCTTTGCAAAAAAACAAAATTTAACCTTTAATAAAGGCCACCCTTTTGCTGCAATTAACGAAGTGGTGCTAGGTAGTGAAGTCGCTAATAAATTAGGTTATAAACTTAACGACTCTATTGTTATATCGCACGGTATGGGGAACACCAGCTTTCATCATCATGACGACAACCCATTTAAAATCGTCGGTATTTTAAATCCAACAGGCACGCCTGTTGATAAAACATTACATATACCTTTAGCTGCAATCGATTTAATTCACGGCGGTAAAGCGAGCCTTGAGCATGACGAACATAACAACCTAGTTGGGCATCCTAAACAAATTACAGCATTTTTAATGGGATTTAATTCGCCTTTGTACACACTACAAATTAGGCGCAATATAAATCAATATAAGCCAGAAGCCCTGCTTGGCATTATGCCAACCGTAACACTTAAAGAGTTATGGGAAATGCTCGCCATAGTAGAAAAGATACTGTTACTATTCTCAGCTGTTGTCGTGTTAGTAAGCCTACTTGGCATGCTAACGACATTGCTTGCAAATTTAAGTCAGCGTCGTCGCGAACTTGCTATATTACGTTCGGTAGGCGCTCGCCCTTGGCATTTATTTACACTTATAAGTATTGAGTCACTACTGACCACTTTACTTGGTTGCCTAGTAGGTAGTGTGCTTTACTATTTAGTTATTTTTTCAGCCGGCGGTTACTTACAAAGCCATGCCGGTATAAGCGTAAATATCACAATACTCTCTTACTATGAACTGGGCTTAATCGGCGTTATTATGGCAGCCGGTTTTATTATTGGCTTAATACCCGCTACTCGCGCTTATTTTTATTCACTCAGCGATGGTATGAGTATAAAAGCATAATTTTTAGGGATTTTATGACATTTTTTAAAACAGCTTTTCAGTACATTGCTGCTATTGGCTTATTATTTATAAGTGTAGCGAGTTATGCTAATCCACCAAAAGAAATTTTTTGGGAAGACTTAATCCCTAAAAACCACGTGCAAATAGACACTCAAGCACAAGCTAATCACGAAGGTAGTGATCAAAACTGGGTGCAACCCGATTTAGATGCACCAGTAGTAAAAGCACTTGATGGGCAATCGGTAAGCTTACCCGGCTTTGTTGTACCGCTTGAGGGCGATAGCGAAGTCATTACCGAGTTTTTACTCGTCCCTTATTTTGGCGCCTGTATACACGTACCACCACCACCGCCAAATCAAATAGTCCATGTAACAATTAAAGGTGGAGTACCAATAGATAGCCTATACGACGCAATTGTTGTAACTGGAATAATAAGTACTGAAACATGGTCGGGCGAAATAGCGCAGGTAGGATATAAAATGAAAGCGGTCGGTGTAGCACCGTTCGAGCTTTAAAATAAAGGGCCAGCTTTTAAAGCTGGCCCTTAAATATCATTAAATTTAGAATCGATAAAATTAAAATAACTAGATAACTACTTTTGGCAATTTGAGCAAAAAATAGTACTGCGCTGCCCCAATCTAATTTCTTCCAATTCGTTTTCACACGTCATACATGGCTTGCCTTTGCGCCCATATACTAATAACTCTTGAGCAAAATACCCTGGCTTACCATCACTTTGTGCAAAGTCTTTAAGCGTTGTACCGCCTTGCATAATGGCCGCAGCAAGCGTGTCTTTTATAATAGGGATAAGTGCTTGATAACGTTTGAGCGATACTTTTCCCGCTTCTCGCTTTGGATGTATACCCGCTTTAAATAACGATTCATTCGCGTAAATATTACCAACACCAACCACCACTGCGTTATCCATAATAAATTGCTTTACGGGTACTTTTTTATTGCGCGACTGTTCGTACACGCGTTTAGCAAAAAAGTCATCGGTAAGCGGCTCAGGACCAAGCTTAGAGAGTAGTTTATGCACTTCACCTGGCTCTTGCCATAAGCAGCAACCAAAGCGACGAGAATCATTTAAGCGCAGTGCTTTACAGTTACCAAAAATAAACTCTACGTGGTCATGCTTTTTAAGCGGCTCACTTTTATCTACAACACGTAAATTACCTGACATACCCAAATGTAAAATAGTGCTCCCAAGTTCACAGTGTAAAAGTAAGTATTTAGCTCGTCGTTCAATACTAGTAACAATTAGCCCTTCAAGTTGATACACGTCATCTGGCACTGGCCAGCGCATACTGGCATTGTAAATATTTACCTTTGTAACAACTTGGTTTTGTACGTGGGGAGTGATGCCCATTCGGCTCACTTCTACCTCTGGTAATTCAGGCATTAATTAGACTCACTTTGTGAAAAATCAAAACTAGGAAATAACTGCTGTGCAGTTTTTAAATCGAGTGCGAGTATTCGTTGGCTACTCTTTTCGAGTAAGTAATATTGCCCATCGCCTTTATAAAGCAAATAAACCCAAGGTAAACTCTCGCCAGCCAACTCAAATGTAGCAACATATAAAGGTGCATTAGGATTAAAAACAACAGATTCGTTAACACCCATTAACTGCGCGCTTTGCCATTGGTTAATTAAATCACTAAGTTGCTGCTCAGATGCTTGCCACACAAGCGGTATGTCTTTTTGTAGTGGGGTTGTACGCCAGCTTGTTCCTATTCGCTCAATTTTTTGATCAACAAATTGCAGTGTCAGTACAAAACTTTGCTGGGGGAGTACGGCTTGTAATGTTGGTTTATCCTCCCCTCCCAAAAGTTGCTTATGCCAGCCATTTAAGAAGAAGATCATAATCAACATCGAAAATATTATAACGTTGTTCCAACCTTTACGGCCCAGTCGCATATTAATACACCTAGTAAATTCAAGATTTTAAAGTGTAACTAAAACTTAATTGCGCTGTCTATATGTTAAAGGCCGCAGACTTTGTTAGAATATCGGCAAATTTAAAGGAGTTCCGTCAATGTCTATGTATGTAGTGGGCCATAAAATCCCAGATTCAGATTCTATTTGTGGTGCAATTGCACTGGCTTATTTAAAAAACCAAATCGATGAGCCTGCAATTCCAACTCGTCTTGGTGAAATTTCACCTGAAACTCAATTTATCCTTGATAAATTTGGCTTCGAAGCACCAGAGCTTAAATTAAGCTACGCGGGTGAAGATGTGTATATTGTAGATCACACAGAAAAAACACAAGCACCCGATGATATCGACCAAGCTCGCGTTGTTGGCGTGGTAGATCACCACAAATTAGGTGACTTAACATCATCTACCCCGCTTGAATGTTGGATTCGTCCTGTTGGTTGTTCAAACACCATTATTAAAATGATGTACGACTTCTACAGCGTAGAAATCCCTAAAGACATCGCGGGTATTATGATGTGTGCAATTTTAAGCGACACAGTCATATTTAAATCACCAACATGTACCACTGCCGATATTAAATGTGTTGAAGCGCTAGCTGAAATTGCAGGCGTAGAAGACTTTAAAGAACTGGGTATGGATATGTTCCGTGTTAAATCTGCGGTAGAAGACACACCAGCACGTGATTTAGTAATGCGTGACTTTAAAGATTTCAACATGAACGGTAACCTGGTAGGCATTGGCCAACTAGAAGTAATCGACCTTGCTGTTTTTGACGATATTAAAACAGACCTTGCAGCCGATATTGCTAAGCTAAAAGTTGAGGGCAACCGCCACTCGGTATTTTTACTGCTTACCGATATAATGAAAGAAGGCTCAGAAATGCTAATTGTATCTGACGATGCAAACTTAGTTGAGCAGGCTTACGGTGTAAAACCAGAGAATGATAAAGTATGGTTAGATGGTGTACTGAGCCGTAAAAAGCAAGTAGTACCACCACTACAAGATGCATTCACAAAAATATAATTGTGTTTTCATTTATTGATTTAAAAGCCTTGTTGGTTATGCCAACGAGGTTTTTTTATATCAATTCACTAATCATATTTTTAAAAACAAAAAACCCAGCCTAAGCTGGGTTTTTAAATTCTAAAAGAACTAAAATTACTTAATTTTAGCTTCTTTAAAAAGAACATGTTTACGAATCTTTGGATCAAACTTTTTGATTTCCATCTTCTCAGGCATGTTACGTTTGTTTTTGTCAGTAGTGTAGAAAAAACCAGTACCGGCAGTTGAAACTAAACGGATTTTATCGCGCATGATTCAGATCCTTAAACTTTAACGCCGCGAGCACGGATTTCTGTAAGAACCGTGTCGATGCCTTTTTTATCGATAATACGCATACCTTTAGTAGTAGTGCGTAATGTTACAAAACGTTTTTCACTTTCAACCCAAAAACGGTGTGTTTGTAGGTTAGGTAGGAAACGACGTCTAGTCGCGTTTCTCGCGTGTGAACGGTGATTACCAACCGCAGGACGCTTACCTGTAACTTGACATACTTTAGACATGTCTATATATCTCCAATAACTTCGCTCGAGCTTAATTTAATCTAAGGCCGTGTATTTCCGCCCTAGAGATAAATCGAAGGGCGCTCTTTATACAGCTTTTACAGGCAAAGATCAAACACTGATCTATCCAATCAGCTCATATATGTAAATTTGATAGCGGCTAATTATAAAGATCGAATGCCCTTAGGGAAAGTAAAAACTGCATTTAAATTAAACTAATTTGCCAAAACACGTTAAACAGCTCATTTTTAACACACTTCTGTATCTAACAAAGCTAAATCAGGCCTCGCTCGGCAAACGAAACACACGTTTCTCCGCCCACAATGATGTGATCGAGCACACTTATGTCGACCAATTGCAGTGCTTGCTGCAATTTATTAGTAATAAGTTTGTCTGCTTGGCTCGGTTCTGCAATACCACTTGGGTGATTATGTGCAAAAATAACAGCGGCTGCGTTATTTTTAAGCGCTGCTTTTACCACTTCACGCGGATACACACTGGCAGAATTAATAGTGCCATAAAAAAGTATCTCGTCTTTTACTAATCTATTTTGGCTATCTAGGTATAACACCATAAAGACTTCTTGTTGTAAGCCCCGCATTTGAATTGTTAGGTAATCGTAAACTGAGTTTGGCGAATTAAACACGGCGTCTCGTTGGCAACGCTCCTGCATATAACGTTGGCTTAGCTCTAACACAGCTTGTAGCTGAACATACTTAGCGGTCCCTAACCCCTTTTGAGAGCAAAACTCCTCAATGCTTGCATTAAACAAATTATGAAGTGTTTTATTCTCGTTTAATAAATGCTGAGCCAACTCAATTACATTCATTCCCGGTAACCCTGTTCGTAAAAATATGGCAAGAAGCTCTGCGTCAGTCAGCGCCTTAGCCCCCTTTGCTATGAGCTTTTCACGAGGTCGAAGTGAGTTTGGTAGTGAAGTAAGTTGCATTATTCATCCTTGAGAGGCGAAAGTGTCTTATAAATGTAATGCAAATTTGAAATTTAGCCTGTTATTTCGAATTAAAAAACTTCGCTGTATGGGTAAAGATTTGTTATTTTAAGCCCAATATTTAATAAAAACTGATGAACATCCATGACTAACTTAACAAACAAAAAAATTGTACTAGGTATTACCGGCGGTATTGCAGCTTATAAATGTGCAGAACTCGTTAGGCGATTAAAAGACTCTGGTTGTGAAGTAAAAGTAGTTATGACTGAATCAGCTAAATACTTTATTACACCACTGACCATGCAAGCCGTTAGTGGAGAAACAGTCTCTGACTCATTACTAGACCCTTCTGCTGAAGCTTCAATGGGGCATATTGAATTTGCAAAATGGGCTGACTTAATTTTAGTTGCTCCAGCGACGTGTAATATTATTGCTAAAATGGCAGCCGGCATTGCTGACGACCTACTAACAACGTTACTGCTAGCAACGCCTGCAAAAGTCGCAGTTGCACCAGCCATGAACCAGCAAATGTATGCACACGCAGCAACACAAGCTAATTTAGCCACATTAAAGGCACGTAACGTACTTATTTGGGGCCCGGGTAAAGGTGAGCAAGCGTGTGGTGATATAGGCGCTGGACGCATGTTAGAGCCTCATGAGCTAGTTGCGCTATGTATAGCAAAAGAGCAACCGCAATTACTTGCAGGAAAAACAATTACAATAACAGCAGGCCCAACGCGTGAGCCTCTCGACCCGGTACGCTTTATATCAAATCACAGCTCTGGAAAAATGGGTTATGCACTGGCAGAAGCCGCTTTGCAACTCGGTGCTAAGGTTAATTTAATTTCGGGTCCGGTCACTATAAAAGCCCCTACTGGCGTAAACCTTATCAATATAGAAAGCGCTGAGGAGCTATTAACTGAGTCACTTACCTATGCACCGCAATCAGATGCATTTATTGGCTGCGCTGCTGTAGCAGATTATCGAGCTGCAAACATTGCGACTCAAAAAATGAAAAAGCAAGGCGACGAACTCACTCTTACTTTAACTAAAAACCCTGACGTAATTGCAGCTATTGCCAACCTTAAACAAAACCGTCCTTATACTGTGGGGTTTGCCGCCGAAACTCAAAATGTAGAAAGCTATGCTAAAGGTAAACTACAAAATAAAAATCTAGATATGATTTGCGCTAATGACGTATCAAAAAGTGGCTTAGGGTTTAATTCCGATCATAATGCTTTAACACTGTACTGGCATAACGAACAACTAGAATTACCAACTACAAGTAAAATAGAAATAGCTCGCAAGGTGATCGAACAGCTGGCTAAACATCTATAAAAAGGCTGGAAACAAACTGAATAAAACATTAACATACGCCAATCATTTGAACAAAAAATGACTAGGGTTCTTAACTGCGCCACTAAGAATAACTAATAAAAAGGAATGTTCATGCCTGCGACAAAAAGAAGTAATCGCAAAGAGCAAATACTGCAAGCACTCGCACAAATGTTAGAAACTAATTTAGGACAACGTATCACCACAGCAAAACTAGCTGCTGAGGTGGGTGTGTCTGAAGCTGCGCTATACCGTCATTTTCCGAGCAAAGCGCGTATGTTTGAGGGCTTAATTGAGTTTATTGAAGATACCCTTTTATCGCGTATAAATATTATTATTGAAAACGAAAAAGAAAGCCAAACGCGCATTTACAACATTTTATTATTACTTCTAACCTTTGCTGAAAAAAACCCAGGCATTACCCGTATTTTAACCGGCGACGCATTGCAAGGTGAGCAGGAACGTTTACGCGAGCGTGTACAAAGTCTGTTTGAAAAATTAGAAACTCAGTTTAAACAAGTACTTCGTGAGCGTAAATTACGTGAAGGTAAAAACTTTCAAAGTGATGAGCTTACTCTTGCAAACTTTTTACTTGCCTACGTTGAAGGAAAAATGAATCAGTTTGTACGCAGCGACTTTAAAGCAAAGCCCAGTGTTCAATTTGAAAAACAATGGCTTGAGCTGCAAAAAATTTGGCTGTAATTACTGCTAAATTAATAAATTAAATACTAAATTAAATACTAAAAAACGACCTACGGGTCGTTTTGTCGTATGTAACTGCCATTTATCTGATCCGCTCGAATTATGAACCAAACTCGTTACAATGAAACCATGTCATAATACGAGAATCAATAATGAAAACAAAACTCACCCTATTAAGCACAGCACTCATTGCTAGCTTAACTAGCGCCGCCATACACGCTAAAGAATCGCTACAATTTAAAGATGTATTTGGTTTTAAATCAGCTAAAAGCACGCAACTGTCTGACAATGGTCAAGTACTCACTTTTAGTGCAACGCCGTATCGTGGTAATGCAACAGGCCAAGTTTACTCACTACAAAGCAATACTCTCATCGCAGAAGTAGAGCGCGGCACTAAGCCTCATATTAATAAAGCGGCAAACTGGGTCGCTTTTACACAAGTACCTACCTTACTTGAAAAAGAAACAACCAAAAAAAAAGACACCCTTAAAAACAATCTGGTACTCGTAAACACGCAATCAGGTGCCCAACAAAACTTTGCTGATGTAAAAGATTACACGTTATCTGATGACGGTATGTGGCTTGCTTATCGTTTAAATAAAAAAGACGATGACGCAAAAGTAGAAGATAAAACCGATAGCACTAAAAACGAAGAAGATAACGCTATCACGCCCGATAAAAAAGATAAGAGCTATGCGCTTGTTATCGTAAATTTATCTGATAAACGCACCCATACAATAGAAAACGTATTTAGCTACGCTATTAACTCAGCTAACAGCCAACTATTAGTGAGTCAAAGTTACAGCGACGGTAATAACAACCAAATAGCGTTAATTGAGCTAAGTAACTTTAATAACAGCGTATTAATTGATGAACCGGGCGTAATCGCAAATAAAATAGCGTGGCACCCAACTGACAACATTGCAGCGTTTACATTGGGTAATTATGTAAATGATGACACGCGTCGCCGTAGCTATAGTTTACAGCTATATAAAAACGATAAACTTTCAACAATAGCATCACCTGATAAAACATGGGTTTTAGGTAAAACAGCCTCTCTTAAGTGGTCAGAAAATGGCGAGCGCTTATATTTTGAAAACCATCCAAAATTAGCAGCTAAAGTAAAAGCCAAAGAATATACCGATGAAGCCTCATTGTACGACTTTGATACCATACGTGAACATAAAGGTTTAGATGTATGGCATAACAACGATGCGCAAATAAAACCACGTGAAGAACAACAATGGAATCAAGTTAATAAAAACCGCCATTACAGCGCGGTATATCACGTTAACTCGCAAAAAGTGGTACAACTAAGTACCTCTAATATGCCTGAAGTTGCGCTAAACCCTGAGCGAGATGTGTCTTTACTTGGCTCATCTAACATCCCCTACCTAGAAAAAATAATGTACGGCGGTTTTTTTGCTGATTACTTTGCAGTAAATATAAATACAGGTAAGCAAACACCCATTATTAGCAACTACCCGTTTAGACCAAGCCTTGCACCAAATGGTGAATTTGCGGCTTATTTTAACGATAGCCAAATACAGCTAAAAGATTTAAAAAATAATAAAGTAACACCGCTTACAAAAGCTATCCAGGCAACCTTTGCTGATGACAAACACGACTACCCATCTACCCAACCTGGTTATGGTTTTGCTGGTTGGATGACTGATAGCAGCCAAGTGCTTGCTTATAGTAAATACGATATTTGGGCGTTTGATGTAAAAACGCAGCAAGCTAAACGCCTAACGAATGGTAAGCAAAGCAATACGCAGTACCGTGTTATTAAGCTTGATAAAACCCAAGTGGGCTTTAAAAAAGGCGATACATTACTTGTCTCTGCTATTAATTTACAAACTAAACAAAGCGAAGTTGCAAAGCTCGACTTAGCCACTAACACAATCACTAACGTGCTTAGCGGTAATAAACGCTTTGATGTAGTTAAAAAAGCAAAAACTGCTGATAAATACATATTTACCGAGCAAACTTATAGTCAATTTCCTGATTACTACCAAACAGATTTTAGCTTTAGCGCACCAAAACAAGTGACCACGCTAAATCCACAAATTAGTAGTTTTGCATGGGGCGAAAAACCAGAGCTAATTAGCTATAAAGGGTTTGATGGCGAAGACCTACAAGGCGTACTAATAAAACCAGCGGGCTATAAAAAAGGCGATAAAGTGCCTGTGGTTGTGTATTTTTACCGTTACATGAGCCAGCGCATGTTTGATTTTCCAAAAATGGAATTAAACCATCGCCCTAATTTCCCTATGTTTACCTCAAACGGTTATGCAGTATTTTTACCTGATATACGCTTTGAAATAGGCCACCCTGGTAAATCGTCAACCCAAACAATGATTAACGCCACTCAAAAACTGATTGATTTAGGCATAGCTGATAAAAATAAAATTGGTTTGCAGGGTCACTCTTGGGCAGGTTATCAAAGTGCATTTATGATCACCCAAACAGATATGTTTAAAGCGGTTGTATCGGGTGCGCCAGTATCTAACATGACCAGCGCGTATAGTGGCATTCGCCTTAAGTCAGGTCTTGCACGTCAATTTCAATACGAAACAGGGCAAAGCCGTATTGGTAAAAACTTATTTGAAGCACCAGAGCTTTATATAGAAAACTCACCGGTATTTTTTGCAGACAAAGTTAATACGCCTATTTTAATCATGTCTGGCGACAAAGATGATGCAGTGCCTTGGCATGAAAGCGTGCAGTATTATTTAGCGCTACGCCGTGCAGGAAAAGATGCTACATTTTTACAATACGAAGGTGAACCACACCACTTGAAAAAGTTTCCTAATCAGGTCGATTTTTCAGTACGTATGATGCAGTACTTTGATCATTACTTAAAAGGCAAACCAGCTGCTAAGTGGATGACACAAGGTGAGGCATTCGTTGAAGAGTAAATAACCCACACTAAAAAGCCGATATTGCATAAACAATATCGGCTTTTTTGTTTTTAAAATTTCTCTTAAACTACAAACACAGCTCTCTAAATGGCAAAGTAGCTGCGCCAATTGATACCGGAAAATTATCAATATTAGATACCACCAACTTAGGCATTGGCCGCTTAGCGCCACGTCTAAATTGTGCATAAACCTCAGTACGTGCAATAACTTTTTCAGCCAACTCTTTTGGAATATGACCACCAATAATAATCGCTTCAGCATCTAATAATGCAGAGCAACAAGTTGCCACTAAATCAAATGAGTCTTGAACTTTAAACAGCCACTCTTCAACGCCTGGCCAATCGGGGTCAAAGTTGTCGTGCAGATCGTAAATAGAAGTAACGGCTACGCCATTTTTTTTCAAAATACGTTTTAGTAATTCAAGATTAGGGTGCGCATACAATTTAGGCGGTAGCATGTCGCCAAGCTCACCTGCGTTTCCGTAAGTACCACGCAGTACATCGCCATTATTTACAATACCGCCACCAAATGCGGCCG
Organism: Pseudoalteromonas sp. NZS127_1; assembly: GCF_015864295.1. Taxonomy (NCBI): domain Bacteria; kingdom Pseudomonadati; phylum Pseudomonadota; class Gammaproteobacteria; order Alteromonadales; family Pseudoalteromonadaceae; genus Pseudoalteromonas; species Pseudoalteromonas sp. NZS127_1. The sequence goes on along the minus strand of NZ_JADYXO010000006.1, from coordinate 93,611 downwards.
ATACAAACATATAAACAAAGTTTTTGTACTCACGACCAATACCAGCAACGCCCTCGCCTGCAGCTGCGCCTGTTGCATCGTTAACAACCCACGTAGGAAGCTGAAAATGCTGCGACACAATATCGATAATATCAACTTGCGACCACTCTTCTAGCATATGATGGGTATTCATTTTCCCATCCATTGAGCTAAAAAAGCCAGAGATACCCACGCCCATTCCCAGCACTTTTTCACTTGGGATGTTCCGCTCAGCGCTTATATCTTCCACCAGCTTTTGTGCACATTTAAGCACATTATTAATGCTCATATCCGACATTAGCTGCATATGGGTGTAAACCACCTTTCCCGTAAAATCCATTACGGCAATTGAAATAGCATCAAGCAAAATAGCTAAGCCAAAGGTAAATCCATAATCGGGGTTAAGGGCAATGCCAAACCCTGGCTTACCTTTTTTATTTGGAATTAGCGTATCGCTTTGCACAATTACGCCGTGCTGGGTTAACGACTTAAGTAAACGCGACACAGTTTGTTGTGGAATACGAGTTGCGCTCACAATATGGCTTTGTGTTACGCACTTCTCCCAAAACACCACTTTTATAATATCGCGCTCAATATCTTGAAATAGCTTTTCGCCTTTCCCAAGCTCAAAACCAGAGCGTAATAAGTTACTGTTGTTTAACGAAAACATAGGTATTAACCCTAACAAAATTGGAGCACAAGATTACGTGAAACAATTATAAAGAACAAGTAGATAAACTGCGCCTATTCAATCACTATCACTCTAAAATCATTCACATTTGTGTTAGTTGGCCCAGTAATAATTAAATCATCAATAGCTTTAAAAAACTGATGGCTATTATGCCCTTCTAACTGTGCTTGAAGGCTCTCCCCGGCGTTTTGAGCGCGTGTAATTGTGGTGCTATTTATGTAAGCACCCGCTACATCTTTACTACCATCTACACCATCGGTATCACAAGCAAGTGCGTAAATACCCGCTTCGCCATTAAGTGCCTCAGCCAGCGCCATTAAGTATTCTTGATTTGGCCCGCCATCTCCATAAACATCAGCAACGGTGACGGTAAGCTCTCCACCGGAGAACAACATAACGCGCTTGCCTTGGGCTTTTTGCTCAAGAGCGATAGTCGCATGTTGCTTTGCAACCTCTTTAGCCTCGCCTTGAATATCATATCCTAGTACCAGGGTTTCCCAGCCTTGATGCTGTGCAACACTTATAGCGTTATCAATAGCATGCTGCGCGTTTGCAACAACAAAGTGCTCACCTATAGTATCGGCAGCTCTTTCTTGCTCAGGTTTTAATAAATGCGCTTGAACCTCTTTAATTGCCGGCCAATTGTACTTTTGTAAAATAGCCAGAGCATCGGCTTTAGTACTGCCATCGCTAATAGTCGGACCTGATGCTATATCACTTGGTTTATCCCCTACTACATCTGAAATAATGAGCGTAACGTAATCCGACTTAGCGGCCTGTGCTAACTTGCCACCTTTAACAAGTGAGAGTTGTTTGCGCACAACATTAATTTCATCAACGCTTGCACCACTTCTCAGTAAAAACTGATTAAGCTTTTGCTTTTGTGAAAAAGGTACATCATCAACAGGTAGGCACATCAACGACGAACCGCCACCCGAAATAATAAACAAAATAGGAATATCAGCCGGATTGTTTTTTACAAGATCCAATAACTCTTTACCTGCAGCTAAGCTGTTATCGTCTGGTGTTGGGTGGTTTGCACTAAGCACTTTAATTCGCCCAGTATCGCCGCTACTTTCGTAGCCATAACGCGTTACCACTGCGCCAAAACATTTATCACCATAAAAGCGATTAACTTCGGCGGCCATTTCAGCGGCGGCTTTACCCGCCCCCACTACACATAAACCTTTGCTTGCATCTATATTTTCTAAATACTTACTCATGCAAGCACTCGGTTTACAGGCATTTACCGCAGTGGTAAATAAATCAATTAAAAACGACTTTTTAGAATCCATTAGTCACAGCTCACGAAAAAATTGAAGGAATAGCTAAACAAATTAATATCATCACAATAAACATGCTAAGTAGCATAACGATATCTTTGCCAGTTAAAATTGAGTTTGATACTGTCTCGGCATTTTGTACTTTTGTTACTTCGTTTACCTCTCTTGGAATTAAACGACTCGTAACATAAATAATCACAGCAGCGCTTACAAAACCGATAAAATTCCACCAAAACCAGAAAATATCAGGCGCAAATACCGACACCAACAAGTTAATTAATACACCACTAATTAAGCCAATATTGGCATGCAATGCAGCACTGCGTTTACTTAGTACAGCAACTAAAAATACTGCCAGTATTGGGCCATAAAATAACGAGCCGACTTTGTTAATAGCTTCAATAATGGTCGGCGCTATGTCACCGGCAAAAAGTGATAGTACTAAGGTAATTGCGCCCCATGCTAAACCTAAGTATTTAGCTAACTTTAAGTAAGATGGTTGGTCTAGCTCTTTATTAGATATACGGCTGTAATCTTCAATACTTACCGCCGAAAGTGAATTAATTGCAGAGCTAAGTGACGACATCGCTGCCGACAAAATAGCGACAACCAATAAACCAATTAAGCCATGCGGTAGGTAATCTAAAATAAATATAGGCATCATCCAATCAGGGTTATCTGCTGGAATTTTTGCTAAAAATTCAGGGTTACTCATTGCCAGAGTGCCAACAATTAAACCCGACACGCAATATAAAATAGTAATAGGAAAGCGCACTACACCATTTGCTAAAATCATGTAGCGTAGGTTTTTAGGATCTTTTGCACTGAGCGCACGTTGCGCTTGCGTTTGGTCACACCCATAGTAAGAAGCGTAAAGTACCACACCACCAAAAATCATCGGTAAAAAGCCAAAGCCATCACCACTAAAACCAAATGAGTCAAACTTAATCGCTTCTAATCGGCTCGAATCAACATTGGCAATAAAGGTATCAACCCCACCCAAGTGATATAGTCCAAACCCAATACAAGCAATAGTACCCAATACAATGATGATCATTTGAATCGCATCACCGTACACTACGGCTTTCATCCCGCCTTGCAGTGAATATAAAACGGTTATAACGCCCGTTAGTACAATAGCTTGCCATGCTTCTATTCCCATGGTGCCTTGTAAAATAAGCGATACCGCGTAAATCATAATGCCGGTCGCAAACGCACGGCTAAATTGAAAAACCACACTAATAAGTACACGGGTTGAGCGCCCAAAGCGCATCTCTAGATAGTCGTAAATACTGACAATGCCGCTTTTATAAAGCTTGGGTAAAATAGTCGCTAAAATTAAAATCATCGCCAGCGGAACACCCAGCTCATACGAGAGCCATTGCATACCACCACCTTCACGCAAACCAACAAATGCAGGAGCCGAAATAAAGCTAATAGCCGAAAGCTGAGTGGCCATTACCGACAAAGCCAAAGGTTTCCAACCTAAGCTTTTACCCCCTAAAAAGTAATCATTTTTATTGGTTTGTTCGCGTAGCATAAATCCCATTACCAATAAGGCACCAAGATAAAGAGCAACTATTGAAAAATCTAATATATTCATAATTAATTCGCGTATTCACAATATGAAAACACTGCGCCTTTTCAAAAATAAAATACCAAATGGCTACCTGCCCTTATCTTTTTAATAAACGAGCCTAGTCAAAAAGATAAACCTGTAGCTAACTTAGCTGAAAAATGCATCACAATGCAAAAAACCTATTAACCCCAAAGTGAGTTAATAGGCATAAAGCATTTATTTAAAAGTCGTATTTAACTCTTAAAGTAACGCGTCGTGGGAGAATTGGGCGACCGACAAAGTATGGGTTATCTGCCGTTTGGCTATTACCTAGACGAGGTGAACCTTCAGTAACACCGTCAGAATCAAACAGGTTAAATACCCCAACGCTTAAGCGTACTGTTTGCTCTGGTGCAACTTGCCAGTTATAGCCTGCATCAAATCTAAATAAGTGGAATGAATCAAGTTCTACCGAGTTTGAGTCGTTAGCATAGTTTTTACCGGTAAAGTTATGGTAAATCGATGCATCCCAGTTATCTGCGGTGTAGCTAATAGATGAGTTAAATAATATTTTTGGTTTACGACGTAATTCGTTACCAATAATAGAAGGGTCTGAGTCAAATTCAGTAAATTCGTGATCGGTATAGGTCATATTGGCATCAACAGCCCACTCATCGGTAATATCGTAACGACCGGTAAGCTCAACACCCGTTGCTTTAGTTGATTGCATAACTGGCAGCTCTAATACGCCCCCATTACCATCATTTACAAAGTCTACGCTGCGTCTGTCTTTTAAGTCAGTTCTAAATAACGCAATGCTGCCGCTAAAGTCGTTATCAAAAAACTTAACACCTAGCTCGCCTTGCTCAACAATTTCAGCTTCATAGCTGGCAGGCTCGCCTAAATCATTGAACTGAATACCTCTAATTTCTGGGAAGAAAAACCCGCGTGATACATTCGCATATACATTTAAATTATCAGTTAAGCGATATAACGCCGCACCCGATACAGCAAATTCAGACGTATCTACTTCACCGTAGGTCATTACACCACTACCGGTTGTGTTTACTTGTAAGTTAGATGCGAGTGATGGGTCATTATTTATTTGTACAACTTGGCTGCCTTCGCGGCTAATTTTGCCTTCAATTTCTTCGTAGCGAACACCAAAGTCAAAAATCCAATCGTCACTTTCCATTTGATCCGCTACGTATAATGCACGGCGGGTAGCGCTAATGGTTTGGTTAGTATAAGAAATACCTGGGCCACTAATGCCATTTTGAGTGTACTGAATTTCGTCGCCATTAACATCGGTATACGTTAAGTCGATTAAGCGAGGGTTGTTATTAAATTCACCTAAGTAAGTCGTAATAACGTTATCGTCGTCGGCTTCACTGTGAGAGAAAAATGTACCGACTGTAATATCATGGCTAAAATCACCTACATAAATACTTTTGATGATATTAAATTCTGCAGAAAAATCTTCAGCTGGGCGGTCGCGGTCTAAAATGCGGTTAGCAAATAGTAAGTCATCGCTTGCAAGTGCGATACCTGAATTAACATAAGAAAACTCAGCGCCGCTTGCATCACCTAAGCCACGGTTAGCTAAAAAGTCGTCTTGGCTTTCAGGTACATTAATAATACCGTCGCCATCTAAAAATAAATTAAATTCGTGTTGGTATTTAGCGTATTTACTGCGCATGTTGATAGCAAAATCGTTAGCGAGTTCTTTTTCAAACACCACTGAAACAGAGCCACCTTTAGTGACTACACCATCGCTGATTGGCGATTCATAACGACCATTTGCTGTATCGTACGTTAAGTTAGATACTTGCGCTGTTTGCAGTGATTCTACTTCACGACCATCGTTACCGATTAAGCGCTCACGGCTTTCGCCATCAAGTGGAATAGGTAAATAAAACTGAGCTTGGTCGTCAATGTACTGTCCGTAAACCGTAAATGAGCCAGAGCCATCATCAAATTCTTTACGAATATTACCACGTAACTGAGTACCTTTAGTCTCAAGGCCTGTATCTAAAGGGCCCTCGTCGTAGCGGTAAAAACCAGAAAGCGCATAATATAAGCCGTCTTCATTAAGTGGACCGCTCGTTGCAAAATCTAAGCGTGTACGCCCTTGGTCAGAAAGCTCCATTTGTACGGTACTTTGCGGATCGTCACTGCCCGTTTTAGAAATATAGTTAATAATGCCGGCCACAGAGCCTTGGCCAAATAAATTAGATACACCACCACGCACAAACTCTACGCGTTCAATACCCAGATCGTTACGGTAATACACATCAAACGCCGATGAGTTCAAACCAAAAACACTCAGTGTCGGTGAACCATCATACGACAGTGGCGTAAATTGAAACTGACCCGATGAAGGTAAGCCTCTTACTTGAAGGTTAGTAGCGACTTCACCGCCACCGCCTTCTACTTTAATACCCGGAATATAGCGAAGCACATCTGCTTGGCTACTTGAAGAAAGCTTTACCAGCTCGTCTTCGCTAATAGATGTTACTGATTGTGGAGTGTCTGAAATAACACGCCCTTTACTGGTACCAGAGACGATAATACGCTCAACGTTGTTAGCTTTTTTTGCTGTATCTGGTGCAGTTTCTTCTGCTGCATAAGCGCCCTGTGCAAGGCATAAAGATACAATAGAGGCGATCGTAGTTTTATTCACGGGTATTCTCCATTTGTGCTAGTTGTCTGTGTGTATTTACTTAGAGTGTGGCTAAGTAAAGCCGAAATAATCAAGTGAACATGTTAGTTTTTTGTTACTTCGAACAGGATTTAAGCACAGAAAAAAAACATTTACAACCCATAATGAGTGCTTTAATATTGTCCAAATCGAAAATAACACACAAAGAGCACCCAATATGACTACTATAAACAGCGGTAAAATTGACTCAGCAACGGCTTCATCGCTTGCAGACCTTGCTACTAAAACACTTATAGCAAACGACTTAGGTGGCTATACAGTACCAACACATGGCCTATACCCGTTTCAGTGGAACTGGGACTCAGCCATTACAGCGCTAGGTTGGATGAAGTCTGACGAAAGCCGCGCATGGCAAGAAATTGATGTGTTATTTTCAGGCCAATGGGATGATGGCATGGTGCCGCACATCTTGTTTCATAAAGATTCAGATACTTATTTTCCAGGTCCTGACGTATGGGGATCAGATAAAAAAATCAAAAGTACCTCTATTTCTCAGCCGCCAGTAGTTGCTACTGTAATGAAGGAGATGCTTGCCAGTGCGAAAGACAAAACACTTGCAGAACAAAAAGTTAAAGCATTATTTTCACAAGTAGTTGACTATCATTTATGGTGGTACAACGACCGAGATCCTGAAAGTACTGGTTTAGTAGTGACATATCACCCGTGGGAGTCGGGCATGGATAACAGCCCATCGTGGGATGACGCTCTTCAAGCTGTGCCATGTGTGGATTGGGAATATACGCGCCGTGATACAAGCCATGTAGACTCTTCTCAACGTCCACATAAAAGTGAATACGACCGCTTTTTATACCTTGTAGACTTTTTTAAACGCAACAACTTTGACAGTAAAGTAATTTACGAAACCAGCCCGTACAAAATGAATGACCTAGGTATTATTGCTATTTTGCACCGTGCAACCAAAGATTTACTCAAAATGGGTGAACAACTTGGTTTAAACGATGCCCGCACTGATTACTTAGCACAGCGTTTACAAAAAACAGAGCAAGCCATAAACACTTTATGGTGTGAGCAAAGTCAGTATTTTTATTGTCGTGATGTATTAACTAACAGCTTAGCGAAAGTTAAAACATCAGCCGCGCTATTAACTGTATATGCAGGCTTAACAAGCGATGAGCAAACTAAAATAATTAATACAGCCACTGAAGATTTTATTGAGTCGAGCCAATTTAGTGTGGCTTCTACCCACCCTAAAGAAGAAAAATACGAGCCACAACGCTACTGGCGCGGCCCTATTTGGTTACACATTAACTGGATGATAGCCACAGGCCTTAAAGAAGCCGGCTGTGTAACAACGGCTGAAAAAATTCAAGATGATACGCGCAACCTCGTTGTTAAGTCAGGCTACTACGAATACTTTAACCCAGAAACAGGCGCAGGCTGTGGTGGTAAAGACTTCTCGTGGACAGCTGCAATAGCATTACATTGGCTACTTGACTAACAACTAAGGCAAGATCATGAAACACACAATATGCTTTGGTGAAGTACTGGTTGATTTACTTTCAAATAAATTGAGCCAAAACAGCAACGAACACGAAGCGTTTACAAAGTTTGCAGGCGGTGCGCCTGCAAACGTAAGCGTAGCTATTGCAAAGCTAGGCGGTAATGCCTACTTTGCAGGAATGCTAAGCACTGATAGCTTTGGCGACTTTTTACATAACGCATTAAAAGAGCAAGGTGTAAAAACCGACTTTATGCGCTTTACTGATCATGCTAAAACGGCGCTTGCGTTTGTGTCACTTGATAACGACGGCGATCGTACGTTTGAGTTTTATCGTGATAACACCGCCGATCTGCACTTTAGTAATAATGACTTTAGTAGCGAATGGTTTGAGCAATGCGATATTTTTCATATTTGCTCAAACACGTTAACCGACGAAAACATCAGAAACACCACCGCTTACGGTGTTAAATTTGCAAAACAAAATAACTCAATTGTGAGCTTTGATATTAACTTGCGCCTTAATTTATGGCCTAGCAATGCCAACCCTCGCGAGCATATTTTACCGTTATTAAAAGACTGCTCAATAATTAAAGCCTCAAAAGAAGAGCTTGAATACCTTGCGGGTGAGCAATCGAGTGATGAATTTATTGCCCAAACACTGAGTAACGGCTGTGAGTTATTTGTAGTTACTGATGCAAGTAACCCAATGTATTGGTTTACTAAACACGGCAAACAAATGCTTATCCCTAAAAAAGTAACTATGGTTGATGCTACCGCCGCCGGCGATGCCTTTGTAGGTGGCCTATTATATCAGCTAGGCTTACAAGCACTTACACCTGTGAGCTTTAGTACGCTTTGTGAAAATAATTCAAAGCTAAATACTATTTTTGAATTTGCTTCATTATGTGGTGCCCACGCAGCATCTTACAAAGGGGCATTTAACTCCCTACCTAATGAAAAATCTCTAAATGATTTTAGGAGCGCACTATGAAAAGCACACCTGATAACTTTAAAAGCCATGAATTTTTAACGCAGCACATTAGCGACACGTTAGCGTTTTATGAGCCAAATATTGACGACGAACACGGTGGTTTTTACCAAAACTTTTCTGATAATGGTGAGGTGTTTGATAAACAAACGCGCCATTTAGTAAGCTCTACTCGTTTTGTATTTAACTATGCACGCGCGTATCAAACCTTTAATGACGAAAAGTATCTTAATCGTGTTAAGTCGGGGATTGAGTTTATTCGTAAGCATCACCTTGTTGAGCAAACTGGCGGCTACAACTGGTTATTAAAAATTGAAAACGGCCAAGCAACCGTACTTGATAACACTAACCATTGTTATGGCTTTGCGTTTGTTATTTTAGCGTACAGCTGGGCATACCGTGTGGGCGTTACAGAGGCGCGTGAATACCTCAACGATACATTTCAAACAATGGAAACACATTTTTGGGATGCAAAAGCCGGGTTATATAAAGATCAGCACAACAGCGACTTCACAAAGTGCGATTCATACCGTGGCCAGAACGCCAACATGCACACCTGCGAAGCACTTATTGCCGCCTATGAAGCCACAAAAGACGAGATATTTTTAAACCGTGCGCTTACTCTTGCCGACAACATGGTTAACCGCCAAGCTAATTTAATGGGCGGATTAATCTGGGAGCATTACGATATAAATTGGCAGGTCGATTTAGAGTACAACAAAAACGATCCTAAAAATTTATTTCGTCCGTGGGGCTTTCAGCCTGGTCATCAAACAGAGTGGTCAAAACTGCTTATGTTTTTAAATAAACATAAACCACAAAAATGGCTTATCGAGCGCGCTCAAGCATTATTTGATAACTCAATAGATGTAGCATGGGATAAAAAACACGGCGGTATTTGCTACGGTTTTGCACCTGATAAAACTATTTGCGATGACGATAAGTACTTTTGGGTTCAAGCCGAAACACTGTGCTGTGCAGCCTACCTTTATGAAACCACAGGTGATGAAAAATACCAGCAATGGTACGACAAAATTTGGCAGTATTCATGGCAGCATTTAGTTGATCATCAATACGGTGCTTGGTTTAGAATTTTAACCGTAGATAACAAAAAAATGGATACCGAGAAAAGCCCTATTGGTAAAACTGATTACCACACTATGGGTGCCTGCTTTGATGTGCTCGAACTATTAAAGTAACTATGTAGTTATAACTTTTACAGTATTGTGTAGACCTTTTAACCGCCAGTTTGGCGGTTTTTTTCTTAATGGGTGGCCAAAATCACTGTACCACTTGTATCTTGAGGTTTTGGATGCAATCTCATCAGAGAAACAAACTCAGGCTAAAAAAACTGGTAAGGCTCGTAAACGCTCTGTTAGCACTGACTTGGAGAGAATTAAAGAAGATAAATCAAAAGAAAAAAGGCTAAAAGATAAATACCGACATGAGTTAGATGTTGCTAATCAAAGGCTAGATGAAGCATATGCAGAGCAAACAATGCTGTTAACTGCGATGATGAATTTTCTAGATATAGAAGATAGAATTAGATTATTACGAGAATCAAAACCTAAGATCGTTAGCATTAAATAGCTAGAGGTTATTAATAATTGCCGCTACATTGTAGGGAAAATATAAATGAAAAAGATAACAAGGAAGCAGCACTTCGTACCCAGGTGTTTACTTAAAAACTTTAGCTATAACGATGGTGCTATTAATATATTCGATTCAACTAGGAATAAGTTACGGCCATCTAATGTTGGAGCTGAACTATTCGAGAATAACTTCTATGATAAAGACAACACGATCGAAAATTTTTTGCGTGATTATATTGAAGGGCCAGGCGCTCAGGCTTTAAAAATAATTACAAGGGAAGTTGATGGACAATTGGATTTTGAAGGGCGAGTAGACCTTCTTCGGTTTATTTTAGTTCAATTAAGCCGTACACCAAATGCATATTCTTCCTCGCTAGATAATATTGACAATTATTTTAATGAATTAATAAATCAATTAGGTCAATTAAATGGTTTTGATAAAGAAGCTCTAGACGGTATAAAAGTTTCTTTTGATAACCCAAAATATTTTCTTCAACTGCAAACACTGGAAGCAGCGCTCAAAGTGCCTCTTCTCTTAGATTTAGAGTGGCACATACTAATTAATGAAACAGCCACTGAGTTTGTGATATCAGATCATCCTGTGGTTCATTACAACTGGTATCTTCGTAACTTACACTCAATAGATATCAGTGGTTTGTCTAAATGTGGATTGCAAGTTTTCTTACCAATATCAAGCACTATTACCTTATGTTTATATGATAGTAAGATCTATAAAATGGGAGCTAAAAATAGTTCCTGTACCATAATTGAAAACTTACCAGATATACATCTGCTAAATGAACTTCAATTTAGGAGTCGAGGCTCATTTATTGTTTTTAGGTCTACAGATGACTCAAACTATGTTAAAAAAATGAGCGATAAGTTTCCAGCGAATAGCATTTATAGTAATACAGTAAAAGCCATAGCTCCCACAATTATTGGAAGGGAAGCTAAAAGTAAAATCACCCTCTGGCGTAAATCTTATATTTTTGATAGATGGTTGTCATTTTGCAAAGTTAAAAACAAGAAAAAAAGTCAGGATATAACCTGTTATGATCGAATACCTGAAGAATTAGCTAAACATGAACAATTCATTAAAGAAATGAGGTCAAAAAAAGAATAAAAATATGACTTATTTGCTTGTTTTTCAATCGCTATTTTATTGCTTTTATGACTTAAATTATGACTTTATTTTTAAGGAATAAAATACATTAAATTCAAGTGGTTAACTTTCAATCATATTTTAAATAATATTTTTTACCAAGGTTAAGGGGTGAAGCGATCACCCCAAGGTTACAAACTTTATTGTCTCTACACAACCTAAGCATACTGCCCACAAGCAAATCCACAGCTCCACGCATACTGAAAATTGTAGCCCCCTAACCAACCCGTTACATCGGTTACTTCGCCTATAAAGTATAGGCCTTTAGCTTTTTTAGCTTCAAAGGTTTTTGAGCTCAACTCGTCGGTATCTACACCGCCCAATGTTACTTCTGCTGTTCTATAACCTTCTGTGCCATTGGGTTTAATTTGCCACGCATGAATATAATTTACTAACTCATCTATTTGAGCATGTGTAAGCTGATTAATATTACAATCTGGTATCGCTTTGCTTTCGTGCAGTACTTCTATAAAGCGTTTAGGTAAAATAGTCGCAAGGCTATTTTTTAACGACTTTTGAGCTTGTGTTTCACGCCAATCAGCAAGTTGTTGCCTTAAATCTATTTCAGGTAATAGGTTTATAGTAACAGCCTGCCCTGCTCGCCAAAATGAGCTTATTTGTAATATTGCAGGGCCCGATAACCCTCGGTGAGTAAAGAGGATATTTTCTTTAAATACGGAGCCATCTTCGCTTGAAACTTCACATGGGATACTAATTCCCGAAAGTCCTTCAAAACGGTCTTTATCGTGCTGGTGCAAAGTAAATGGTACAAGTGCTGCCATGGTTGGTAATACATTTAACCCAAACTGCTCTGCAATTTTATAACCTATTGGTGTAGCCCCTAGTTTTGGCATGGTTAAGCCACCTGATGCTATAACTAACGACTCACAGCTTAAGGTTTCTTGCTCTGTGGTAACGCTATAGCCGGTTTCGGTTTTTGATACGCTGATCACTTCACTGCGTAGCTTTATATTTACTCCGGCCCACTCACATTCGGTTAGTAAAATATCAACAATGTCTTGTGCATTGTTATCGCAAAAAAGCTGGCCTAGTGTTTTATGGTGATACGCCAAGCCATGTCTGTCCACCAGCTCAATAAAGTCATGCTGTGTATAACGACTTAAGCATGATTTAACAAAATGAGAGTTTGTGCATAGGTAGTTATCCGGGGTTGCATTTTCATTTGTAAAATTGCAACGCCCACCACCACTTATTAAAATTTTACGACCTGGTTTTTTCCCCATATCAAGTACTGTAACGCTTCGGCCACGGTATCCAGCTTGCGCTGCACACATTAATCCTGCTGCTCCCGCACCTATTACAATTACATCTACTTGGGTCATTTATTTATCTCATTAAAAAATTTGCTCGATTATAGCAAAGTTTAATAGCTAACAACGCAGCATTTGAATTATTAGTAATAACACAACAAAAACACATCAGTAATAAGTGGGGAATAATTACCCTCACAATAAAACAATCCTTTATACTTATTTTTAATTTATATGACAAATACTAAACAACGAGTAAACCGCTAAAAACCTGGGTTATAACTAAATGAAAGAGGTACATAATAAATTGATATTTTAACCTGATTAACAGATCGTTTACTTTTGTTCCCGCATCGTGATCTTATATCACGAAATAATAAATAAAAATCTAGGGATAATTATGACAACTAGTAAAACTTTTAAAAGATGCGCAATTGCAATTACAGTTAGTACGCTTTTTGCAGCAACATCTGGCATGGCTCAATCAGTTTCAAGTTCAATGGCTGAAACATCGGCTAAACTACAAAGCCAAGGCAGTTTCGAAACTCAGTTCATTATTAAATATAAAAATAATAACGAAATGGCGAGCTTTTCAACTGCTGACGCAAACCCGTCTAGCATGAAAAAGCGCGCACAGAGCTTTGTTAAAAACTTCGCTTCTAAAAAAGGCAAAGTAAAAGCAAAATATATTCGTGCAATGGCACTTAATAACCACCACGTAATGCGTGCTGATAAAAAATTAAGTGCGGCAGAGGCCCAAGAGTTTATGCAAGAAATGGTTGATTCAGGCAATGTTGAATACATTGAAGTGGATCAAATGTTAAAGCCGTTTTCAACTCCTAACGATCCACGCTTTGATGACCAATGGCACTACTACGAGCAAGCCGGTGGTTTAAACTTACCTACTGCATGGGATACCGCAACGGGTAGCGGTGTAGTTGTAGCTGTACTAGATACGGGTTACCGCCCACATGCCGATTTAAATGCTAACATTTTACCGGGTTACGATATGATCTCTAACCTATCGGTAGCTAACGATGGCGGTGGTCGCGATAGCGATGCACGTGATCCTGGTGATGCAGTTGCTGCGAATGAATGTGGCACTAACGGTGCACAAAACTCTAGCTGGCACGGCACGCACGTAGCCGGCACAGTTGCTGCGGTAACCAATAACGGTGAAGGTGTTGCAGGCGTAGCTTATAACGCAAAAGTAGTGCCTGTTCGTGTACTTGGTAAGTGTGGTGGTTTAACCTCTGATATTGCAGATGGTATTATTTGGGCATCTGGCGGAAGTGTTTCAGGCATTCCTGCTAACTCAAACCCTGCAGATGTAATAAATATGAGTTTAGGTGGCAGCGGTTCATGTAGCTCTACAACTCAAAATGCAATTAACACCGCGCGTAGTAACGGCACTGTGGTAGTTATTGCTGCAGGTAACGATAACGATAACTCCGCAAACTACAACCCAGGTAACTGTAATGGTGTAGTAAACGTAGCATCAGTAGGTCGTAATGGCGGTCGAGCTTATTACTCAAACTACGGTAGCAATATTGATGTTGCAGCACCGGGTGGCGCGCAAAGTTTTGCAAACGACTCCGAGGGTGTTCTATCAACTTATAACTCAGGTTCGTCTACACCTTCAAGCGACAGCTACGGTTATTCGCAAGGTACATCAATGGCTGCGCCTCACGTAGCAGGTGTTGCGGCACTTATTAAGCAAGCAAAACCAGATGCAACGCCTGACGAAATAGAAAGTATTTTAAAATCAACAACCCGTTCGTTCCCTGCTACATGTACTAGCTGTGGTACGGGTATTGTTGATGCAGCCGCAGCTGTTGCAGCTGCAAGTGGCGGCACTACTCCGCCTACAGGCGGTGATAGCGAGCTTATTAATGGTGAAGCTAAAACAGGTTTAAGTGGGGCTGCAAATGCACAAGCGTTTTACACTATGACCGTACCAAGCGGTGCAACTAACGTAACATTCACTATGAGTGGTGGTACTGGTGATGCTGATTTATACGTACGTGCGGGCAGTAAACCTACAACTACTACCTATGACTGTCGCCCTTATAAAGGCGGTAATAGCGAAGAGTGTTCTATTGATAACCCTACTGCGGGAACTTACCACGTAATGCTTAACGGCTACTCTGCGTATTCAGCTGTGAGCTTGGTAGGTAATATTACTGGTGGTTCATCGTCTGGTGGCGGTACAGGCACTCCACAAGCAGGCGGCGGCACTATAAGCGATGTGACAGCCAATACTGGTCAGTGGAAACATTACACGTTAGATGTACCTGCAGGAATGAGTACGTTTACAGTAACAACGTCGGGTGGAAGTGGCGATGCAGACTTATTTGTAAAATATGGCAGCCAACCAACAACCACTACGTACGATTGTCGCCCTTATAAAAATGGCAACGCAGAAACATGTACATTTACCAATCCACAAGCAGGTACTTGGCACTTAAGCGTTAACGCCTATAGCACTTTCTCTGGTTTAACACTTAGCGGACAATACCAACCGTAATTTAAAATTTGAGCCGTAAATAAAAAACCGATGTTGTTTCCAACATCGGTTTTTAAATAGTAAGTAGCTGATTAATTAAAGCTAAAACCTACATTTTATTACTGTTATAGCTTCTCTAGTACTGATTCTGCACGGCTTACAACAAACTCTTTGTCTTGCTCTAAAAATAAACCAGTTACTACTGCATTTTCAACAATCATAGCGTAACGCGTTGAACGTAAACCACCAAAACTAGCGGTATCTTTATCAAGCCCTAACGATTTAGTGAAACTTCCATCGCCATCAGCAAGCATTGTAATTTCTTGCGCGTTTTGCGAGTCGCCCCATGCTTTCATAACAAATGCGTCATTAACAGATACACAGTAAATAGCATCAACACCTTTTGCTTTAATTTTATCAGCAAGAGTAATAAATTCAGGTAGATGTGCATTTGAACACGTTGGTGTAAATGCACCTGGCACTGCAAATAACACGACTTTTTTACCTTCAAACAACTCTTTGTTTGTAAGAGATTGCATACCGTCGTCAGTTAATTGCGTTAACGTAACCGATGGTAATTCTTGGCCTTGCTCAATCATGGTGGTTCCTTTAAAAGATCAATACAGAATAAGTAACAATCATACTACGTAACCTATTACAGTGTAGGTAAAGTGTAACTAACTTAGTAACCCAGAGTAGTCTAGCAAAGGTTTATAGACCGCGTTCACTACATTTTATGAAAACTATTTTAGCTTCTATAGTTTTCATAAAATTTATTGCTCTGTAGTTAAGGTAAATTCAAATCGTTTATAAAGCGAGAAAAGTCATTACCTAACTTTTTATCCCGCATGCTGTACTCGACAATTGCTTTTAAATAGCCTAACTTATCTCCGCAATCGTGAGAGCGACCACTCATATGGAATGCTTCAACAGTTTCTTGTGCCATTAATGCGTCAATAGAATCTGTAAGTTGTATTTCACCGCCAGCACCTACAGACGTTTTTGCAAGTAGAGGCCAAATATTCTTACTCAGTACATATCGCCCTACAACAGCAAGATTTGAAGGTGCTAAATCTGCATCAGGTTTTTCAACCATTGCTTTAATTGCAGCACTTTTACCTGGCATTAACTCAACACCGTTTATATCAGCAATACCATATTTACTAACGTCTTCTTTAGCTACTGGCTCAAGCATTATTTGGCTTGCTTGAGTTTCTTTAAAGCGTTTAATCATGGCCGCTAAGTTTTCAGTTTCTTGATCGGCAGTATAAGCATCAAGTATCACATCTGGCAGGAGCACTACAAAGTTATCGTCACCAACTATTGGCTTAGCACACAAAATAGCATGCCCTAGCCCTTTAGCTTCTCCTTGACGTACACTCATAATGGTGACATCAGGCGGACAAATAGAGCGAATCTCATCTAATAAAGCACGTTTAACACGTTTTTCAAGAGTAGCTTCTAGCTCGTAACTTGTATCAAAATGGTTTTCGATTGCATTTTTAGAGCTGTGTGTAACTAATACAATATCTTTAATACCGGCAGATACACATTCGCTGACAATATATTGAATTAGAGGTTTATCAACTATAGGGAGCATTTCTTTTGGAATAGCTTTTGTCATAGGGAGCATTCTCGTCCCTAAGCCTGCTACTGGAATTACAGCTTTCATATCTATCCTTAGTGATTAAGTTTGTAAATAAACTAGCAGATACAAAATAGATACCAGCTGAATAAAGTTACCTCTTTTGAAGGAGTAAATTTGAAGCTGCTTTTAAAGTGAAGACTCTACACTTTGGGAATATAAAATAGATAGGTAAATAGTGAACTTATTAATGATTTTGTTGGGGGGGGGGGTGAGATTACATTAGCTAAATAAAAAAGCCTGAGATTGTTATTAATAACAACTTCAGACTAATCAATATTTAACAATACCTTACTGAAGGTAGAGTTATAAAACCTTTTTATAATTAAAGACCAGCGCGATCTTTAATCACTGCAATAAGTGGTGAGCTAGCAAAGTTGCCTTCAGCCCAAGCAATATCAGCACCATCTGTTAACGCACTTTTTGATAAGTTTTTAACTATATACTCACCAGTATCCACTGCATTACTAGCAACAGCATGACGTAATAAGTTATTACCATTACATTGTACTGCATCATAAATATTACGAATTTTTACACGAGAGCTTTTAAGCTTGCTGCGTAATCGGTTTTTATCGTCTGCCGCAATATATTCACAAATAGATACTGCTAATTGATCTTCAGCATTTGCAGGTGCTGTATACGAAAAAGAACTTACAGCGACAACAGCAGTAAGTGCAACTAGCTTTGGTAATTTAAACATGACAAACCCTTTATAATACTTTGTTCTTATATAGACTATCGAATATTATATCAATCTATCAAAAATTACGCAATAATGTTAATGTTCTTTATACAAAGTTACGAATTTATAACTAGATTTGTTTTTTTCATCAGGAAGGTTTTGTTGCTCTTCCTTCACGTTCCAATTAGCAACTTTATTGTAATCAGGAAACTGTGTATCGCCTTTAATATCTAAATCAATAAAGGTTAAATACAAGCGTTCTGCTTTTGGTAAAAATTGCTCATAAATATTACCGCCACCAATAATCATTACTTCTTCAACAGCACAAACTAGTTCTAGTGCGGCCTCTGGTGTGGTTACCACTTCAATACCCTGTGCAGTATATTCGCTGTTTCGAGTAATAATAATATTACGACGCCCGGGTAAAGGACGGCCTATTGACTCAAAAGTTTTACGACCCATGATCACAGGTTTACCCGTAGTTATTTTTTTAAAATGCTGAAGATCCGCAGGTAAATGCCATGGCATTTTATTATCTAGGCCAATTACACGGTTATTTGCCATTGCTGCAATCATTGAAATTATCATAATAAACACCTAGTACTTTATTCTTAAACAAAGAAAAAGGAGCATAAGCTCCTTTTTAATAAATTCTATTTAATTAACGCTCGTAGACAACTTCTACGTCGTAATCATCTTCATCCCAGTCGTCCCAATCATCATCATTGCCTTTACCTTTAGTGGCTTTTTCATGATAGGTATCCCACTTAAATTCAACTTCTTCATCTTCAACTTGTACAAACTTCTCTTTAGGCATGCTATCAAGTAGTGTCATTATGTTGTGGATTAAAGGTTGAGTATTAAGTTTATTAATTGCTGAAATGTGATAAATATTTTCAGTTTCGCCCAGCTCTTCTGCAATCGCTTCGCATAGCGCTTTTGCTTCATCTTCTGGTAATAAATCTATTTTATTAAACACTAACCAGCGTGGCTTTTCAGCTAATTTAGGGCTGTATTGGTGTAGCTCGTTAATAATCGAGAATGCATTATCAACAGGGTTTGAACCATCTACCGGCATTACATCAATAATGTGCAATAACACACGACAACGCTCTAAATGCTTCAAGAAGCGAATACCTAGGCCTGCACCATCAGATGCACCTTCAATTAGACCCGGAATATCGGCTATAACAAATGATTTATTTGCTTCTGGACGTACCACACCTAAATTAGGAATAAGCGTCGTGAATGGGTAATCAGCTACTTTTGGTCTTGCTGCAGATACACTGCGGATAAACGTAGATTTACCTGCATTTGGTAATCCTAGTAAGCCTACATCAGCTAATAATAGTAACTCTAACTTTAAGTTACGTACTTCACCGGGTGTGCCCAATGTTTTTTGACGAGGTGCTCGGTTAGTACTTGATTTAAAACGTGCATTCCCCAAGCCGTGGAAACCACCTTTTGCAACCAAAATTCGTTGACCATCTTGAGTTAAGTCGCCAAGTCCCTCTTGGGTATCAACATCCATGATGCGCGTGCCTACAGGCACCATAACAAATAAGTCATCGGCTTTTCGGCCTGTACAGTTACGGCTACGACCGTTAGTACCACGTTCAGCTCTATGAAAGCGCTCAAACTGATAATCAATTAGGGTATTTAAGTTTTCATCAGCTTGTAGATAAACACTACCACCGTCTCCACCGTCACCGCCGTCTGGTCCACCATCTGGAACATATTTTTCACGACGGAAAGACACGATGCCACTGCCACCGTCTCCAGCTTCTGCGCGAATTTCTACTTCATCTACAAACTTCATGATTACTCACTTTAGGGATTGGCTTGTTTAATAACTCTATTATATACACAAGCCAACACAAATGCAGGCTTGGGTATATATTTTGACTGACTACAAAACAAAAAACCCCGCAAAGGCGGGGTTTTTAACTACCTTACTGATTACTCAGTTACGATAGTTACGTATTTACGGTTTAAAGGACCTTTTTGTTCAAACTGAACTTTACCATCTGCTTTTGCGAAGATAGTGTGGTCTTTACCGATACCTACGTTAGTACCAGGGTGGAAACGAGTTCCACGCTGACGAACAATGATGCTACCCGCTAGAACTGATTCGCCACCAAAACGCTTAACACCTAGGCGTTTGCTTTCTGAATCGCGACCGTTACGAGTACTACCAGCTGCTTTTTTATGTGCCATTTCTAAGTACCTCTAATTAAGCGCTAATGCTAGTGATTTTAACTTCAGTGAACCATTGACGATGGCCCATTTGCTTACGAGAATGCTTACGGCGTCTAAATTTAACAACCTTAATCTTCTCACCGCGACCATGTGAAACAACCTCAGCTGTTATCTTGCCACCGTTTACGAACGGTACACCGATCTCGATTTTCTCACCATCAGCAACTAAAAGTACTGAATCAAATTCTACTGCCGCACCAGTTTCAACGTCTAATTTTTCAAGACGAATCGTTTGACCTTCAGTCACACGATGCTGTTTACCACCACTTTGGAAAACCGCGTACATAATTAACTCCGTCTGTGCACCCTCAAATCGGCGCAACTAAAATATTCTTCGATAGGGCGCGAAGTTTACGCTAACGCGAAATAACTAGCAAGCCTATTTTGTAATTAAAATGAATAAAAAGTAGCTGCTTTGAGAGCAATTCAATATTTACCCCATTTTATATTAATTAGCCCTTTTGCCAAGCGCTTTTTAACTCTTAGTCGAAATAAATTAATGTACTCAAATATGACCCTCACAGCTTAATATCTAAGCACACCATAAACTGTATATTGATTATCAATTAATCAGTTATCTTGGCTAATTCAGTCTAAATTAAGTACTTTAATAGTGTTTTTTCAATCAATCGTCACAAAATATCGAGCTAGTGCATTTTTTGTTGTACAATCTGCGCCGTTCACACATAAAAATTGGCTCGGAGATCAATGGATATAAAAGCTATCCAGGCGTTAATCGAAAGCGATATGAATGACGTCAATCAACTTATACATGCGCAAATGCGCTCAGATGTGGCGTTAGTTAATCAGCTTGGTTTATATATAGTTAGCAGTGGCGGCAAACGCGTTCGTCCAATGCTGGCGATTTTAGCAGCCAAAGCGCTCGGTTATCAGGGTAAAGATCACATAACACTTGCAACAATTGTTGAGTTTATTCATACAGCAACGCTATTGCATGACGATGTTGTAGATGAATCAAACTTACGACGTGGCACACCTACAGCAAATGCTGAATTTGGTAATGCTGCTAGCGTATTGGTTGGTGACTTTATTTACACTCGTTCATTTCAGCTTATGGTTGGCCTTGGAAAAATGCAGGTTATGCAAGTACTTGCCGATGCAACAAACATTATTGCTGAAGGTGAAGTATTGCAGTTAATGAACTGCAACGACCCAGATACGACCGAAGCCAGTTATATGCAGGTTATTTACTCTAAAACAGCTAAGTTGTTTGAAGCAGCGACAGGCCTTGCTGCCATTATTACTGAGCAAGACCAAACTACGCTCGATGCACTAAACCTTTACGGTATGCATTTAGGGACTGCGTTTCAGCTAGTAGACGATGTACTTGATTACAATGCAGATGCTGAGCAGCTGGGTAAAAACATTGGTGATGATTTAGCTGAAGGCAAACCAACGCTTCCACTTATTTATGCTATGCAACATGGTAGCGAGCAGCAAACGCAGCTTATTCGTGATGCAATAGAGCACAGTAATGGTATGGAGCATTTAGAAGACATTCTATCGGCACTGAAGCAAACTAATGCGCTTGAATTTACAATGCAAAAAGCAGAGCTTGAAGCTGACAAAGCTATTGCCTGTTTAGACTTTTTAGCTGAGTCTGACTATAAGCAAGCACTCATAAGCCTTGCTCGTATTGCGGTTGACCGCGACCACTAGTTACACAGTGTGACATTAATTCTGAGCAACAAAAAAGCCTGCAAATGCAGGCTTTTTTGTTATTCTACTTTGGCTATTACGCCATGAAATCAACACCTTCTTTGATGTCTTTTTTCAGTGTTTCAAGCATGTCATTTTTTGCTTTTGTTTCAAATGCGCTTAGTTCGCCGTAAGAAAGAATTTCTTCTACGCCGTTTTTACCTAAACGTACTGGGTGTGCAAAGTACTCTGCATCGCCATTTTCAACAGCAACGTAAGCGTAATCTACAACTTCTTCACCCTGTAGGCCTTTAACTAAAGACATACAAAAACGAGCAGCAGCTGCGCCCATTGATAATGTAGCTGAACCGCCACCGGCTTTAGCATTTACAACTTCAGTACCCGCATTTTGGATACGTGGAGTAAGTGCAGCAACTTCTTCATCAGTGAAAGAAACACCTTCAACTTGAGAAAGTAGAGGAAGAATGGTTGTGCCTGAGTGACCACCAATTACTGGTACTTTCACAGTTGCTACGTCTACGCCTTTAAGTTCAGCAACAAATGCTTCTGAACGAATAACGTCAAGCGTAGTAATACCGAATACGCGTTTAGCGTCGTAAGTACCTGCTTTTTTGAATACTTCAGCAACGATTGGAACTGTGCCATTTACTGGGTTAGTAATAATACCTACTAACGCTTTAGGACAGCTAGCAACAATGCCTTCTGCTAAAGTTTTGATGATACCAGCATTTACATTAAATAAATCAGCACGATCCATACCTGGTTTACGTGGCATACCCGCTGGGATAAGAACGATGTCAGAGCCTTCAAGCGCTTTGTTTAATTCGTCTGCGCCAAAGCCTGCTACTTTAACATCTGTTGGGATGTGAGAAAGGTCAACCGCAACACCTGGTACTACTGGTGCAACATCATAAAGTGATAATTCAGAGCCAGCTGGTAAGCCTGTTTTTAATAATAAAGACAACGCTTGGCCGATACCGCCTGCAGCACCTAATACAGCAACTTTCATTGGAATTCTCCGTAATTTGAGGTAGGAAACATTTGTGGCTCTTAAGATAATGAAATTAGCGACTAAAAACAAATTTATCCTGTCTATTTCAAGTATATTTTCGACCATAGTCGTAAACTTTTGTGATTTAACGCATCAAACTGGCAAGTTAACTAAACAACTGCTGCATAATTATTCATTTTTGTGTAGAATTTGCGGCATAAATAACAAAAACGAATAAAGACTATGCAACCACAAGATAAACAAGAAGCATTGGTAAAAGCATTTAAATCACTATTAAAAGAAGAAAATTTTGGCTCTCAAGGCGAAATAGTTGATGCATTAAAAGATCAAGGCTTTGACAATATAAGCCAAAGTAAAGTATCGCGCATGCTAAGTAAATTTGGTGCTGTACGCACACGTAACGCCAAACAAGAAATGGTTTACTGCTTACCAGCTGAAATGGGTGTACCTACGGCTAAAAGCCCATTACGCCAATTAGTAATCGACATTATGCACAACGAAATGATGATCATTATTCGTACCAGTCCAGGCGCCGCTCAGCTTATCGCGCGTTTATTAGATTCATTAGGTAAAGCAGATGGCGTACTAGGAACAATTGCAGGCGACGATACTATTTTTATCGCTCCTGCTAAAATATCTGAAATAGATGTAACACTTGAACGTGTTCGCATTTTATTTGATACGGTTTAATAGCAAACTAAATTTGTTTTAAAAACCCGACTGAAGGCGCAAAGAAAGCAGAACCCATATCGGCTTGAGTAAAATCAAGCCAGTGGTCGTAGCAATCACCTTCTCCTAAACGACTTTTAAGTACTTTTTCAAATGCAGTACCCGTACTAGCGCATGTAATTGATAACATTCCCTGCTCATACACATCGCCATAAGGCATGCTCTGATTTAATAATAGCGGTTGTCCGTCTTCGTCTTTTAGCTCACTACGTGAAGCATGGCTGGTTTCAATCGCGGGGATAATTAGTGTGTTATCAAGGCGCGTACGCCCCATTATTTGTTCTTGCTCACTCAATGATAAGTGCTGCCACATAGTTAAATCATGCTTATAACGCTGTACATGAATATAACTCCCCTGATCTTCAAAATTGCCAGGGTTACTAATTAAAGCCGTAGCGCGCTTTTTTCTTCCATGTGCGGTGTCGCCACCATAAATAAAACCATTAAAATCACGACCATCTAAAAAGCGAAAATTACGAATTTGCTCCACCAGCTCAACATCGGGGGCAAATAGTTTTAAAATTTGCAGCGCAAATAAATGGTTAACGTCTTCACGGTCAGAGCGAATTTGCACAAATAAATCGCACGGTTGTACGCTCATTTGATGATCGCTATGGTTTATATTAGGAAAGCTCTGTAATTCGCTTGGGATGTATTCAGGGAGGATATGCGGCCAATATTGCGCACCAATAGCAACCATACAAGAGAGCATTGATTCTGAAAATTGATCGCTAAATTCTTCTTCAATAGCGCTTACTTGTTTTAACTTTGCGCGAAGTGATTCATCTTGACCATCAAACACATTAAAAAATAAGTGCAAACCGTGTAAGTTTGCTTCAGCACAAATCCCTGATTGCGCTTGCGCCATTGTTATTCCTTAGTTTTATAGATAAAAACACAGCGAATAACAAATTAATTACGATTCGAAAAAATTCACCGTGTGAGGTTTTATTTTTATTATAACCTGCTCATTATTTTCAAATGACTGGCCATATTGTGCAGCAACTTCAATTTCTTGTTCATCAATAACAAGTGAATAAACATACGCCGAACCAATAAAGCGACGACTTATGATTGTAGCTCGCTTACTAAATTTGTCACTTTGGTTATCTGCCACTAATTCTATTTGATGGGGACGTACATATATAAGCCCTATGCTTACGTCATGCTTACTCTCAATATAAGATTCGACTAAACCAAATGGTGTTTTGTATTCAGTTGCTGTTAATACTTCTGCGCTCAAGTATATGCCTTGACCCAGAAACTCTGCAACCTCCTTTGAACATGGAGCTGCAAAAAGCTGCTCAGGCGTGCCTTGTTGCTCAATTTTACCGCGATGCATAATGGCAAGTGTATCTGAAAAGGCAAACGCCTCTTCTTTTGAATGTGTAACAAACACAGCAGATACTTGGGTTGCCTTAATAATTCGACGTATATCGGCAATTAATTCAAAGCGTACTTGTGTGTCGATATTTGAAAAGGGCTCATCAAGTAGCAATAAACTAGGCTTATAAGCTAATGCACGAGCAATAGCTACACGCTGCTGTTGGCCACCCGATAACTGATGCGGGAACCTGTCGGCACAGCCAATTAAATGTACCAGCTTAAGCATTTCATCTACGCGTTGCTGCTTTTGAGCTTTACTCATTTTACTAAGCCCAAATGCGATATTATTTGCCACCGTCAAATGCGGAAACAACGCATAGTCTTGAAACATCATGCCGATGTTACGGTGCTCAGGCGAGACAAACGATTGCTCATCACTCACTAATTTACCGTCTATAAAAATAGACCCTTGCTTAGCTTCAATTAAACCTGCAATCGCTTTTAACGTGGTCGTTTTGCCGCACCCACTCGCTCCGAGTAGACAAACAATTTCATCTTTACCCACTGTTAAATCTAAATCGTGAATAACCTTTGTACCGTTATAGTGATAGCTCACGCCTTGTAAAATTAAACTACTCATTTAACTACGCTGCTCCATAGAACGATTAATAAAATACAAAGGAATAAACCCAACAATAACAATAAATAATGCCGATATAGAAGCAAGCTCTAACTGCTCGTCACTCACATACTGAAATACATGAGTAGCTAAGCTTTCAAAATTAAACGGCCTGAGCAATAGCGCAGCCGGCAGTTCTTTCATGCACTCAATAAATACCAATAAAGCAGCAGTAAGCAATCCTCTTCGCAGTAAAGGTAGGTGCACTAAACGCAGTGTTTGTCCTTGGCTTTTACCCATTGATTGGCTTGCCATATCAAGTGATGGGCTAATACGTAAAAAACTCGACTCAATTGCTCCGTGTGCAATGGCGTAAAACCTAACAATATAAGCAATAATAATAGTAAGAATGCTACCTGTAAGCAGTAAGCCAATATCTAAATTATACGGCTCGAGCGCTGTGTTAATGGTGTTCTCTAATAATGTAAGTGGTAACAAAACCGCAATAGCGAGTACTGTGCCAGGCAACGCATATCCTGTGCTTGCTAAACGCCCAGGAATAAGCGGATACGTTTGCTTTGCCACACGCTGATAAAAAACGACAAAAATACTCAACGTAATCGTTATTAGGCTCACAACCCCAGCCACTTTTAAACTTTGCCAAGCGTAACTAAAAAACTCTACATTCCATGCTTTATCAAAGTAGGTAATGGCGTAATTTATAAGTACTGCAATAGGGATTACAAACGCGATAAATAAAATAAAGCTGCAAAATGCCGTTGCGAGCCAAGCTGACTTTCCTTTTAATACATAGAGAGATTCACTATTTACACTTGATTGGCGCTCAAATACCGCTTGGTTACGACGACTAAAGCGCTCTGCCATTAATGCTAAAAATAACAGTAATAACATCACACCCGATATTTTAGCTGCCGCTGTAAGTGAGTAATAACCAAACCACGTATCGTATACGGCAGTCGTTAATGTACTTACGGCAAAATAACTCACTGTTGCAAAGTCAGCCATGGTTTCCATACTTATAAGCGCAAGAGCCGCCACAATAGCCCCACGAGAGAGTACTAAGCTTACTTTAAAGAAACTTTGCCAAGGAGATAATCCCATTAACTGGCTAGCTTGTACTAATTTGAATGACTGCTCGCGAAGAGCCGTTTTAAAAATCAAAAATAAATACGGATAAAGCACCAAGGCAATCATAACGATGGCCCCGGGTAATGTACGTATATCAAAAAACCAATAGTCATTAGGCGATTGCCAGCCAAACCATTCTCTCAGCGCTATTTGCACCGGGCCCGCATAATCTAATAAATCAGTGTATACATAGGCAATAATATAGGTGGGCATAGCAAGGGGCAGCATAAGTGCCCATTCAAACTGTTTTTTACCCGGGAAACTACAGTAAGCCGTTAGCCACCCAAGTGGCAAAGCTATGGCGCAGCTAAGGACGCAAACACCTAAAACAAGCAATACGGTATTGGTTATGTAATCCCAAAGCACGGTATCCCACAGGTGGGAAAACACCTCAGAGCTACCTTGTAGAGATTCAAAAAGAAGAAAAAACAACGGGGCCGATAGAATTAAGCCAGTCGACCACGCAAAGAGCTGCCATTTAGACAGCTTAAATTTATTAGTCATTAAAGATCGAACTTCACCTCATCAATTAGCTTAAGCGCTAACGGACGATATTTACTAATCTCATCAAGTGGCAAGCTGTCTTCTTTAAAACTCCCCCAAGAGGCAACCAAACTTGATAGTTCAACACCCGACTTAACTGGATACTCCATATTTAATGAGGCATACATGTTTTGTGCTTTGCTGTCGGTCATATATTCTATGAGCTTTAATGCATTTTCAGGGTTTTTAGCATATTTGGTAATAACCGCACCCGAAACATTTATGTGTGAGCCACGATTAGTTTGATTTGGAAAGTTAATATTTACGGCCTCTGCCCAACCTTTTTGCTCTTTATCTTCTAGCATTTTACCAAGATAGTAACTATTACCTAATGCCAAGTTACATAAACCTTCTTTAACTGCTTTAACTTGAGCACGATCGTTACCTTGAGGTTTACGTGCTAAATTAGCCTTAACACCTTCAAGCCACTCTTTGGTTTGCGCTTCACCATGGTGTGCAATCATAGAAGCCACTAAACCTAAGTTATATGGATGTTTGCCTGATCGCGTACAAATTTGTCCTTTGTATTTAGGATCTGCTAAATCTTCATAAGTGAGCTTAGGTAACTCACCAACTCGCTCTTTTGATGAATACACATTACGCACTCGCTTAGTGAGCGCGACCCATTGGCCATCACCGTCACGAAAAGCTGCAGGCACGTTATTATTTACACTGTCACTTTTTATAGTTTGTGTTAATTTTAAATCTTCTAATTGAATAAGCGCACTAAAATTAGAGGTTAATACTAAATCGGCTTTACTGTGCTTACCTTCACGTTTAACACGCTCAATTAACCCTTTTTTAGCAAAAACAACATTGGTTTTTATTCCCGTTTGTTTTGTAAAATCTTCTAAAATTGGCTGAATCAAAAACGGCTGACGAAAAGAATAGATATTAACAACGTCACTTGCAAAGGCTGGTGCCGATGCTGCTAATCCTAAAAAAAGTGTAAATACTGTCTTCATTATTTCACCTAAATAATTGTTATTATCATCGAATTCTACCGCGCTCATTCAAAAAGTGCACACTTTAAATAAATGTAAATAACGCCCAAAAAGGAAATCCAGTGTAAGAGATGTCTCACGGATGTGACAGCTAATGAGTAAAAATCAAGATAAAAAACACACAAAAACAACCTAAGCACCTGTATTAATTGAGCTTTCACATTATTACTGTTGCATAAATACTAATTGAATGTAGTTTTATCCCTATTTTAGTTGCTCTATTGCACTATAATTTACGCATCAACCAAGCAATGACGCTTATTGAGTAAAAGGAAATGGACTGCTTACTCAACCAACCAATGATTAGGTTACCAGGACAACACGGATTTTAGGACAGGCTCAGGATGAGTATCATAACGCAATGTTGTAAAAAGGACAGCGTCAGGAAGATGCGAAAAGGATAACAACACGGCTAAGTTGTTTAAAGGAATAAATGGACAGGCCTTTAAGGCAACACAATGGATTGGTTAAAATAGGGATATACTAGGAAGTGTAATTAAGGATTTGGTAATAGTATTTACCCTACAGGATGTTTAGGAATTTAAGGATACAGGCCCGGATGGTCTACATTACATAGAACTAAAAAGTAATATAGTAATAAACATGGATTAGTAAAAATTGGAGTTGATTAAGTTCAATTGCAGGATGCAGAAAATTAGAAGATTCCGCAAGCGCGCCTAGAGATAGAGCGCGCTTTTCTTTGCCTAAAATTTGGGTTTAGTAAAGCTCTAAGCAACTACCACTAACTTTTGCAGGGTAATACTGCATCCCAGCTAATCAATATTAATACCTTCAAATACTTTATTAATATTTTAAATTTCGCTAAGTTTTTCATTAATTGCGCCGATAACTAAGTAACGCAAGGATCATAAATACTCAATGGATATGAATTTTAAAACGCCGCAAAGCAATACCTTTTTATGTAAAGTATCAGACGCAAGTACAGCAAAACCAATTGGCGTTTTTAGTGCCCAAACTCCCAACGAAAATCCGTATAAAGCTTTATTTAGCCCCAAAGGTTATAACTTTTTAAATATGCCAATGAGTGAGTTTAAAAACATACTTAACGTAATTATCCAGTTAGAAAGCGATATTTCTATTAGTAAATGGGGTGAGGGTTCTCGACCTGATGAATTTAGTTATCAGCTTAATAGAATATCTAACGCTATTGCGACTACTCACTTTAAAGGAAAAACCGATATTAGCTGTTACTTTTTAAAGCGAGTCGAAGAGGCTAAGGATATGATTGGTGAGGACTGCACCTCGTTTATTCAGGCTCACAATAGCGTAAGCCAATTATATAATACGGTTTTACAATTAACATCTGAAGAAGGCTTCAGAGCAATTCAAAATAAAGCACTTGCTCACTTAAAAGAGCAGCAAGCTTTCGCTTAACTGCGTAAAACTACTCTTCTAGCGGTCGGCCTTTATTGCGCTTACCAAGCAAATACGCATCACGAAACTTAATAAAATGCTGTTCTAATTTAGAAGATGCATCCATTTCTCCCGCAAGCGCTAGCACCATAATAGCCACTTCAGCAGTGCCTAGTTGATGCGCATGAGGGGCAACACGTAATCGGTAATCAGATAGTTTATCAGCAGTAACAGAAAGTACAGGCAAGTTATCTAAGTATGGGCTTTTGCGAATCATTTTTTTAGCTTCACGCCAGGTACCATCTAAAAATATAAATAGCGGTTTTTTACCCTCTTCAATACTTATTTCGGTAATGGCCCTGCCCTCTTCTACATCTTCAGCAGGGAATACTACCATTGGCTGATATTGTGAATCATTTATTAAAGCTAAAAGAGCGGGGTTAGGGTCTGTTCTATCCCATCTAAATGCGTGGTTATCTGGCACTATTTCAGCAATTAAGCGCCCAGTATTAGAAGGTTTAAAACTTTCATTGTGATACATTAATAAGCACACAGCTGCTTTACAATCTGCATGCTCAACACCTTTACAAATACAGTAGTGCTTAGCTATTAAGCATTGCTCACAGCGATCTAATTTACCGCCTCGAGCATTAAACTCTCGACGGGATTCACTTATTTGTTGAGCGCGTAATGCTAAAACTGAGTTTTTCACTGTATTTACCTTCAATTAATTAAGCGCGCATTGTAACGACTTATCGCTATTTAATCTTATATTTATAGTCATACCAACCTGCATAAATCTTTGATCAATTTAACGAATTAAATTGCACTATAACGTCGTTAAAAATTTTTTATTTAGAACAACTAGATACAAAAACTTTTGCCTAGTTCTAGCGTAATTTTCTTAACGTTAAATAGACCCCATATATAAGCAGATTGGTATCATTGAATTAATTCAACATCTCTTAAATTAAAAACCAGACATAAAAAACCCAACCGAAGTTGGGTTTTTCAAACAAATGCTAAAAAGTTAAATTACTTCTTTTTAACTGCTTTTTTGTTTGGTAAGTCAGTGATCGAACCTTCAAAAATTTCAGCTGCAAGGCCGATTGATTCATTCAATGTAGGGTGAGCATGAATAGTAAGCGCTAAGTCTTCACCATCAGCACCCATTTCAATACCTAAACCGATTTCGCCAAGCATTTCGCCCGCGTTAATACCGATCATAGCACCACCGATTATACGGCCACTTTCTTTATCAAAAATAAGTTTAGTAGAACCTTCAGTACGAGATGATGCAATAGCACGACCAGATGCTGCCCAAGGGAATACCGCAGTTTCAATTTTTAGGCCTTGCTCTTTTGCTTCTTTCTCAGTAACACCTACCCAAGCGATTTCTGGGTCAGTATACGCAATCGAAGGAATACATTTAGGGTCGAAGAAATGCTTCTGACCAGAAATAACTTCTGCAGCAACATGACCTTCATGAACCGCTTTATGCGCAAGCATAGGCTGGCCAACTAAGTCACCAATTGCAAAAATATGGCTTACGTTAGTACGTAATTGCTTATCAACATTAATAAAGCCACGCTCATCAACGTTTACGCCCGCTTTTTCAGCATCAAGTAAGTTACCGTTTGGAGTACGGCCAACTGCAACAAGCACTTTGTCGTAACGTACAGGTTCTGCTGGTGCGTTTTTACCTTCAAACGTTACGTATAAGCCATCTTTTTTAGCTTCAACACCAACAACTTTAGTTGAAAGCATTACGTTGAATTTTTTGCTTACGTATTTTTGGTAAATTTTGATAATGTCTTTATCAGCTGCTGGAACTAATTGGTCAGCAAATTCTACAACATCAATTGCAGAACCTAGTGCACGGTAAACCGTACCCATTTCAAGACCGATAATACCACCACCAAGTACAAGTAGTTTTTCTGGTACATCTTTAAGCTCTAGCGCGCCAGTTGAATCAATTACACGGTCATCTTGTGGGATGAAAGGTAAGTTAACTGGTTTAGAACCTGCTGCAATAATCGCGTTATCAAACGTGATAGTTGTAGAGTCTTTCTCGCCTTCAACTACTAAAGTATTGCTGCCAGTGAATTTGCCGTAACCAGATACAACTTTCACTTTACGCATTTTAGCCATGCCCTCTAGTCCACCAGTTAACTGGCCAACTACAGAATCTTTCCAAGTACGAACTTGGTCAAGATCGATCTTTGGTGCGCCAAAAGTAACACCATGAGATGACATTTCAGCTGCATCATCAATCACTTTAGCTACGTGTAAAAGTGCTTTTGAAGGAATACAACCAACATTAAGACATACGCCGCCTAATGTTTCACGAGATTCTACCAATGTAACTTCTAAGCCCAAGTCAGCAGCGCGGAATGCCGCAGAGTAACCACCAGGACCACCGCCTAGTACAACAACTTGAGTTTTTAATTCGTTGCTCATGCTATTACCTTAATTGTTTGAACGGGACACTGCCCTAAAGTTTAACTGCCATGTTTCTGCAAGGCAGAAAGTGAGAGCAGATCACAAATTTGTGCAAAGATTGTATCATTGCAAATGGTAAAAATCCCAGCTAAAAACAACTGGCTGGGATTTGATTCTATTCATTGTCCAGCGATTACATCACCAATTGGCGAATATCGCTCATGTAACTTGCAAGAGTCACAGTAAAGCGTGCAGCTAAGGCTCCGTCAATAACCCTATGGTCGTATGACATAGACAGCGGAACCATTAGTTTTGGTTCAAACTCTTTGCCATTCCATTTAGGTTTCATTTCAGATTTAGACACACCTAAAATAGCCACTTCTGGTGCATTAACAATCGGCGTAAATGCCGTACCGCCAATACCGCCAAGGCTAGAAATAGTAAAACAACCACCTTGCATATCAGACGATGTAAGCTTCCCGTCACGTGCTTTAACAGATACTTCCATTAATTCGCGTGATAGTTCAATAATGCCTTTTTTATCAACATCTTTAAACACTGGTACAACTAAACCGTTTGGCGTATCAACTGCAACACCAATGTTAATGTACTTTTTAAGGATTAAGCTTTCGCCGTCGGCAGAAAGCGATGAGTTGAATTTTGGAAATTCAGCAAGTGCTTTTGCAGCTGCTTTCATTACAAACACAAGTGGCGTAATTTTAACACCCAGCTTTTTCTTCTCGCTAAGCACATTTTGCTCTTTACGGAATACTTCAAGGCTTGTGATATCAGCTTCGTCAAACTGTGTAACATGTGGGATTTGCACCCAGTTACGGTGTAAGTTTTTGCCTGATAGCTTTTGAATACGAGACAGCTTTTGCTCTTCAATTTCGCCAAACTTAGCAAAATCTACTTTAGGCCATGGAATAAGACCAAGCTCGCTGCCACCAGCATTACTACCTGCTGACAATTGACCCGACTCAACTTGCTTAACTAAGTTTTTAACATAGTTTTGCACGTCTTCTTTAACTATACGGGCTTTGCGACCAGTGCCTTTTACGTTAGCTAGGTTAATACCAAACTCACGCGCTAAACGGCGAACAACAGGTGATGCATGAGCATACGCGCTGTTTTCTGTGAAGCTTTCATTACTTGCTTTTGCTGGTGCCGCTTGAGCCGGTGCCGACTCAGTTTTAGCCGCAGCTGCAGGTGCTGATTTTTCAGCTGGTGCAGGTGCTGCTACTGGCGCGCTGCCTGCAACTTCAAATACAAAAATTAATGAGCCAGTCGATACTTTATCGCCAGCGGCTACTTTAATTTCTTTAACTGTACCGGCAAATGGAGCGGGTACTTCCATTGCAGCTTTGTCGCCTTCAACGTTTAAGATTGATTGATCTTCTTCAACCGTATCGCCAACTGCAACCATAATTTCAGTTACTTCAACTTCATCGCCACCAATATCAGGTACATTTACTTCTTTAGTACTTGGTGCTGCGTTTGCTGTTGAGCTAGCTGCTGGCGCTTCTACAGGAGCCGACTCTTTAGCCGGTGCTGCAGATTCACTTCCTGCTACTTCAAAAACAAACACTAATGAGCCTGTTTTAACTGTATCGCCAGCGGCGACTTTAATTTCTTTAACTATACCGGCAAATGGAGCGGGAACTTCCATTGCTGCCTTGTCGCCTTCCACGTTTAAGATAGATTGCTCTTCTTCAACGGTGTCGCCAACAGCAACCATGATTTCAGTTACTTCAACTTCATCATCGCCAATATCTGGTACGGTTACTTCTTTAGTTGAAGAACCTGTAGAAGCAGCAGGTGCTGCCTCTTCAGATTTAGCTGGAGCAGCGGCTGATGCTTTTTCTTCACCAGTGCTTTCACTCTCGCCTTCAAACAAAAATACTAAAGAGCCTGTTGTAACGGTGTCGCCAACGTTTACTTTAATTTCTTTGACTGTACCCGCTTGCGAAGCCGGTATTTCCATTGATGCTTTGTCGCCTTCAACATTTAATAATGATTGGTCCACATCTACTTTGTCGCCAACGCTTACTAATATTTCGGTTACTTCTACTTCATCGTCACCAATATCTGGTACTTTAATTTCAATACTCATTGCAAACCTCTTATGCGTACAGTGGGTTAAGTTTGTTAGTGTCGATGTTGAACTTTTTAAGTGCTTCAACAACTACTGACTTCTCAACTTCACCGCGTTTAGCAAGTTCAGATAACGTAGCAACAACAACGTAGCCCGCGTTAACTTCAAAGTGACGACGTAGGTTTTCACGGCTATCAGAACGACCGTAACCATCTGTACCTAACACTTTGTAGTTGCTGCTTGGAATGAATGAACGCGCTTGTTCTGCGTAGTTTTTCATGTAATCCGTTGCTGCAACAGTCACAGAGTCGTTTAATACGCTTGTGATGAATGCTGTTTTTTGCTCGCCTTCAGGGTTAAGCATATTGAAACGTTCAACATCTTGACCTTCACGCGTTAATTCGTTGAAAGACGTTACAGAGAACACGTCAGACGCAATGCCATACTCTTCGCTTAGAATCGTAGCGGCTTTACGCACTTCAGTCATAATAGTACCTGAGCTTAATAGCTGTACGTTGGCTTTTTTACCTTCGTAACTTTCAAGCTTGTAAATACCCTTACGAATACCTTCTTCAGCGCCTTCTGGCATAGCTGGCTGATGGTAGTTTTCGTTCATAAGCGTTAGGTAGTAGTATATATTTTCTTGGTCATCACCGTACATACGACGAATACCGTCTTGTACAATAACAGCAACTTCAAACGCGTAAGTTGGGTCATATGAAATACAGTTAGGAACCGTATTAGCAAGAATATGACTGTGACCATCTTCGTGTTGCAAGCCTTCACCATTTAGCGTTGTACGACCCGCAGTAGCACCTAATAAGAAACCACGTGCTTGTTGATCGCCCGCCATCCATGCCATGTCGCCAACGCGTTGGAAACCAAACATAGAGTAGTAAATGTAGAACGGGATCATTGGTAAATCGTTAGTGCTATATGAAGTTGCAGCAGCAACCCATGACGACATTGCACCTAACTCATTAATACCTTCTTGAAGCACTTGCCCTGATACAGTTTCTTTGTAGTAAGAAACAATATCACGATCCTGTGGCGTATAGTTTTGGCCATGCGGATTGTAAATACCGATTTGACGGAATAAACCTTCCATACCAAATGTACGCGCTTCATCGGCAATAATTGGTACGATGTTTTTACCAATGCCTTTATCTTTTAATAAGATATTAAGTGCACGAACAAAACCCATAGTGGTTGAAATATCACGTTTTTGTTCTTCAAGTAGCGGCTTAAACGCGTCTACTTCTGGCAACGTAAGTTTTTCACTAAAACGTGGAATACGCTTAGGTGTATAACCTTTAAGTTCATCACGACGAGCATGTAGATATTTATACTCAGGTGAACCTTCTTCAAGCTCTAAATAAGGTAGTTCTGCAAGTTGCTCTTCAGATACTAAATCATCAAGACCAAGGCGTGAACGTAAATGCGCAACATGCGACATGTCCATTTTTTTCACTTGGTGCGCAATGTTTTTACCTTCAGCTGCTTCACCCATGCCGTAACCTTTTACAGTTTTAGCAAGAATTACAGTTGGACGGCCTTTAGTGTCTTCTGCTTTTTTAAATGCAGCAAATAATTTTGATGACTCATGACCACCACGCTTAAGCGCGAAAATTTCGTCATCTGTCATGTCAGCAACAAGTGCTGCTGTTTCTGGGTAACGACCAAAGAAGTTTTCACGTACGTACGCACCATCTTTAGCTTTATACGTTTGGTAATCGCCATCAACAGTTTCGTTCATTAACTGTAGTAATTTACCCGTTGTGTCTTTAGCTAGAAGAATATCCCAACCGCTGCCCCACACTAGTTTAATTACGTTCCAGCCAGCGCCTTTAAACAAGCCTTCTAGCTCTTGAATAATTTTACCGTTACCCATAACTGGGCCGTCTAAACGCTGTAAGTTACAGTTAACTAAGTAACAAAGATTATCTAGTTTTTCACGTGCAGCAAAAGAAATGGCACCGCGTGATTCTGGCTCATCCATTTCACCGTCACCTAAAAACGCGTATACACGTTGGTTTTTAGTATCTTTTAAGCCACGACCATCTAAGTATTTTAAGAAGCGTGCTTGGTAAATAGACGAAATAGGACCTAAGCCCATTGATACCGTAGGGAACTGCCAAAATTCAGGCATTAACTTAGGGTGTGGGTACGATGGTAAGCCTTCGCCATCAACTTCTTGGCGGAAGTTATCTAGTTGTGCAGCCGATAAACGACCTTCAACAAATGCACGTGCATAAATACCAGGAGAAATATGACCTTGGTAATAAACTAAGTCACCACCGTCTACATCATTTGGTGCTTTAAAAAAGTGGTTAAAACACACTTCATAAAATGCAGCAGATGATTGGTAAGACGCCATATGGCCGCCTAAGTCGAGATCTTTTTTAGATGCACGTAGAACGATCATAATCGCGTTCCAACGTATAATTGAACGAATACGACGCTCAAGATTTACATCACCCGGGTAAGCAGGTTCTTGATCTACAGGAATAGTATTAACGTAGTTCGTGGTAATACCCGTTGGCATATCAACGCCGTCTAAACGGGCTTGCTCTAATACTTGCTCAAGTAAAAACTGAGCTCGT
Organism: Pseudoalteromonas sp. NZS127_1; assembly: GCF_015864295.1. Taxonomy (NCBI): domain Bacteria; kingdom Pseudomonadati; phylum Pseudomonadota; class Gammaproteobacteria; order Alteromonadales; family Pseudoalteromonadaceae; genus Pseudoalteromonas; species Pseudoalteromonas sp. NZS127_1. Next base: position 57,193 of record NZ_JADYXO010000006.1, on the reverse strand, counting down.
TCAACACCTTCTTCGCGCACAACTGATTCAAGAGCTTGTAACCACTCTTGTGTTTCTAGCGCGTCTACGTCAATTTTATTGACTTCAGACATATGGAGGTTTCCTTATGTTTAAAATACGAATATTGTTAATTTAATATCACAGCTACTTAATTTGTGTGTTCAAAGTAGTTATGTACTAACTTAATTTTGTTTAGTGCGTCTTAAACTACGTTCAATTCGCGAATGTTCTTTGCCTGCTTCAAGTAGTGCTTCTTCTATAAATGCTAAGTGCGCATTACTTGCTAAACGGGCTTGTTCTGGATTACCGTCAATAACGGCATCCATTAATAAACGCCTATGCTGGGCTAACTGACTGCTAATATCTGACTTTTTTAATAAAACAGTTAAATTTTGCAATACATTTTGCTCAAGCAGCGCTTTCATGCCTCTTACTAAATGCAGTAACACCACATTATGCGAAGCTTCTGCCACGCTAAAGTGAAATGCATTAATTGCTTTTGCTTTTTGCTGTAAATCATCATTAACTAGGGCAATTTTATCAAAGCTTTCTTTCACTTTGCTAAAATCGTTGCTGGTCCCGCGCAGTGCCGCGTAGTAAGCAGCAATCCCTTCTAATGCATGACGAAATTCAAGTAAATCAAACTGCGACTCAGGGTGTTTACTAATCAAATCAAAAAGTGGATCAGTAAGCCCTTCTTCGAGCTGATTTTTTACAAACGTGCCGCCACCCTGGCGACGCGTAACTAAACCTTTCGCTTCTAATTTTTGAATTGCCTCACGCAGTGACGGGCGAGACACTTCAAATTGCTTTGCTAGTTCACGCTCTGGTGGCAACTTTTCACCTGGTGCTAACGAGCCTTCAAGAATCATGTTCTCGAGTTGCTGTAAAATAACATCAGATAACTTTGCTGCTTTGATCTTTAAAGACATGAATCAACGTCCGCGTTGTATAAATACCAAGAGCCCATAAAGCGGGGCTTTGAGTAGTATGATTTACCCAAAAGGTAAATTGGTCATACCAAAAATTTTCAATACGGTATCAAAAACCTTATTAGCTGTCAATTTACAGGTAACTTGAGCAATTAAAGTAGCGTAACGCATTTTGAACGAAGATTAAACAATGCGCAATTTACAAAAATTGTTATAACGTTAATAGGATGAAAACAATTGGTCTGACCAGAAGGAATTAGAATATTAGCTCTATTTTATTGTGTTTAAAAATTGCAGGAAGAGATTAAAGCACCTTACATTGCATAAGGTACTTTATTAAAAAGGTATTAACTTAAGACAGTCCACCAAATAATGTAAGTAGTGCTATAAGTACTAAGTAAAATAATACATTGCGCTTAACAAGCTTAATCATACAAGTGGCTTCGTAGGTACAGCCATAATAACGCTTTTCAACTTGCTCTGCAGCCAGCGCTGTACATGTTACTACTTCTCGGTTTGGAGATTTAAAGTTAAGTACGTAACGTAGCCAACAGCTTGTGCCTTTATTAAAGTTACCTATTACTAAATAACCAAAGCTGGTAATACGTGCAGGTAACCAGTCGAGCCAAAACAATAATTTATGTATAAGTTTAAAACGCTTAGCAAATATTACTTTATGATCTTCTCGTACTAAATCAGCTAAAGTACGTACCAGTGCATATAAAACCGCACCTGGCGCGCCTAAAACAACGAACCAAAAAATAACCGCACAGTAAAATCTAAAGTTTACCCACGCCAATGTTTGCCCAAAGGTTTCGCCACCATTTTGATCATCAGTACGCTTTTGACCTATTTGCAACGCATATAAAGATGCAGCAGTACCGTCATCTCGCGTTAACGCATTTAAATACGACTTATATAAAGCACGCTGCTTAGCACAACCAAAGCAAACCAAAAGCACCGCGATATTAATGCCCAACTGCCACAAAACAAAATCAGATAAACAATAAATTAGTGCCATCGCAATCACTGGAAGTAAAAGCCAAATTAAAAAGCCCGGTGCTGAGCTAAATAAGCCCTTATCACCAAGTAATTTATTAGAGCGATTTAAATAACCATTAGCGTAATAACTTATCTGCCAGTAATTAGAACGAGCGCCTAAGCGCTCTAGTATTAATGCAATTATTATAGAAACTAAAATCATGGGAATAACTCTCTTAACTTAGTTGTTCAAGCATATTAAAAAACAATGGCCAATTAAAGCTACTGCCAGGATCTGTTTTACGCCCAGGGGCAATATCGCAATGCCCAACAATACGCGAAGGGGTAATTTTTGGATAGCGTTGCATTATAGATTTACTAATAATAGTTAATGTTTTGTACTGTGCTAAAGAATATGGAGCGGTGTCGGTACCTTCAAGCTCAATGCCAATGCTAAAGTTATTACAAGCAGGTACCCCCTCAAACTCGGATTGCCCTGCATGCCAAGCGCGCTTTTCAAAAGGCACATATTGTATAACCTCACCGGTGCGCTTTATAAAGCAATGGGCCGATACACGTAAATTCTTTAAGTCACTAAAACTCGGATGAGCATTGCAATCAATGCACCCCATAAATAACTCATCAACGAAAGGTGTACCAAACTGCCCTGCTGGCAATGATATATTGTGAATCACCAATAAAGAAATATCAGCCTCATCAGGGCGCTCATCAAAATGCGAACAAGGCCGCTGCGCTACCGTACTTAAAACACCGTCTAAATCTATTTTCATGATACGTTTATTATATAAATATCAAGATATACATAGCACTGATGCTAATGGATTTATTAAAAAAATGATAGTAACAAGCGAGGTATAAAACCTCACCTACAAATAATTCAAACCCATACGTAGGTGCTAATTTACATCCGCTCATGTAACATAACTTTTGAAATTAAAAGCGAGATATAAAACCTCACCTACAGATAATTCAAACCCATACCTAGGTGCGAATTTACATCCGCTCATGTAACGTAACTGTTGAAATTAAAAGCGAGGTATAAAACCTCACCTACAGATAATTCAAACCCGCACGTAGGTACGAATTTACTTCAAGCGCTTATCTTTATATTGATGAAAAGGCAATCGCTTCTCTTTCTTTTATAAACATAGTAAAATTTGCTTAATTTATTAACGCTTATGAGCTTTTATTATGTCTATCCCGCACTCTTTAGTTAGCCAACTTGTCACTCTTGCACTCGACGAAGATTTAAATTATCAAACAGCTCAAGACGGAGATATTACCGCGCAGCTTATCCCTCAGAGCGAGCAAGCCAACGCCAAAGTAATCACTCGCGAAGATTGCATTTTTTGCGGAAAAGACATCATCCTTGAAGTATTCAAACAAGTAGACCCAAGCGTTAAGGTTAATGTACTTATAAATGATGGCGACGCAGTTAAAGCAAACAGTACATTATTTACCGCTATTGGCTCGGCTCGTTCAATATTAACCGCCGAACGTACTGCACTTAACTTTGTACAAACTTTATCAGGCACTGCAACTACTACAGCGCATTATGTAAAAGAGCTAAGCGGTACAACTACGCAACTACTCGACACACGCAAAACAATACCCGGTCTGCGCGCTCTTCAAAAATACGCAGTAAAATGTGGTGGGGGTGCAAATCATCGCATTGGGTTATTTGACGCTTTTTTAATTAAAGAAAATCATATAGCGGCTTGTGGCACAATAAACAAAGCCGTAGCTCAAGCTAAACAAAACCACCCAAACAAACCAGTCGAAGTCGAAGTCGAATCACTCCCTGAACTTAAGCAAGCAATTGAAGCTGGCGCCGACATAATTATGCTAGACAACTTTAGCGTAGAGCAAATTAAGCAAGCTGTAATTTTAACCAACAAACGCGCAAAACTAGAGGTTTCAGGCAATATGACCCTCGAAACACTCAAAACTTATTCACAAGCCGGCGTCGATTTTATATCCAGCGGGGCGTTAACAAAAAACTTACAATCAATCGATTTATCGATGCGTTTTGAACAATTTTAAAGCAACAACTGCCAATTAATACCGCTAATCGATTGACAAGTTAAGTAAAAAAGCATTAAATAACCCGAAAGGCTTACTTTGTAACATTTTGTTAAATAAAATCGCTTTTTTATAAGAAGATACGTGCTAAATACTAAAATAAAATGGTAGACTAATTCTGTTGTACTATTTTATTTTAAAAGGTAGTCATAAATAACTAGTACCTTTAGTTTTTAAAGACATAATTAAAAACTAAAGCAACTAAACTACTTACTTTATGCCTATACTATTTGTTGCTACAACATGTAGTGCTCTTAGTAAACTTTTATAGCTAGTACTAAACATAATGAATTCACATACGGCTTTTGTGTTTCATACTCTAAAGCTAAAGTGTAATAAAATTAATTTTAAGTAAAACTGTAAAGTAAATCGGTTAAATTAAGTGAGGCATTTTGCCGCTTAAGTGATTTAAGTTACAAAAATCTATCCTTTAGGAGAGGAAACATGAAAACAATGACTCAAAAACAACAGGGTTTCACCCTAATTGAATTAATGATTGTAGTAGCAATCATCGGTATTCTTGCTGCAATCGCATTGCCTGCGTATTCAAACTACCAAGCAACATCTAAACTAACTGCTGGTTTAGCTGAAATATCAGCTGGTAGAACTGGTTTTGAAATAGCAAAAAACAATGGACTTGCAACTGCTCCTCCGGTTGCTGATATAGGTTTAAGTGCATCAACTAAAAACTGTGCTATTACTACAACAGCTACGACGATTGTTTGTACTATAGCAAATGCACCAACACAAATCTCAACTGCTGTTTTGACTTGGAGTAGAAGTACTGAAGGTACTTGGACATGTGCAACCAGTGGTATTGCTGCAACAAATAAAGATCTAGCACCTAAAAGTTGCCCACAATCTTAATCATTTTTTGATTACTAAAAGCGCCTAATTTGGCGCTTTTTTAATGCGTAAGAATCAGCATTCATGAATATAGTAAATATAATAAAATCATCGCTTATCAGCTTGTTTTTTCTGTGTACGCTAATACCTTTAATACCCATATTTTCCTACGATTACCATAATCACCAACGTATCATCCAAATAGCTTTTTTACTTTTCACGAGCCTTCTAGTGCTTACTGCTTTTTTAAGTAATAAAGAGCCTACTTTTAAGCTGGCACTAAACAAAAAAAATGGAATATTATTTTCGGTTTTTATCTTTTGTGGTTATTTATCTGCATTAATGAGTGCGGAGCAAAGCTTTAGCTTACTTTACACATTTCATATAAGTCTACTTATTTTAACTATGTGTTATGTAGGTACTATAAATAATAAAAAATCTATTTTATTTATTATTTATGCATTACTGATAACTCATACAGGCCTCATTTTAATATGCCTACTTAATATAATTTTTACGCTATCTGAACAACAGCCCTTAAACCCCTACATAATCTACTCCGGTTTTATTAACATTCGTTTTTTTAACCAAGTACAGGTGTTTATTCTTCCCTTTTTGGTGCTACTCCTAAAGTTTAAAAGCATTCAGCGTGTTGTATTTATTATTTTGTTTTTAAACTTATTACTTATATTTATTGGCCAAGCTCGTGGGGCTTTACTCTCATTTTTAGCTTTCTCTATTTTTGCTCTTGCTTTAAAAACCACATTAAAAAAACAAGTTTTTATCGGGTTACTCTGCTTTGTTTTAAGTTGTATTACTTTTTATGTTTTGGATTCATTAAATAGAGGAGGTACTGAAATACTACGCACATCCACCTCGGGCCGTATTGATTTATGGTTTAATACTCTTTCAAGCCTATCTTTAAAGCATTTATTTGTAGGCAATGGTCCTGGAGTGTTTGAAATGTCACTTGGGAGTTCAGCCCCTTTTAGTCACCCCCACAATTCATTAATTGAAATTTTAAATGAATGGGGTCTTATCGCCCTTATATGTATTTTAACCGCTGTTTTTACAACATTTAAAAAAGCGATAACACATTTAAAAAAGCATAAAAAAGACATCATTACTGAAAGCCTCTTTTATTCTTTTGCTATAGGAATTACATACTCACTATTTTCTGGTGTGCATGTAATGCCGGTTTCGCAAACACTCTTATTTATAATGTGGGGGTTGCTACTTGGTAGAATCAATAAAAAAAGTATCCAAAGCATTCCCATAAATAAATACTTAAAAGCTTTAATAGCCATTTTATTTATTTTTGCATGGTACCTTTACTTACAAAAAGCGATAAGTATTTATAATAATATTGACCCTGATAAGGGCTACATTTACGGGCCTAGATTTTGGTCCGTTGGGCAACGATTTTAAAGCGTCCAACTTTTCTACCAAGAATCATTAGTTTAAGTTATGCTTGTAATAATGAAGTTTAAACCAAATTCAGCTGGGTACTCTTAATGGCAAAAAAACAACAAGATAAAGGCCTCGATACTTTTCAGTGGGTCGGTGTAAGTGCACGAGGGAAAAAACTTGAAGGCGAGCTTACAGGTAATAGTATTGCATTAGTAAAAGCCCAACTTCGTAAACAAGGTATAACACCTTCAAAAGTAAAGCGTAAAGCAAAACCATTATTTGGCATTCAAAGTGTTCAAAAAATAACGCCAAAAGATATCGCTCTCGTTACTCGCCAAATAGCAACTATGTTGATGGCGGGCGTTCCGCTAATACAATCAATTGAAATGATTGGCACCGGTTCGACTAATAAAAGCATCGGTAAACTAATGGAAACTATTGCAGATGAAGTAAAAGCGGGTCAGCCATTATCTACAGCGCTTAGAAAACACCCTCGCTATTTTGATGATTTATATTGCGACCTAGTAGCATCGGGCGAACAATCAGGTGCGCTTGATAGAATATTTGATCGTGTCGCTATTTATAAAGAAAAGTCTGAAGCATTAAAGTCAAAAATTAAAAAAGCAATGTTTTACCCTATTTCGGTATTAGTTATTGCAGGTATTGTTACCTCCATATTATTAATATTTGTAGTACCCCAATTCCAAGATATTTTTGCAGGTTTTGGTGCTGAACTTCCTGCATTTACTTTATTTGTAATTGGTATATCTGACTTTATGCAAGCGTATTGGTGGATGATTCTTATTGGAATGTTTGCTTTTGGATACGCATTTAAAGAAGCAAAACTACGAAGTTTAAAGCTCCGGGATGCTACCGACAGAACTATACTTAAACTCCCTGTTATTGGCATGATTTTAAATAAGGCAGCCGTTGCTCGCTATGCACGTACTCTTTCGACCACGTTTGCTGCGGGTGTGCCACTTGTAGATGCGCTTGATTCTGCTGCAGGCGCTTCAGGTAATGCTGTTTACCGTTATGCTATTTTAGATATAAAAGCAGAGGTTAGCTCTGGTAATCAAATGAACTGGGCAATGCGTAACTCAAAAATATTCCCTGATATGGTAATACAAATGGTCGCAATTGGTGAGGAGTCTGGCTCACTAGATGGCATGCTCGCAAAAGTAGCAACTATTTACGAGCAAGAAGTTGATGATGCAGTTGATGGCCTATCGAGCTTGCTTGAGCCACTTATTATGGCTGTACTCGGTGTACTTGTTGGTGGCTTGATTGTTGCTATGTACTTACCTATTTTCCAATTGGGCTCAGTTATTTAATACCATTGAGAAAAATATAAATACCTATTTAAAAACACACGTAGTCGCGATTTTATATCGCGCAATAATTGTAACAATCGCGGGGTAATAGCAACAGTCGCGGGTAAACCCGCTGCTACGGTGCCGTGGCATAAACCCCGTAGTCGTTTTTAATTACGATTTCAAATCGCGCAGCAATAGTAACAGTCGCGGGATAAACCCGCTGCTACGGTGCCGTGGCATTAACCACGTAGTCGCGATTTTACATCGCGTTTTTAATTACGGCTTTACATCGCGCAATAATGGTAACAATCTCGGGGTAATAGCAACAGTCGCGGGTAAGCCCGCTGCTACAGTGCCGTGGCATAAACCGCGTAGTCGCGTTTTTAATTACGATTTGATATCGCGCAGCAATAGTAACAGTCGCGGGGTAAACCCGCTGCTACGGTGTTGTGGCATAAACCGCGTAGTCGCGATTTTATATCGCGTTTTTAATTACGATTTTACATCGCGCTGTTAATTGGTATTATTAAAAAATTTTAGTTTTAGGTAAACAAATGCAAAGTATTATAGAAGTAATGCAAAGCCAATTGTGGTTTTATTTAACCACAGTTGGCTTAATTAGTTTATGTGTTGGTAGCTTTTTAAATGTCGTTATTTATCGCTTACCGTTAATGATGCAACGTGAGTGGCAAAGTGAATGCAGATTACTGTTAGAAGATGAACTTACAGCTAATAAATCTAAACAAGCCAACACCAGCGAGCCTTTTAACTTAGTAAAACCCAATTCTACCTGCCCTAAATGTAAAACAGCCATAAAGCCTTGGCAGAATATTCCTATTATTAGTTGGTTAATACTTAAAGGTAAATGCGCAAGTTGCAGTAACCCTATTTCTGCTCGCTACCCTGCTGTAGAGGCAATTACTGCCCTATTAAGTTTAGTTGTTGCTTATAGCTTTGGTGCGACCGAGCAAGCCCTTTTATATATTTTTGTAACATGGATTTTAGTAGCGCTAACTTTTATTGATATTGATCACATGTTACTGCCAGATCAACTTACATTACCGCTTGTATGGCTTGCACTTATTGCCTCGGTATTGGGTTACACAATTACGCCTACTGATGCCATTATTGGTGCTGCTTGCGGTTATTTAAGCTTATGGAGTGTGTTTTGGCTATTTAAGTTATTAACCGGTAAAGAAGGCATGGGTTATGGCGACTTTAAACTACTCGCTGTATTTGGTGCTTTACTTGGCTGGCAGTCATTACTTACTATTATTCTGCTTTCGAGCGTAGTGGGTGCCATTATAGGTATTGCGCTGTTGAGCATACAAGGTAAAGACAAAGCGACCCCTATCCCTTTTGGGCCTTATCTAGCTATAGCTGGCTGGATCACAATGCTTTGGGGCAACCAAATTCAAGGCGCTTATTTTAATTTAATTGGTTATTAAAATGAGTGAACAAATAACTAAAGTAAATAGCTGGGTATTAGGTTTAACAGGTGGTATTGGCTGTGGTAAAACAGCCGTAAGCAATATGTTTGAAGAACTTGGTATTACAATAGTTGATGCCGATATAATTGCGCGTGAAGTAGTACTCCCTAATAGCAAAGGGCTAAAAGCGATTACAGCCCACTTTGGTGAACATATTTTATTGCCTGATGGCACATTAAATAGAGCAAAGCTTCGCGCAAAAATATTTACTAACAACAATTATAAAGAATGGCTTAATGCGTTGATACACCCTCTTATACGGATAAAAATACTAAACGATTTAAATAATGCAACTAGCCCTTATGTTGTTTTAGTAGCGCCTTTATTGTTTGAAAATAACCTTGATAAATATTGCGACCATACCTTACTTATTGACGTACCAACCTCAGTACAAATAGCGCGTACAGTAAAACGTGACAACACAAGTAGTGAGCAAGTTAAAAGTATTATTGCCTCGCAAATGTCACGTGCCGATAAACAACAAAAAGCAGATGATATTTTAAATAACGACCGTAGTTTAAACCTAGTGCATATAGAACTTGTTGATCTTCATAAAAAGTACCTACAATATGCATTACACAACAAAACTAACTCACATTAACACTGTCCTAACTCACACAAACTCGTATTTTAGTTAGTAAAATCACAACAAAGAATGAAAGGTGATGTAATCACCTTCTTTTTTCTGATAAATTGCTTACTATTGAAGGAATAAAACAGGTGCGCAATGAATATTAACTCACCGTTATTGAGAAAATTTATAACCCTTGGCCGCATTGATGCCGACACGGTTAAAAACAAACAAAATGAATTTGCCTCAACAGCTGAGCTTATTTCTAAATGTGGAAAAATCGATAGTAAAGATTTAGCTGAACAATGTATTGATTTGTTTCGCGTACCTTATTTTGATTTAAAAGACTTTGATCCTACAAGAATCCCAGCCGATCTCGTAAAAGAAAAACTTATACGTAAACATCACATTTTGCCACTTGTTCAAAAAGATCGAAAAGTTTATATAGCAGCATCAGACCCAACAGATTACGGCGCATTCGAAAACTTTGAGTTTAGTACCGGTCTTTCATGCGAAATTGTTGTTGTTGATTATATTCAACTCGATACCAAAATCGAGCAATTACTAGATGCCACTGGCAGCTTAAATCTAACTGATGACGAGTTTCAGGAATTTGCTGATTTAGATTCAGAAAGCCAAAGAGATACAGCACCACAAGATGACGATAAAGATGATGCGCCTATCATCGTATACATCAACAAAATTTTAATGGATGCCATTAAAAAAGGCGCCTCTGATTTACACTTTGAACCGTATGAGCACAAGTACCGTATTCGCTTTCGTATTGATGGCATTTTGCATGAAGTTGCAAGCCCACCTAATACATTAGCAACCAAGCTTTCTGCGCGTATTAAAGTAATGTCGAGACTCGATATTGCCGAAAAACGCAAACCACAAGATGGTCGTATAAAACTAAAAATCACTGAACGCAAAAGTATCGACTTTCGTGTAAGTACCATGCCTACCTTGTGGGGCGAAAAAATAGTAATGCGTATCCTTGATTCATCAAGCGCTATGTTAGGCATTGATGTATTAGGCTATGAGCCTGAGCAGAAAAAGCTCTATATGGATGCACTTGCCCAGCCTCAAGGGATGATACTTGTAACAGGGCCAACGGGTTCTGGTAAAACAGTATCGCTATACACAGGTTTAAATATATTAAACCAGCCAGAGCGCAATATTAGTACTGCGGAGGATCCGGTTGAGATTAACCTTGAAGGTGTAAACCAAGTACAAATTAATATTAAAGCCGATATGACTTTTGCCAACGCACTGCGTGCTTTTTTACGTCAAGATCCTGATGTAGTTATGGTAGGTGAAATACGTGATCTAGAAACCGCAGAAATATCAATAAAAGCAGCGCAAACAGGTCACTTGGTTTTATCAACATTGCATACAAACTCAGCGCCGGAAACAATCACCCGTTTATTAAATATGGGTGTACCCGCTTATAACGTAGCAAGCTCAATAAGCTTAATTATAGCCCAGCGTTTAGCACGTCGTTTATGCCCTAAATGTAAAACGCCAGAACAACTTCCAAGTGAGGAACTAACCCGCCAAGGATTTAGCGCCAAACAAGTTGAAGAAATGACGTTGTATACTCCTAAAGGATGCGATAGCTGTACCGATGGTTACAAAGGTCGTGTGGGTATTTACGAAGTAATGCAAATTACCCCTGAAATTGCTCAAATTATTATGCGCGGTGGTAACTCGCTTGAAATAGCAGACGTATCTCTTAAAGCGGGATTTAATAATTTACGCCTATCGGGTTTACGCAAAGCCGCCGATGGTTTAACGTCACTCGCTGAAATAAACCGTGTCACTAATATGTAAGTATATGGCTCTGAGCTATTGTCCTTGGAGCTATAAAGAAAAATTGTAGAGAGTAAATTATGCCTACTGTTGTAAACTGCCCGACCTGCAAAACTAAAGTTGAATGGTCAGAGCAAAGCCCATTTCGCCCTTTTTGCTCAAAGCGCTGTCAGCTAATTGATTTAGGTGAATGGTCGTTTGAAAATAATAAAATTTCTGCGCCAATCACCTCAGCTGAAGAGTTTAGCCAAGACATGATCGAAGATATTGAAGCTATGCTGGCTAAAAATGAAGATGACTTTTTTAAGTAATTTATCTACATTATGGCCTAAATACAAAAACCAGCATTACGCTGGTTTTTTAGTATTTAACCTATAATTAAACGATTAGTCTTTTTGCTTGCGCTGTTTCTTTTTGCCCATACGCTTTTGCATTTTAGAAAATTTCTCTTTTTGCTCCGCATTAAGTACTTGCATTACTTGGTGCTGAGTTTTAAGTTTAATTAAACCGAATTGCTCACCTTTTTCATGGCGTTCGTTTAACAATTCTTTTGCTGCATTTTCGTCAAATGTTGCCGCCGAAAGTAATGTATCCATTTTTGCTTTATGCGCTTCACGCATCGCTTTACGGGCTTCTTTATTGTCGCCACGTAATGCTTTCATTTGTGTTTTTTGCGCTTCAAAAATAGCCTTTAGCTTAGTTTGCTGCTCATCTGTTAGGTTTAATTTTTCAACGCCGCGATCAGAAAGTAAAAAACGAGCTTGAGAATGGCCTTGCTTATGCCCGTCGCCTTTAGCTAATACGCTACCAGCACCAAGAGTTGCTGTTGCTAAGCCACAGATAAGTACTAATTTTGAAAGTGTGTTTAATTTAGTCATAATCATTACCTTAATATTGGGTTGGTTGTGGCTGCTAAGCCAGTGAGTTAACTATACCTAACTCAACGCAAAGTAACGCAAAGCAGTGTAAAGGTTGTGTAAAGATTCACCTTTGCACTATTTAGCGGGTAAAATAACGCTATAAACAACTCTAAGGGTTTGTAAATGAAACTATTAATGATTGATGACGATACGGGCCTTTGTGAGCTATTAAGTGAATATTTAACTGCCCAAGGGTTTGAAATACAAAGCGTACACGACGGTGAGCAAGGCCTTAAACTAGCACAAGCAAATGACTACGCCCTTATATTGCTAGATGTAATGTTACCAACGCTTGATGGTTTTGAAGTGCTTAAACAACTTAGGCAAACAAAACTCACACCGGTAATAATGCTTACTGCAAAAGGTGAAGACTTTGACCGTATTTTTGGCCTAGAGCTAGGCGCTGATGATTACATTCCAAAGCCTTTTAATCATCGTGAATTACTAGCCCGCGTAAAAGCAATAACACGCCGTATTGAGCACATTAATAGCTTAAATGCAGCCACAACGAGTAAGTTACTCGTTAATGGTATTACTGTTAACCTTGCAGCGCGAGAGGCCTCAATCGACGGCTCTACACTAACCCTTACCGGTACAGAGTACGAAATACTCACGCTATTGTGTAAAAATGCAGGCGAAGTGGTTAGTAAAGAGCAAATTAGCGAAGAAGTACTAGGCAGGCGTTTAGCTTCTTTTGATCGCTCTATCGATATGCATGTAAGTAATATCCGTAAAAAAATAGCCGAGCATATTTCAGGTGAGCGAATTAAAACAATGCGAGGTACGGGTTATGTCTTTATCCAAGGCGAATAAAAGCACTTACTTTACTTGGTTAAAACACCCTGGGCACTACCTGTTTTTTAAAGTATTTATTTGGTTTTGGTTAACTATAATCGGCACCGTAGCAGCACTTATATTTTTAAGTAATATAACCGCTATTAATGCGGTATCTAACGAGCCACTTTATGGCCCGATGAAAAAAAACCTAATATACACCGCCAAAAGTATTGAGCGCACTGCTATTAAACATAAGCGCAGCCTAAGCGAAGTATTAGTACACCCTCGCCTATCAAAGCGTAAACTTTTATACTTAAGCGCAGCTCAAAGCGAGGACTCTCTTAGTAGTAAAGAGGTGCCAGAGAGCATCGATTTAAGTTTATTAAACTTCACTCAAAATATGTCACCACAGATTATTTTTACTGAAAAATACCAAGCCTTTGGCCCTGTTAATATAAACGTGCCTGAAGGGAGTTTTTATCTTTATGAAATAGATATTAACCATCAACCACCGCTAATAATGCGCTTTAAGCTTATGCCTAATTGGATGAAAATAGTCATCGCAATTGTTGCCTCTCTTATTTTAAGCTTTGTATTTAGCCGTAACTTAATAGCTCCTATAAATAGTCTTAAAAAAGCCGCTATTAAATTATCTGCAGGTAACTTAAGTGCAAGAGCCGATATTTCTGTAAACCGAAAAGATGAGCTAGGAATACTAGGGCGAGATTTTAACAGCATGGCTAATCAGTTAGAGCTTTTAATTAGTTCACAAAAACGCTTATTAGCCGATATATCGCATGAGTTACGCTCGCCTCTTACACGTTTAAAAATGGCTACCGGCCTTGCACAAATGCAAGCTAACGATGCCAGCCAATCGTATTTATTGCGCATAGAAAAAGAAGCAAATCAGCTTGATAAAATGATTGCCGACGTGCTGCAAGTGTCTCGCTTAGAGGCAAAAAGCCAAGCGCTTTCACTACAAAAACAATCACTACAAATAATTGTAGATCACGTTATTAACGATGCGCAGTTTGAAGCAAAACAAAATAATAAGCAGCTAAATATAGTGGGCGCTGTAGACGTAAATATTGATTGTGATGAAAGCCTTATTGCCAGTGCACTCGAAAACCTACTTCGCAACGCTATCAAATACGCAAATAATACGATTAGCATTACTCTAAAGCATGCTGATGCTATTTATATAGAAATATGTGACGATGGCTCTGGTGTGCCAGATGATCAACTGAGTAAGCTTTGCGAACCCTTTTTTAGACAATCTGATGCGCGCGACCGCGTAAGTGGTGGCACGGGTTTAGGGCTCGCGATTGCTAAAAATGCTATTACTGCGCATGGCGGTGAATTAGTGTTATCTAATAAAACAGAGGGTGGACTTTGTGCTAATATCACGCTGCCATTAATAAAAGAGTAAACCATGTTTTATAGTAGTGAGCGTGAGCTTAAAAGTAATCAAATAACAATTAATAACTTTTATAAAAACACGCTAATTAAAGCTTATTTAGATACGCCTAACGGGCAATTATTTTATGCTTATGCCATACCTGAAAAAGCTCAAACTGCCATTGTTATCAGTTCGGGGCGCCTTGAAGGGTTAGATAAATATAAAGAATTGTTGTGGGAGCTTTATAACAATAATTTTGCCATATTCATAGCCGATCACCAAGGACAAGGCCGCTCTTATCGCCACCTACTAAATAAGCACAAAGGCCATGTTAATCAATTTAAAGATTACAGCGCCGATCTAAACTTATTTAATAAACACGTTGTGGATACTTATTGGCAGGGTAAAAAAGTATTAGTGAGTCATTCAATGGGCGGCGCTATTGCTTTTGATTACCTTGCGCATTTTGAACACAATTTTAGTGGCGCGTTTTTATCAGCCCCGATGCTTGATATTTACACAAAAAACACACCAAAACCTTTAGCTAAATTAATAGCCAGTACCGCTACCCTTTTGGGTCAAAAAGACAACTACGCGCTAGGGCAAACCGATTATATACCCGATGAGTTTGCTACAAATGTATTAACCAGCAGCCCAGTGCGTTACGAGCTATTTAGGCAAACATATAAAGAAGAGCCATTACTACAGCTCGGCGGTGTTACTTACGGCTGGTTAAATGCAACGTTTGCATTTATAACTTCGATGGATAGCTTAAGCGTGACTATTCCACTTTATATTGCCAGTGCGCAAAACGACGAAGTAGTCGATAACAATGCCCAATATAAATTAGCAAACAGACACGCAAATACAGTACTTAAAAGCTTTGAAGGCGCTAAACACGAACTGTTTTTTGAACGTGATGAAATACGCCAGCCATTGCTTAAAAGTTTGTATCAGTTTTGTGAGTCGGTGACGGCTTAGCAAGTACCGATAAAGGGTCGAGGTGGATCAGTATATCTACCTCAGATTCAAAACGTTCTTTAAGCATTGACTCCACTTCATCAGCTACGTTATGAGCACGTATTAAACTTAAATGATCATCAAGCTCTAAGTGCATTTGGATAAACTTAACTTTTCCGCCTTGGCGAGTACGAATATCATGCACGCCGTATACATCTGCATGGGCTCTGGCTATATCAAATATGCTTTGCTTTTCATCATCTGGCAGTTCTTTATCCATTAAGTGATCGGCGCTATCGCGAGCAATATCCCAACTGTTATAAAGTAAATAACCCGCTACACCTATCGCAAAAACCGGATCGGCATACAACACACCATAATAAGCTAACAAGATAGCTAATAGCACAGCGGCATTTAATATTAAATCACCTTTGTAATGTACTGAGTCGGCTTTTATAGCAATTGAATCGGTATACTTAACCACCTTGTTTTGTACAAATACAATGACCAGCGTACACGCAATAGCAAAAATACTTACCCACACACCTAATAAAGAATGGCTTAACTGTATAGGGTTAAATAATCGCTCAATACCATGAAAAGCAAGTAGGCAACCTGAGCCTGCAATAAACGCAGCTTGTCCAAGCCCTGCAAGTGCTTCGGCTTTACCGTGTCCAAATCTATGGTCATCATCCGCTGGGCGCAGTGCGTAACCTAACACTAAAAAACTCATGGCGGTGGCAGTAATATCCATTAACGAATCAGTTAACGAGCCAAGCATTGAAGCCGAGCCCGAAGCAAGCCATGCCCATGTTTTTGCGCCAATCATTAAACTAACCATTACCATGGTAACAATGCTTGAAGTTTTAACCCAAAATTCGTAGCTACGGTTATGCACGTTTTAATCCTATAATTAGGAGTACTCAATAGTGTGAGTATATCATTTTTTTAAAAGGTTTCGTGTATACTGCCCTTCGTCAAACTACAGATTATTTTATAAGGCTCATTATGCTGGATATTGTTTTATACCAACCTGAAATACCGCCTAACACTGGTAATATTATTCGCCTATGTGCCAATACCGGCTATGCATTACATTTAATTGAGCCGTTAGGTTTTGAGTGGGACGATAAGCGCGTGAAACGTGCAGGACTTGATTATCATGAATTTAGTCATGTTCAACGCCATGCCTCATTTGAAGATTACCTTGAAAAATGTAAACCAAAAAAAATATATGCATGTACAACCAAAGGTAGTCAGTTTCACCACGAAGCTAGCTACGAAGCCGGCGATTGCCTAGTTTTTGGACCTGAAACCCGCGGCCTGCCTGACGATATGATCCAAGCACTGCCAAAAGAGCAGCGTGTGCGTATTCCTATGCAAGCCAATAGCCGCAGCATGAACTTGTCAAACGCAGTAGCCGTGTTTGTTTACGAGTCGTGGCGCCAGTTGGGCTTTCCTAACGCGCAATAAGCACCTTATACCAAGCAACAAAGAACAAAAAACCGACATAACGTCGGTTTTTAGTTTTAGTATACTTTGTATAAATTTATTCAGAACGCTGCTCTCGGCCTAATAGCGCCATTGCTGCTTCTTTCATGTCTTTATTTTCATAAAGCACTTTATAAATTTGCTCGGTAATCGGCATTTCTACACCGCTACGCTGCGCTAATAAATACACTTCTTTAGTATTTCTAAAGCCTTCCACTACTTGGCCAATAGACTCAATAGCAGCATCTACACTTTCGCCTTTACCTAGTGCTAAACCAAATCGACGATTACGAGATTGATTGTCGGTACAGGTGAGTATTAAATCACCAAGACCCGCCATTCCCATAAAAGTTTCTGGTTTTGCGCCCAAAGCACAGCCTAATCGCGTTAATTCAGCAAGACCTCGAGTGATCAGCGCAGTACGCGCATTAGCACCAAAACCAACACCGTCCGAAATACCGGCACCAATGGCAATTACATTCTTAACCGCACCACCGAGCTGTATACCAATAAAATCATCATTGTTATACACGCGGAATGAGCGGCCACAATGAAGTAAATCAGCTAGCTGCTGAGCAAATTCAGGCGACGTAGAAGACACTGAAATAGCTGTAGGTGAGCCCATCGCCATTTCTTTTGCAAATGTAGGGCCCGAAAGTACGGCAAGTGGAATATCATCACCCAATTCTTGCAAAGCCACTTCTTGCAACAAGCGCCCAGTATTTGGCTCGAGCCCTTTCGTTGCCCACGCAACTTTAGCACCCTTTTGCAATGCCGGTTTAATTTGCGCAAGTGTGTCGCCAAAAGCATGGCTTGGTACAACAACAAGTACAATAGCGCTGCTAGCAACGGCATTTAGTAAGTTAGCTTCAAGAGTAAGAGTGTCTGGGAAAGGAGCATCAGGTAAGTAACGTTGATTTTTCCGCTCAGCTGCAAGCGTGGCAACGTCGTCGCTATTTCTTCCCCAAAGTGTCACGTGGTGACCATTTCGGGCTAAACAAATAGCAAGGGCGGTGCCGTAAGACCCCGCCCCTAATACAGTAACAGCTGTAGTTGCTGTACTCATAGGTTATGCGTCTGCTGTAACCTGGTCAGCTTGCGCAGTACGTTGTTGCATGTATTGTGCAAACAGTGCGTCAAAGTTAACTGGCGCAAGGTTAAGCTGTGGAAAAGTACCACGGTTAACAAGATTTGAAACAGCTTCACGTGCATATGGGAACAACACGTTAGGGCAAAATGCACCAAGCATGTGCGCAAGTTGCACTTCTTCAACTTCAGCAATAGTAAAAATACCTGCTTGTTGAATTTCACATAAGAACGCAGTTTCTTCACCAAGAGAAGCAGTTACAGTTAGTGCTAAAACAACTTCAAATACACCTTCGTCTAGTTTGTTAGAGCGTGTATCTAGGTCTAGCTTAACTTCTGGCGTCCATTCTTTTTGAAAAATGGCCGGAGAGTTTGGCGTTTCAAACGATACATCTTTAGTGTAAATACGTTGAATAGTAAATTGTGCACCGGCTTCTGCAGCTGCTACGTTTTGATTTTCTTCGTTCATTGTTATTCCTAACTTGTTCGTTATTATAATTAAATTAAGCGTTTAACTTAGCGTCAAGTTTACCTTGCGCTTCAATAGCCATCATGTCGTCGCAGCCACCGATATGTTCATCATTAATAAATATTTGCGGTACTGTGCTTGCGCCACCAGCTTTAGTAATCATTTCAGCACGTAGCTCTGGTTGTACACCAATATCATAATTAGTGTATTCAACGCCTTTGCTATTTAAAAGCGAAAGAGCACGCTGACAAAATGGACAATACGCCTTGGTGTATAAAACAACATTACTCATAATAAATCCTCTATCGGCCAAGCTAAACTGATTAGCGACCTGTTGTAGTTGGTAAGCTGGCAGATTGCCACGCACCCATGCCACCTGCTAATAAATAAACTCGTTCAAAACCAGCTTTACTCATAGCGGCTGCAGTACCTTGGGCAGTCATACCTGTAGTACATACAACTATAATGGGTTTAGTCTTGTACTTTTCAAGGCTTGAAAAGTCAGATTTTTTCGCATTCTCTGGGCTTAAGTGCTCAGCGCCAGAAATACGTCCTGCATTAAACTCTTTTTGTGCACGTATATCGATTACTTGGCCGTCATCACGGTTTATAAGTAACGTAAGCTGCTGAGGATTTATTTGACGAACAGCTGAAAACTTACTTTTTATCCAGCCACTAACAATAAGGAAAACAATACCAACCCAAGCAAGGCTTAAAATGGGATGATTTGTAATAAATTCAATATATTGATCCATTCTACTTCCACTATGAAATTATGTTTTAAAACGTGATGTTTTAAGGATTTTGTACTTTAGCCACGCAAGTATACCCAAACCAACCTAAAATGCGAGTTTAGGAGCACTTAGAGACGTTTAAAAAACGATAAAGCCCCCCATATATAGTTAACAAGAACTCTGGATAATAAATCTATCTCAAGCAGAGTTCAGGTTAGTCAATGAGGTATAAGTGAAAAAATTTAATATCTTGTTTTCAATGCTGATCCTAGCTTAAAAACACGGTATGCTAAAACCACGCTAATAAACCTTTTAGGTGCACAGTATCCATCAACAGATACTAATTTTCAGGAGCTATTATGACAGAGCATAAAAAACCACTGGTATTAATGATTTTAGACGGTTGGGGATACCGCGAAGATACGCAAAGTAATGCTATTCTTGCAGCTAACACACCGGTATTAGACAATTTATGGGCCACACGGCCACACACATTAATATCAGCTTCGGGTTTAGATGTTGGTCTTCCTGATGGTCAAATGGGTAACTCAGAAGTTGGCCATGTGAACTTAGGTGCTGGTCGCATTGTTTATCAAGATTTTACCCGTATCACTAAAGCAATTAACGATGGCGAATTTGATTCAACCCCAGCCTTAGTTGAAAACATAGATAAAGCGGTAAGTGCAGGAAAAGCAGTTCACATAATGGGTCTTTTAAGCCCAGGTGGCGTACATAGTCACGAAGATCACATTGTTGCTAGCATAAAACTTGCTGCAAAACGTGGTGCTAAAGAAGTTTACTTTCATGGCTTTTTAGATGGCCGCGATACACCTCCACGTAGTGCTAAAGCGTCAATCGAACGTATTGAAGCATTGTTTAGCGAACTTAAATGCGGTCGTTTGGCGTCACTTGTTGGTCGCTACTACGCAATGGACAGAGACAACCGCTGGAACCGAGTAGAAAAAGCTTACAATGTAATTGCATTAGCCGAAGGCGACTTTAATTTTGATAACGGCGTAGAGGCACTTAATGCAGCATACGAGCGCGACGAAAACGATGAGTTTGTAGCTGCTACAACTATTACACCAACAGGTGCAGAGCCAGCCGAAATTAACGATGGCGACACTCTAATTTTTGCCAACTTTAGAGCAGACAGAGCCCGCGAAATTACTCGCGCTTTTGTTGAGCCTGATTTTGATGGATTCGCAAGAAAAAGAACGCCAGCGCTTAGTGCA
This sequence comes from Pseudoalteromonas sp. NZS127_1, assembly GCF_015864295.1. NCBI lineage: Bacteria > Pseudomonadati > Pseudomonadota > Gammaproteobacteria > Alteromonadales > Pseudoalteromonadaceae > Pseudoalteromonas > Pseudoalteromonas sp. NZS127_1. The sequence continues at coordinate 36,661 of NZ_JADYXO010000006.1, read as the reverse complement.
TTTGTAATGATGACAGAGTATGCAGCCGATATAGATGCACCTATTGCCTTTGGTTCAACACCGTTAGTAAACGTACTTGGTGAGTGGTTTGAAAAAAATAACAAAACACAGCTTCGTATTTCAGAAACCGAAAAGTACGCACACGTTACATTTTTCTTTAGTGGCGGGCGCGAAAGCGAATTTGAAGGCGAAACACGCGAACTAATTCCTTCGCCGCAAGTAGCAACTTACGACTTACAACCTGAAATGAACTCAGAAATGTTAACCGACAAGTTAGTAGCAGCAATTAAAAGTGGAAAATACGATGCTATTATTTGTAACTATCCTAATGGCGACATGGTAGGTCACTCTGGCGTGTTTGACGCTGCAGTTAAGGCCTGTGAAGCGGTAGATAGCTGTATTGGACGTGTTGTTGATGCACTTGAAGAGTTTGGTGGTGAAGCACTAATAACAGCTGATCATGGTAATGCTGAGCAGATGGCAGACCTTAAAACAGGCCAAGCCCATACAGCTCACACTAGCGAACCGGTACATTTTATTTATGTGGGTCGCGATGCAGAGCCAATGCAAGGTAAAGCATTAAGCGATGTAGCCCCTACCATGCTTCACTTAATGGGCATGGAGCAGCCAAACGAAATGACTGGTACGCCTATCATGATGTTGAAATAACGCATGAATAGACGTATTAACCGGTTAATTAAGTGCGGTTTAATACTCACTTCATTAGTGACTGCATCTGCAGTTGCTAATGAAGATCGTACTAAAAAAGACTTATCAGAAGTTCAAAATGCACTTGAGCAAAGCCAAGCTGAGTATAACGCCCAAAGAAAAAAAATAGCGTCACTACAAAAAAACCTCAAAAGCCATGAACTCGATATAGCTAAAAATGCTAAAGCACTTAACATGGCAGAACAATCAGTAAGAGAAACAAAAACACAGCAAAAAGAGCTACAAAATAAAGCCGATGAGCTCGATAAAAAGCATACTCAGTTTCAAAAAGTCTTAGCCGCGCAGCTCAAAAGTGCCTACATGGCGGGTGGCGACGACTATTCTAAAATGCTGTTAAACCAAGAAGACACCGCAAAATTTGAGCGCACACTAAGTTATTACAACTACTTAAATAAAGCCCGTATTGAACAAATTGAAGATCTAAAAAACCTTCAACAACAAATAGCACAAAACCAAGAAGAACTTGTTAAAACTCAAGAAAAGCTAGAGCTTTTGTATGATGAGCAAAAAAGGCGCCAAACTGCATTGCTTAATGCGCAAAGTGAACGCCAAGCTAATCTTAAAAATTTACAAGCTCAGCTCAACAGCACCAAAAGCTCAATAAATTATTTAAAAGAAAACCAACAAACGTTAGTAACAACAATTGAAGAACTCGAAAAAGAAAAAACACAAAAAATTGAATTACTCGGCCTAAATAAAAGCAAGGGCAAATTAGATTGGCCGAGCAAAGGCAAGTTAGAGCACACATTCGGTCAACGTAAACATGGTGGTATTGATTGGAAAGGCGTATTAATTGGTGCAAAAGAAGGCACTAATATTAATAGTGTACATAATGGTCAAGTTGTATTCGCCGATTGGCTTAAGGGCTATGGCTGGGTAATTGTTGTAGACCATGGTGAAGGTTTTATGAGCCTATATGGTCATGCCCAAACACTGCTAAGAGATGTAGGCGACATGGTACGCGAAGGCGAAACCCTTGCTTTAGTTGGCCAAAGCGGCGGACAAGCTAGTTCTGGTCTATACTTTGAAATACGCCACAAAGGACGCGCAGTAAATCCTGTAAAATGGTGCAAACGCATTTAATTAAATAAATCGCTGCACCGCTCTGGAGCAGCTGATGACAACTAAAAAAACTGTAGTAACTACCATTGATCAAAAAAATACAGGCTTTTATATAAGTCTGTATTTGCTTGTATTACTAACCTTAATCGCTTTTTCTAGTAACGCACTAGCAAGCTCGATTAAAGATCTTAAAAGACAACAAATAGACGAAATACTCTTTAACATTCATGCCTACTATGTTGAAGATCTCACCTTACAAAATAGCCACCACATTAAATATAATAGCCAACAGTTTGAGCGTTTATATTCAAAGCTCGACTCTTACTCTAAGTACTTAAATGAGCACGAACTAACCTCATTATTTGATAACACAAATGGACGTTACACCGGTATCGGTATTGAGGTTAAAAATATCGACGAGAATATGACTATTGTTAATGTGGTTAATAACTCCCCCGCAAAAGCAGCGGGTATTTTGCCAGGCGATATTATTGTAAGTGTAAACAACCAAGCAGCCCAAAACCTTACAATCGATGAAGTAGCAACACTAATAAGAGACAGTAAATTTTCAAATATAGACCTAATTATAAGTCGTGATAACAATAAAAACCCACTCACGTTTCATGTAGCACGCCGCCAAATAAACCTCGAAAGCGTAACAAGCGAACTTCTAGATTTTGGTACTGGTTATATAGCTATCAATAACTTCTCTAACCACACATTACATGAGGTTGCTCTGCAAGTTGCTGCCCTGCAAAGCCACTTTGGTTACCCACTTAAAGGCTTAGTAATTGATTTACGTGATAACCCAGGGGGTACATTACAAAGCGCAGTAGCGGTATCAGACCTATTTTTACAAAGTGGCACTATAGTAACTACTAAAGGACGTTTTTACGATGCCAACCAAGCATTTTATGCAAAGCGTGGAGACATTCTAAAAAATGCCCCCATTGTTGTACTTATAAATGAAAACTCAGCCTCTGCAGCCGAAATACTTGCAGCAGCACTTAAAGATAATAAACGAGCAACCGTTGTTGGCAGTCAGTCTTTTGGGAAGGGTTCTGTACAATCGCTCATTCCGCTAGGTGACGGCAACACTGCATTAAAGCTCACTACTGCTAAATATTTTACGCCGCTAGGAAAGTCGATTGATGGGATAGGAATAACCCCCGATGTGGCTGTTAATCAAACAACCCTTTCACAAAGTAATAAAGCCGTTATAATAAAAAATGAACACGCTAACAGTAACGCGCAATTACTCTCGAGTAACTTAGCCGATTTACAGCTAGTTAAAGCAAAACAATTACTCAGCATGCAATAGCTTGTATAAGCTGTATAAATAAAGCTAAAAAGATAATAAAAACTATAAACGTGAAAATAATAAAATGGCTAATATTAGCTATTTGTTTTAGCTCAGCAACAATTAGCGCTAAGCAAATAGCAATAGTGATAGACGACATAGGCTATCATCAACGGGACTTAGAGTTCCTTTCCTTACCAGGGCAATTGTCATATTCAATTTTGCCCCATACCCCTTATTCGCAAATTTTTGCAACGCTTGCCAGTCAATCAAATAAAGAACTATTACTTCATGTACCTATGCAGGCTCTTAGTGGTAAAGAACTAGGACCTGGCGCGCTCACTTTAAATATGAATAAAGAGCAGCTTCAGCAAACTTTAGGAACAGCTCTCGCCAGTTTGCCGCAAGTTAAAGGCGTTAATAACCACATGGGCTCAGCACTTACGCAGCAAAGCCAAGCTATGAAGTGGACAATGGAAGTGCTTAAAAAGCGCCATTTATATTTTTTAGATAGCCGCACAACCGATTTAAGCCAAGCACAAAATGCTGCTAACTTTTTAGGTGTTGCCAATATTAGTCGCCAAGTGTTTTTAGATAATATAACTACACCAGAACAACTGCAGCTAAGGCTTGAAGAATTAAAACAACTAGCCACCATCCATAATTCTGCTATTGCAATTGCTCACCCCTACCCAGAAACAATCGAATTTTTACGTCATGCCTTACCCGAGCTAACTAAGCAAGGTTTTGAGCTCGTGCCGGTTTCGCAGCTGGTTGAGCGTAAATACATTCAGTTAGCGCAGGCTGAGGGTAAAGGGATTAGTGCTCGATGAGATGATGAGTGTCCAGACTTAGTCGTGAGGTATTTAAGTTAATATAATTTAAACTATTAAATGATATAATTATTCATAATAAAAACACTAGCTGCACCTCAGCTATTAAAGCTTGTAACCTCAAACCATAATTTAGGGATATCAATTGTTAAAAACAATTATTGCTGAAGCAAGGAATCAACCTATTTCATTTGTGGGCTCAATTGCGAGTATCATAGCAATAATAAATACCTTCTATGCAGTTCCTACTATTATTTTTGGATATAACTTAATACCCATTAGAATTAGTGTCGACTTGGTATTTGTTGCTTGTTTATTCTTCTTACTTGAAGGTTCACTTGCATCAGTATTTGGACGCATTTATATATACTTTTGTAGGAAAGGATCAGGCTACCCTCTTATGCTAATGTGCGTTAACGCCATTATTTCTGCAAGTGTTACTGGCTTTAATTGTATATGGATGTTTGTAAATACTGTTGAAAGCAATAACAAATATTCTGCATTTAGCTTTACAATGTTTATTGGTTACTTAATTTCTCTTTATTTCCTTCATTCTCACTGCCAAGCAGGGAAAACTAAAGATAACCTTCAGATAGACTGTGATAAGGATGAAATAGAAGAAAAATACACAAAGTGGTATTGGGTCTCATTTTTCCTCAATACATGTGCTTTCATATTTATCTTTATCTATTTAATTGATGGTATTTAAGGTTAATCTTCCCTTATTTTTTAGTTATTTGGTCTTCATAAAACAAAAAAGCCCCGCATTTTCATGCAGGGCTTTTAAATTTGCTGCTTGAGCAATATTAGCTCATAGCGCTTTGTAACTTTTTCATCGCTGTTTTTTCAAGCTGGCGAACACGTTCAGCAGATACACTGTACTTTTGTGCAAGCTCTTGAAGAGTCGCTTTATCATCCGACAACCAACGTGCGCTAACAATATCTTGTGAACGTTCGTCTAGTGTTTTAAGTGCGCTAAATAAACGAGTATGCGCTTGCTCTTTCCACTGTTCTTGTTCAACGTCGTCAGCTAAATCAGCTGCGCCATCTGTTAAATATTGTACTGGAGAGTACGTGCTTGTTGGTGCGTCGTCGTTATCGTCGCCCGTTAGGTCAAAGCCCATGTCTTGGCCGCTCATGCGCGATTCCATTTCACGTACTTCTTTTTCACTCACACCTAGCTCGCTAGCAACGGTACTAACCTCAGCTTGATTAAACCAACCTAAACGCTTTTTGTTTTTACGAAGATTAAAAAACAATTTACGTTGCGCTTTAGTGGTTGCAACTTTAACTATGCGCCAATTTTTAAGCACAAACTCGTGAATTTCGGCTTTAATCCAATGCACTGCAAACGATACTAAACGTACACCCACTGTAGGGTCAAAACGTTTAACCGCTTTCATCAGGCCTATATTACCTTCTTGAATAAGGTCAGCTTGTGGTAAGCCGTATCCCGAGTAGCCTTTAGCAATATGTGCTACAAAGCGTAAATGCGACATAATGAGTTGCTTGGCAGCACTAAGATCACCTTCTTCCTGAAGCTTTTTAGCAAGTTCTTGCTCTTGTTCAACTTTAAGCATAGGAATAGTGCTTACCGCTTGAAGGTAACCGTCCATGCTTGCGCTTTGTTGTCCGACTGTAAGTGCCATTGCGTATAAATCTTTACTCATTTTTCACCTCGGTGATAAACATTTGAAACTATCTTAGCACTCTTTCTTTAAGAGTGCTAACCCCAATTTAAAACTTTTTTAAAGTATAAATCAAGCAGTTTTTAGTATGTGTTTAGTCTACTACAAGCGACTGAATAAGTGATGAATTGAGGGGCTGCAGCAGGTTAACCTCGCTGCATCACCTCATTTACAACTCATTACTTCATGGGAGGATAGTACATAAATATGACAGTTTTAATAACAGGAGGTACAACCCAGTTCGGTACGATACGCATATCAAGCTGGGTTGGTTCACTTATAGTTTGCAGGATTTTTTATACTTTATCGGGTTCTATTTCTTTAATATATCGATTTACAGAAAGGTACGAGCCTACAAATCCTAAGCTTGTTGCAAGTAACACTAAAAAGCCGAGCTCATTAAGCGATAATCCAATTAACGAGAAGCTTGTTTGATACACCCCCGCTACACTACTCACAGCGCTTGAAAGCCACCACATCATTAATCCTACGCATATAAAGGCGAATAAACCACCTATTACACCATACCAAATACCGGTCCACAAAAATGGGGCATGTATAAAGGTGTTAGTTGCGCCGACTAGCTTCATTACTTGTATTTCTTCTTTTTTATCCATGATCGACAAACGGATGGTGTTACCAATAATAAGCGTCACTGAGGTAAGCAGTAATAATGCGATGGTTATTACACTTTCTTTCAGTAAATCTAGTAATGCATTTAAACGCTCTAGCCACGCTATATCGAGCTTACCAAAATCAACTTCACGTTCACTTTCTAATTTAGTTAGCAGTACTTTAGCGGCATTTGGGTGTCTGTGACGTTTTGTAGGAGTAACAAGTACCACATCAGGTAATGGGTTTTTATCTAAGTACTCTAAAGCTTGCCCAAAGCCAGATACGTCTTTAAATTCTGTTAGTGCTTTTTGCTTTGATATAAATTCAACGCTTTCCACTTCTGGATAAAGTGCTAAACGCTTTACTAATGTTTGCGTTTCTTGCTCGTTCATACTTTCTTTTACAAACAACGATATTTCACTCGCTTCTTCAAAACCACTACTTACTTGCTGTACGTTTTTAACAACGAGATAAAGTGTTGCAGGTAACGTTAGGCTCAAACCAAGTACAGCAATAGTCATCATAGATGCAAGCGGCGTACGCCACATTTCACCTAAGCTATGAACACCTTGGCGAAAAATATTAATAATGAAAAAATAACTGCCAGCTAATACTGATTTTTTTTGCTTGTCGTTACTATTTTGACGACTTTTAAAAAGTAAACTCATAGTGCTCCCTCAGCGAGCGGATCTTGAAGCATGCGGCCATCTTTTAAGGTTAGACTGCGGTACTTCATACGTGCAACCAAACCTAAGTCATGCGTCGCTATAAGAACAGTGGTGCCGTGTTTATTAAAGTCCTCAAACAGCTTTAGGATTTCCATTGAAAGCTCAGGGTCTAGGTTACCTGTAGGCTCATCGGCTAACAGAATTGGCGGGGAATTTACGATTGCTCTGGCAATACCAACACGTTGCTGCTCGCCTCCAGAGAGCATAGACGGATGACATTTTATTTTGTCTATCAGGCCTACTTTATCAAGCGCACCATGAACACGTTTAGCTATTTGCTTATGGTGAGTACCCTCAATAATAAGAGGCAGTGCCACGTTATCAAAAATAGTATAGCGCTCTAGTAAACGGTGGTTTTGAAAAATAATACCTATATCACGGCGAGCATAAGGAATTTGACGCGAGTTTACTTTATTTAAATCAACACCGTTGATAAATACACTGCCTGCCGATGGACGTTCCATTAAGCTAATTAACTTAAGCAACGTACTTTTACCCGCACCACTGTGGCCGGTTAAAAAGGCAAGTTCACCCGGTTTAACATGAAAATTAACTTTTTCGAGGGCGCGGTGCCCTCCAGGATAAGTCTTACTTACTTGCTGAAAATTTATCATTTTTTTATTATGCCAATTCAATTAGTTTACTAATAAAATTGGTATTCCTCGCAATTAAAAAGGGAGCAAGCTCCCTCTTTTGGTAAATTAAACGTCGTCCTCATCTTGGCTAAATAACGCATCAATAAAGTCATCGCTTTTAAAAGCGCGTAAATCATCAATACCTTCACCAACACCAATGTAACGAATTGGAATATTAAACTTATCTGCAACCGCAAAAATAACACCACCCTTTGCAGTTCCATCAAGTTTTGAAAGCGTAATACCAGTTAAGCCAACGCATTGATTAAATAAGTTCACTTGGCTAATTGCATTTTGACCTGTGCCAGCATCAATGGTTAGCATCACTTCGTGCGGCGCATCAGGATCAATTTTTTTCATAACACGAGCTATTTTTTCAAGCTCCTGCATTAAGTTATCTTTATTTTGCAAGCGACCCGCTGTATCTGCAATTAACACATCTATATTACGTGCTTTTGCAGCTTGGAATGCATCAAAAACAACCGATGCACTATCTGCACCCGTATGCTGTGCAATAACAGGAATGCTGTTACGTTCACCCCAAACCTGAAGTTGCTCAACAGCAGCCGCTCTAAACGTATCGCCAGCAGCCAGCATAACCGACTTACCTTCGCTTTGAAATTGCTTAGCCATCTTACCAATAGTCGTTGTTTTACCAACGCCATTTACGCCCACCATTAAAATAACAAATGGCTTTTTATCTTTGGTAATTACTAAAGGCTGTTCAGCCGTTTTTAGCATCGCCGCCATTTCTTGTTTCATTAACTCATAAAGCGCATCACCATCTTTTAACTGCTTACGGTTTGCAGCATCAGTTAAGCTATCAATCAACTTCATGGTGGTATCAACGCCTAAATCGGCGGTGAGCAGCTGTGTTTCAAGATCTTCAAATAATTCGTCATCTATTTTTTTACCACTAAAAATAGATGCAAAACCAGAACCTATATTAACGCGAGTTTTTAACAAGCCCTTTTTAAGACGAGAGAAAAACCCTTCTTTTTTCGGCTTTTCTGCTTTTTTAGCTTCTTCTATTGCAAGTTCTTCTGCAATGCGTTCTTGCTCTAAACGCTCATTTTCTGCTTTTTCAGCAGTAATGCGCTCTTGCTCTAAACGCTCGTTTTCTGCTTTTTCCGCTGCAATGCGCTCTTGCTCTAAACGTTCGTTTTCTACTTTTTCAGCCGCAATGCGCTCTTGCTCTAAACGTTCATTTTCTACTTTTTCAGCTGCAATGCGTTCTTGCTCTAAGCGCTCGTTCTGAGCTTTTTCAGCAGCAATACGTTCTTGCTCTAAACGCTCATTTTCTACTTTTTCAGCAGTAATGCGTTCTTGCTCTAAACGCTCACTCTGAGTTTTTTCAGCCGCAATACGTTCTTGTTCTAAACGCTCGTTCTGAGCTTTCTCAGCAATAATACGTTCTTGTTCTAAGCGCTCGCTTTCTGCTTTATCAGCAGCAATGCGTTCTTGCTCTAAACGCATTTGCGCTTCTTGTTCTGCTAAACGTTTTGCTTGATCTTGTCTTTGTGCTTCAGCATCTGCTTGTTCTTTTGCTAATAACTCAGCATTCGCTTGCTCTATTGCAAGCTTTTCAGCCTTTACAGCTTCATCCTTTTTTTCAAGGCGTATTTGCTCTAGTCGCTCAGCCTCTATTTTTTCTGCAGCCAATCGCTCTTGCTCTAACAGCATCTGCGTTTCTTGATTGGCTAAACGTTGTGCGTGTTCTTGTCTTTGCGCTTCTGCATCAGCTTGTTGTTTTGCAAGTAATTCAGCATTGGCCTGCTCAATGGCAATCTTTTCTGCGTTTTCAGCACGCTCTTGCTCTAAACGTTTTGCTTCAATTTGTTCAGAAGCAATACGCTCCAGCTCTAAGCGCTCTGTTTCGGCTTCTGCTTTTAAACGTTCAGCTTCAGCTTGCTCCTGTGCTAGCTTTTCTTGCTCTGAACGTTTAGCTTCAATTTTTTCAGCAGCAATACGCTCCTGCTCTAAGCGCTCTGTTTCGGCCTCTGCTTTTAAACGTTCAGCTTCAGCTTGCTCCTGTGCTAGCTTTTCTTGCTCTAAACGTTTAGCTTCAATTTGTTCAGCAGCAATACGCTCCTGCTCTAAGCGCTCTGCTTCGGCTTCTGCTTGTAAGCGTTCAGTTTCAGCCTGCTGCGCAAGCTTTTCTTGCTCTAGCTTCTGCGCTTCTTCTTGCGCTAATGCTTGTTGTTTATCAGCGGCTGCTTTTTGCTCTGCTTCTTTTTTATCTGACTTGCCAAAACCGAGCCACGACATGAATTTACTTTTTTTTGTCATACTTGCTAATAACCACTTATAAAAATCTGATAAACTAAAATTTGAAATAGCTTGGCAATGCCCAGCAATAGTTGCTAATAAATACAACCATTCAAAACGTAAGTGTTCAATAGTAACACTTTTAATACGGTTGAAAAATGAAGCTACACGTAATCACCCATAATATTATCTGAGCTAGATACCATATACCATTTTTTAGTGAGCTAAATGAGAAAAAAAACAACGCAAAATAAAGCTACTAACAAGCCCAGTGATGGCTTTATTAGAGTGATTAGTGGCCAATTTCGAGGCCGAAAACTCCCTGTTAAAAATGTAGAAGGCTTAAGACCTACTACCGATCGAATTAAAGAAACTGTATTTAATTGGCTAATGCAAGATACGCGTGACACAAATGTACTTGATTGTTTTGCAGGTTCTGGTGGGTTAGGATTTGAAGCGCTATCTCGATTTGCAAAAAACGCCACATTTATCGAGCTCGACTCGTCAGCTGCCAAGCAATTAGAACAAAACATTAGCACTTTAAAGCTCGACAACGCATACGTTAAACATACTAATTCACTCTCCTTTTTAGAGCAAAAAAACACAAACGAAGCGTTTAATCTTGTATTTGTTGACCCACCATTTCGTAAAGATTTAGCGCAAACAACCTGCGATTTATTAGAAAAAAACCAATGGTTAAGCGATGATGCATTAATTTATGTTGAAGTAGAAACAGAGTTAACCACCTTCAAGAACCCGAGCAACTGGTTGTTAATTAAAGAAAAAAAGGCAGGCCAAGTGTTTTGCAAACTCTACCAGCGCCAAGCAAATTAATACTGTTTTACATGATGCGTTTCTGTTAATATTGTCCTTTACATGTGGTGTTGCTTCGGATTACAATACCGCACCATTTTTGAACCACTTGATCAATGTTTGATCAACTTGAGCAACGCTCATAATTTAGGTAGGTGAATTTTTAATGCCAGTAATTAAAGTAAGAGAGAACGAACCGTTTGACGTAGCACTTCGTCGCTTCAAGCGTTCATGTGAAAAAGCAGGAATCCTTTCAGAAGTTCGTCGTCGCGAGCACTATGAAAAACCAACAGCTGAGCGTAAGCGTAAAAAAGCTGCTGCAGTAAAACGTCACATGAAAAAACTTTCTCGTGATAACGCACGTCGCGTTAAATTATACTAATATATTAGGTCTTGTATAAATGAGCCTTTTAATAACGCTAAAAGATGCGCAAAAAGATGCGATGAGAGCTAAAGACAAACAACGTCTTAACCCTATTCGTATGGTACTTGCTGCAATCAAGCAACGTGAAATTGACGAGCGCATAGAACTAGACGACGCAGGTATTACCTCCGTTATAGTGAAGCTTGTTAAACAACGTCGTGACTCTTACACTCAGTACAAAGATGCTGGGCGTGATGATTTAGCTGATATTGAAGCCAATGAAATAGTAGCACTTGAAACTTTCTTACCTCAAAAATTGAGTGAAGAAGAAATCATTGCTCTCATTGATGCGGCTATTGCTGATACTAACGCAGCAGGTATGCAAGACATGGGTAAAGTAATGGGTATAATCAAAAGCAAAGCCGAAGGTCGTGCCGATATGGGCAAAATCTCTGGTTTAATTAAGCAACGATTAACTGCCTAATACTCCCACATACATTAAAGTATGATTGAAGTGAACCGAGCCTTGCGCTCGGTTTCTTTGTTTTTAACTTTAATAAAAAGTACACCTACTAGGTTACTTTAAAATGAAATTTTTTATAGCTTCCCTATTTATTTTGTTATCATTTTGGTAAGTTAAAGCACGCTATACGTTGCATCAAGCTAGTATAAAAAAGTAAATTTCATATTCGTTATTCTTCTTATTATTTCAGGACTGTATTTTACTAATGGCTGGAAAGATCCCACGTAACTTTATAGACGATTTACTTGCCAGAACCGATATTGTCGACCTGATAGACTCAAAAGTAGGTCTAAAAAAAGCAGGTAAGGATTATCAAGCTTGTTGCCCATTCCATAACGAAAAATCGCCCTCATTTACCGTATCGCAAGACAAACAGTTCTATCATTGCTTTGGTTGTGGCGCTAATGGTAATGCTATTTCGTTTGTAATGGAGTATGAAAAGCTTGAGTTTGTAGATGCTATTGAAGAAATAGCAAGCATGCTTAACTTAGAAGTACCTCGAGAACAAGGCACAAACTCAGCACCAGAACGTACTGCTGCGCAAAAGCGCTCTGATTACGATTTAATGCTTCATACTGCGCGCTTTTATCAGCACCAATTAAAACACCACAGTAATTCTGCCGCCGTTATTGAATATGTAAAAGGCCGTGGTTTAAGTGGTGAAACAGTTAAAAAGTTTATGATTGGCTACGCTCCCAGCGAATGGGATGGATTATGTCTTCAGCTTGGCCGTAATAAAGAACAAAAAGAGCAATTAGTTGAATTAAAGCTAGCTTCAGAAAAAACACCAGGCAGACAATTTGATTTTTTCCGCGACCGATTAATGTTCCCTATTCGCGATAAACGCGGACGCGTTATTGCATTTGGTGGGCGTGTAATGCAAGCCGACCAAGGGCCAAAATATTTAAACTCGCCAGAGACCCGAATTTTTCATAAAGGCTTTGAGCTTTACGGACTTTATGAAGCAAAGCAAGCCCATAAAAAACTTGAGCATGTAATGGTTGTGGAAGGTTACATGGATGTTGTTGCCTTAGCCGAGCAAGGGATTGAATATGCCGTTGCATCACTAGGTACCGCAACAACAAGCGAGCACATGCATACGCTGTTTAGAACAACAGATAAAGTAATCTGTTGTTACGATGGCGACAGAGCTGGCCGTGATGCAGCTTGGAGGGCGCTTGAAAACGCACTTCCTTATTTAAATGACGGTAAAGCACTGCAATTTACTTTTTTACCCGATGGCGAAGACCCTGACTCTATTGTACAAAAAGAAGGTAAGGAGCAATTCGAATTGCGCCTAAGCCAAGCAGATGACTTTACCAAAGTATTGTTTAATAAATTAAGCCAAGAAGTTGATTTAACACTCGACTCAGGAAAAGCTAAATTACTCAGTGCAGCACTTCCACTCATTGAAAAAATCCCAAGTGAATTTTATCAAGAAAACATTCTTGAACAATTAGGGCGTTTAATCGGAAGAACACGTGAGCAATTAAATAACCGTTTAAAAACCCCAAAGCAACAGCATTCGATTGAACGTAAGTTTAAAATAACACCAATGCGTCAAGCGATTGGTATTTTAATTCAACATCCTAACTTAGCTAAAAATGTGCCATATTTACCTGAACTCGCACAAATGAATATTGCTGGTATAGGGCTATTATTACGCTTACAAGAGCAAGCTTTAGAAAAAGAAAGTGTTACCACAGCACAACTGCTTGAATTTTTCAGAGGAACTGAAGATTATGAGCCATTAATAAAGCTTGCAACGTGGCAACACGAAATAAATGAAGAACGTTTAGAGACGGTTTTTAAAAATACTTTCAAGTTTATTGAAGATCAGTGTTTAAATTATCGACTCGAGACCCTATTAATAAAGGACAAGACTCAAGGCCTTAGTAGCGACGAAAGACTTGAGTGTCATTTGTTAATGACAGCGTTAAAAGCAACTAACAGTTAGGGTCTGTTTATCTTTCGAGGTTAAGTTTACAGCAGTGTGTTTGGTATTTAGACAAGGCAGAGCCTATGTAGTGTGGTTATTCCACATAAATAGGCGATAACGCAGCATAAATGCCGAACACGCGCTGCCCTTTGGGTTCGTCCCAAGGGAGGTTTACTCTTTGTTGCCCGGTTTTGACTTAGCCCACTAGGTTACAAACCTGGCGCCGCGATTAAACCACCCTTGGATAGAACAAACTTTAATCCTGAAAGGCCAACAGACCCTAGTCAAAATTGATTTAAACTGTTATACTGTGCTATTCACTGCGTCACATTATTCTAGTTGGCTTTAATGCAAACTACATGATGGCGCCTGTTGTATCAACTTATCAGAGTGGAAGAAACAATCTCTATGGATCCAACTCCTCAGTCACAATTAAAACTTCTGATTCAAAAAGGTAAAGAGCAAGGCTACTTAACTTTTGCAGAAGTAAATGATCACCTTCCACAAGACATTATAGACTCAGATCAAGTAGAAGATATCATAAGCATGATTAATGATATGGGTATCAAGGTTAGCGAAAACGCGCCTGATGCTGATGAATTAATGATGCAAGAAACAACGACAGACGAAGACGCAGCTGAAGCTGCCGCTGCAGCCCTTGCGACTGTAGAAAAAGAAATCGGCCGTACAACGGATCCGGTTCGCATGTACATGCGTGAAATGGGTACTGTTGAACTTCTTACACGTGAAGGCGAAATTGTAATCGCTAAACGTATCGAAGAAGGCATTAACCAAGTACAGATTTCTGTTGCAGAGTACCCTGAAGCAATCACTTACCTGCTAGAGCAGTGGGATAAGTTTGAAGCTGAAGAAATGCGTTTAAGCGATATCATCGTTGGATTTATCGATCCTAATGAAGATACAGCGCCAATTTCAGCAACTAATATCGGTTCAGAATTAAGTGCTAAGCAACTTGATGACGATAAAGATGACAAAGATGATGCTGATAGCGATGACGAAGATGAAGAAGAAGTAGACACAGGGCCAGATCCTGAAGAAGCGCGCATTCATTTTGAAAATTTACGTGATTTATATAATAAAGCACGTGATACGTTTGAAGCTAAAGGTCGTTCGCATCCTGAATCACAAGCAGCCATTTTTGAAATTGGTGAGCTTTTCAGAACCTTTAAATTAATACCTAAACAGTTTGACCGCATGGTAAATAACATGCGTGAAATGATGGATCGTGTTCGCGTTCAAGAACGTCTAATCATGAAACAAGCTGTACAAATTGCTAAATTACCGAAGAAAACGTTCGTTAAGCATTTTGCTAATAACGAAACTGACGCTTCATGGGTAGATTTAGAAATTTCAGGTAACGAAAAGTATTCAGCTAAACTTGAAGAAGTTAAGCCAGAAATCATTCGTAGCATTAATAAATTATCTGTTATTGAACAAACAACAGGTTTAAGCATTGAGCGTATTAAAGACATTAACCGTCGAATGAGCATTGGTGAAGCGAAAGCACGCCGTGCGAAAAAAGAGATGGTTGAAGCTAACTTACGTTTGGTAATCTCAATTGCTAAAAAATATACAAACCGTGGCTTACAATTCTTGGATTTAATTCAAGAAGGTAACATTGGTCTGATGAAAGCAGTTGATAAGTTTGAATATCGCCGTGGTTATAAGTTCTCTACTTATGCTACGTGGTGGATACGTCAAGCAATCACTCGCTCTATTGCTGACCAAGCAAGAACAATCCGTATTCCAGTACATATGATTGAAACGATTAATAAACTTAACCGTATTTCTCGTCAAATGCTACAAGAAATGGGTCGTGAGCCAAATCCAGAAGAATTAGCAGAACGCATGATGATGCCTGAGGATAAAATCCGTAAGGTACTTAAGATTGCTAAAGAGCCAATTTCAATGGAAACACCAATCGGTGATGATGAAGATTCTCACTTAGGTGACTTTATCGAAGATACAACTATTGATTCGCCAATCGATTCGGCAACAATGGAGTCTCTTCGTGGCGCAACTAACGATGTACTTGCAGGCCTAACAGCCCGTGAAGCTAAAGTACTACGTATGCGTTTTGGTATTGATATGAATACCGACCACACCTTAGAAGAAGTAGGTAAACAGTTTGACGTAACACGTGAACGTATTCGTCAAATAGAAGCGAAAGCGCTGCGTAAATTACGCCACCCTTCTCGCTCAGATTTACTGAAAAGCTTTTTAGACGCTAAATAATTTAGCGCTACTATATAAACTAAAAAGGCCGCTATAGCGGCCTTTTTTCTATTTGAAGGAAATAATCATGGCTTGGATCCAAATTCGTATTAACGCCAATGCTGCAACAGCAGATGCAGTAAGTGACCTATTAATGGAAGCGGGTAGTGCTTCAGTAACCTTTATTGACGCAAAAGACACCCCTATTTACGAACCTAAAATTGGCACCGTTGTATTTTGGGCTGATACAACAGTAATTGGCTTGTTTGAAGCTAATCACGATATGAATGCAGTCGTTGCGTTATTGAAACGCCATGATGAACTAAAAGACAATTTAGTATACAAAATAGAGCAGCTTGAGGATAAAGACTGGGAACGTGAATGGATGGATAACTTCCACCCTATTCAATTTGGTGAAAGGCTATGGATTTGTCCAAGCTGGCGCGACATTCCAGATCCTGATGCAGTAAATGTACTGCTTGACCCTGGCCTTGCTTTTGGCACGGGCACACATGCAACAACGGCCTTATGCCTTAAGTGGTTAGAAAGCCAAGATCTAACAGGTAAAACGGTTGTTGATTTTGGTTGTGGCTCAGGCATTTTAGGTATTGCAGCTATAAAACTAGGCGCAGAGCGCATGATTGGGATTGATATTGATCCTCAAGCGCTTGAGGCAAGCTTAGATAATGCTAACCGTAATGGCGTTGCAGACAAACTTGAAGTATACCTTCCAGAAAACCAACCTGAGTTTACCGCCGACATAGTAGTGGCAAATATATTAGCCCAGCCACTTCGCGAATTGCACAGTGTAATTTTAGGTTTATTAAAGCCTGGTGGCAAGATTGCAATGTCGGGTATTTTAGAAGAACAAGCACAATCAGTTGCTGATATTTATGCACCGTTTATTGAACTAGATGACATTGCCGTTGAAGGTGATTGGACTCGAGTAAGTGGCACTAAAAAAGCGTAATAAACTGCATAACCAAATTTAGAGCATTAACTCAAAACCTGCATGTAAAGCCTGTATTTAACAGGCTTTACTATTTTTTTACATATTAAAAGTTTTCTGATTATTGTGTAAAAAATAAAACTTGTATAAATTTCAAACAAATCAACCTACTTGTCATGTGGTTATCAAATGTCAATACGAAAAGGGCAAAAAAAAGTTACTTTTGTTCAATTTATAGCCTTTGATTTTTGTGAAAAAAACCGTAAACTTAGCGCCCCTTGAAAAGAGGCCTATTGAATATAGTGCGTATCGGTAAATACCAACTTGAGAATAATGTAATTGTCGCGCCAATGGCTGGCATTACAGACAGACCATTTAGACAACTTTGCCGTCGTTTAGGCGCAGGGCTAGCTGTTTCTGAAATGCTATCGTCTAATCCTAAGGTTTGGAAAACGGAAAAGTCGATGAACCGTATGGATCACAGCGGTGAGTCGGGTATACGCGCTGTGCAAATTGCAGGAGCAGATCCTGAGCTTATGGCGCAGGCCGCACAATTCAATGTTGCTAACGGTGCACAGATCATAGATATCAATATGGGGTGCCCAGCAAAAAAAGTGAACAAGAAACTCGCAGGCTCTGCCTTATTACAGTTTCCTGAACTTGTGGAAGAGATTATTGATGCAGTCGTTAATGCTGTTGATATACCTGTGACACTTAAAATCCGTACAGGATGGGATCCGGATAACCGTAATGGTGTAGAGATTGCGAGAATAGCTGAACGTTATGGCATTGCATCACTTGCTGTACATGGGCGTACGCGCGCATGTATGTACAAAGGTGATGCTGAGTACGCCACGATTAGGGATATAAAACGTTCAGTGTCGATTCCTGTTGTTGCCAATGGTGATATTACATCACCAGAAAAAGCAAAACAGGTTTTAGACTATACGGGTGCAGATGCCATTATGATTGGCCGAGCCGCCCAAGGTCGCCCTTGGATATTTAGGGAGATAGACCACTATTTGCGAACTGGGGAACACTTACAGCCGCCTGCTATTGCAGAGGTGCGCAGTATTTTAATGGAGCATTTAACAAACCTCCATCTGTTTTACGGTGAGCCAATGGGAGCGCGAATTGCTCGCAAACATGTATCTTGGTATTTGCAAACCCATGACAGTGATGGTCAGTTTAGGCGAGTATTTAATGCGCTCGACAACCCACAAGCACAGGTCGTCGCATTAGAGCAATACTTTAAAACACTAGCAGCTAACTAAGAAAGAAAGAGACTTAATAATGTTCGAACAAAACGTGACTTCTCCATTTATCACTAACCCTCATGTTCAGTCACACGAGAAACCGCAGCCATTGCGTGATGCAGTAAAAAAAGCTGTTCACCACTATTTAAAGCAGCTTAACGGTCAAGATGTGCAAGACGTTTACGACCTTGTTCTTTCAGAGCTAGAAGCGCCATTACTTGAAGAAGTAATGACATATACACGTGGTAACCAAACTCGTGCAGCAATTTTACTAGGTATCAACCGTGGTACTTTACGTAAAAAGCTTAAAAAATACGGCATGAACTAATATGCTGGCTGTGATTTATCACAGCTAATTATTAAAAAAGCACCCTAGGGTGCTTTTTTTATGCCCGTAGTTTAATAGCCGAGTTGCAAAATGCTCACCCTCATCGGCGCTTTATAAGTCGTTTTTTGAGTTGTAATCAGTTAAAATGCCCGCTTCTAAGCTAGCTCATTAACTGAGGAAATCAAACTACAATGGATACTCATCGTCCCATTCGTCGCGCACTATTAAGTGTGTCTGATAAAACCGGTATTGTTGAATTTGCCCGCGCACTAGAAGCGCAAGGCGTTGATATATTATCAACTGGCGGTACATGTAAACTACTTGCTGATAACGGCATAAAAGTGACTGAAGTATCAGATCACACAGGCCACCCTGAAATCATGGATGGTCGCGTAAAAACTCTTCACCCAAAAATTCACGGCGGCATATTAGCCCGTCGCGGACAAGATGAAAGCGTAATGGCAGATAACAACATTTCTGCTATCGACATAGTTGTAGTTAACTTATACCCCTTTGCGAATACAGTCGCTCAAGAAAACTGCAGCCTTGAAGATGCTATTGAAAATATTGATATTGGCGGCCCTACAATGGTTCGTGCAGCCGCTAAAAACCACAAAGACGTAACAATCGTGGTAAACGCGAGTGACTACGACCGTGTTATTAGTGAAATGCAAAACAATAATGGCTCTACTACATATAAAACACGTTTTGACTTAGCGATTGCAGCTTACGAGCATACTGCCGCATACGATGGCATGATTGCTAACTACTTCGGTAAAATGGTTCCTGATTACACCGAGGAAGCTGCTGTAGAGACTAAATTCCCACGTACTATCAATATGCAGTTCACTAAAAAGCAAGATATGCGTTACGGTGAAAACTCACATCAAGATGCTGCTTTTTATGTTGAAAGTGACATTGCTGAAGCATCAGTTGCAACAGCAACTCAATTGCAAGGTAAGGCCCTTTCGTTTAACAACATTGCAGATACCGATGCAGCACTTGAATGTGTTAAAGAATTTGACGTACCTGCGTGCGTAATTGTAAAACATGCTAACCCGTGTGGTGTTTCAATTGGGGACAATATTCTACAAGCATACGAGCGCGCTTTTAAAACAGACCCTACATCAGCATTTGGTGGCATTATTGCCTTTAACCGAGAGCTAGATGCAGCAACTGCACAAGCAATTGTTGATCGTCAGTTTGTTGAAGTAATTATCGCACCTAGTATTTCGAGCGACGCTGCAAAAATTGTTGAAGCTAAAAAGAACGTTCGTTTATTAGAATGTGGACAGTGGACAGGTAAAGCAGCTGGCCAAGATATTAAACGCGTTAACGGCGGTATTTTAGTTCAAGACCGCGATTTAGGCATGGTAACGCAAGGCGACTTAAAAGTTGTTTCTAAACGTCAACCTACAGAGCAAGAACTTAAAGATTTACTATTTTGCTGGAAAGTAGCTAAGTTTGTTAAATCAAACGCAATTGTTTATGCCCGTGACGGTATGACCATTGGTGTAGGCGCAGGCCAAATGAGCCGTGTATACTCAGCTAAAATTGCAGGCATAAAAGCTGCAGACGAAAACCTTGAAGTTAAAGGTTCAGTTATGGCGTCTGATGCGTTCTTCCCATTCCGTGATGGCATTGACGCAGCCGCAGCCGCTGGTATTACTGCGGTAATTCAGCCAGGTGGCTCAATGCGCGACGAGGAAGTGATTGCAGCCGCTGATGAAGCCGGTATGGCAATGGTACTTACTGGTATGCGCCATTTCCGCCACTAATCACACAAAGGGTTAAACGTTGGTTTAACCCTTTTTGTTTGCTATAAATTCACGTATTCTGATTATTCAATAACCTATTTAAAATTATAATGTGAAGGAACAAACAATGAAATTTGCGCTAAAATCGCTACTTGTAGCCACACTAACGATGACATCGACTATGGCGCTTAGCCATAACCACGAATCGAGCCTTGAGCATGCACTTCAATCAAGCGAACGTAGCGCTAAAAACAGCGTTCGTGACGAATATCGTCACCCGGCTCAAACATTGGCATTTTTTGGCTTTAAACCAACTATGACAGTTGTTGAAATTGCGCCAGGCGGTGGTTGGTATAGTGAAATTTTAGCGCCAGCACTAAAAGAGCAAGGCACTTACTATGCCGCGCACTTTCCTGCTGATTCATCAGTTGGCTACTACCAACGCTCTCTTGCGGGCTTTAAACAAAAAGTAGCTGAAGATGAGCGCTTTAGTAGCGTTAAAATTACTGAGTTTGCACCTGTAACACATTTAGATATTGCGCCAGCTGGCAGTGCCGATATGGTTTTAACGTTCCGTAATGTGCATAACTGGTATATGGGCAAAGATAAAAGCGGTGCATTAAGTGCATTCCAAGCTTTTTATAAAGCCCTTAAACCAGGTGGTACATTAGGTTTAGTTGAACACCGTTTAGCTGAAGAACGTGCTGACGAAGATCAAAAAACTACAGGTTATATGAAGCAGAGCTACGTAGTCGACCTAGCTAAACAAGCTGGGTTTGAATTAGTAGCAAGCAGTGAAATAAATGCAAATCCAAAAGATACAGCCGATCACCCTAAAGGTGTATGGACGCTACCACCAAGCTTAAGACTCGGCGAACAAGATGCTGACAAATATAAAGCCATTGGTGAAAGCGACCGCATGACGCTGAAATTTAAGAAACCGCTTTAAATAGGAATTTTCGCCATGAATGTTTTAGTCATTGGCAGCGGCGGCCGCGAACACGCACTTGCGTTTAAAGCCGCTCAAAACACCAAAGTAAATACTGTATTTGTAGCCCCTGGTAATGCAGGTACTGCACTTGAACCAAAACTTGAAAACGTAGCAATAAACGTTGACGACTTAGAGGGTTTACTTAGTTTTGCACAGCAAAACAAGGTAGAGCTTACTATTGTAGGTCCAGAAATACCGTTAGTACTGGGTGTTGTTGATAAGTTTCGTGAACATAACATGGCTATTTTTGGCCCAACGGCAGGCGCAGCCCAGCTTGAAGGCTCTAAATCGTTTACTAAAGATTTTTTAGCGCGCCACAATATCCCATCAGGCGATTATCAAACGTTTGAACAAATTGACCCAGCCCTAGCTTATTTAAAAGAAAAAGGCGCGCCAATTGTTGTAAAAGCAGATGGTTTAGCTGCAGGTAAAGGCGTAATTGTAGCAATGACGGAAGCCGATGCCGAAGATGCTATTCGCGATATGCTTGCGGGTAATGCTTTTGGCGATGCGGGAAGTCGTGTTGTTATTGAAGAATTTTTAGAGGGTGAAGAAGCGTCTTTCATTGTAATGGTTGATGGCAAAAACGTATTACCATTTGCTACCAGTCAAGACCATAAACGCGCTTACAATGGCGATGCC
Source organism: Pseudoalteromonas sp. NZS127_1 (assembly GCF_015864295.1). Lineage (NCBI taxonomy): Bacteria > Pseudomonadati > Pseudomonadota > Gammaproteobacteria > Alteromonadales > Pseudoalteromonadaceae > Pseudoalteromonas > Pseudoalteromonas sp. NZS127_1. The sequence continues at coordinate 15,006 of NZ_JADYXO010000006.1, read as the reverse complement.
GGTCCTAACACGGGTGGCATGGGTGCATACTCACCTGCGCCAGTTGTTACGGATGAAATCCACCAGCGTATTATGAACGAAGTGATCTACCCTACGGTAGAAGGCATGGCAAGCGAAGGCCATCCGTACACCGGCTTTTTATACGCAGGTTTGATGATTGACGAAACAGGTACCCCTAAAGTAATTGAGTACAACTGTCGCTTTGGCGACCCTGAAACTCAACCAATGATGCTACGTTTACAATCAGACTTAGTTGAATTGATTGAAGCTGCTAACCGTGTAGAACTTGATAAAACAACGATTAAGTTTGACCCACGCGCAGCCGTTGGTGTTGTACTTGCAGCTAAAGGTTACCCTGGTGATTACCCTAAAGGTGATGCAATTTCGGGGCTAAAAGTTGATTACCCTGCGGGTGAAAAAGTGTTTCATGCGGGTACTAAGCAAAGTGGCAATGACGTTGTAACCGCAGGCGGTCGCGTATTATGCGCAACAGCACTTGGTAACACTGTTACAGAAGCGCAGCAGCGCGCCTATGAGCTTGTTAAACATATTAGCTGGGATGGTATGGAATATCGTACTGATATAGCTTACCGTGCTATTGCACGCGAGCAATAGCCTGTAATACCTATTCATTGGTATAACCAGTTAATTTAACTACAAAAGCGCAGTTTATCTGCGCTTTTTTAGTGCTACACTAATTAAAAGGTTTTTTAAAAGTAAATTAACGTTGGAACTAAGAACTTTACGTTACCATGCAATTGCTGTTGCCATACTGATATTTATATTTTTTATAATCAGTACATTGGCATCAAACCTTGTCGTGCCTACACGATATACAATTGATAAAACGGCTCCAATGTACCTCGATTACGCCTACTATATTGACGAAACCAAAACTAAAACATTCGATACCATCATTAACCAACCTGAATTACTTACTCATCAACCATTTTCAGGTGTTCCATGGAGTTTTAGCCAGCAAAACTATTGGTTGTTTCTTGATTTAGAAAATAAAAGCCTTAACAAGCAAAATGTTGTGGCACATTTTGACAACCCTATGGTCGATCACCTTACGGTGTATCGCCTCGATAAAAACAACAAACTAATTGAAACATACAAACTCGGCGATAAAGAAGAAGCCCTCTCTTTGTTTGAATACAGCGTACCGCATATTCGTTTTTTAGTAGAAAGAAAATCGTCACAGCGCCTAGTAATGAAAATAGACACAGTCGGCATAAGTAAAACACCTGTAAACTTATATCGTGATAAAGAGTTTATTGACTTAGTGCGCTCTCAAACTGGGATCTGGGGTATTTTTGTAGGCGTGCTATTGATGGCTGCGCTTTATAACTTGGTGCTTTATTTTGGCATAAAAGACCGTGTTTATTTAATTTATATTGGCTATATCATTAGTGCGTTAACCTTATTGGGTGCAGTGCTTGGTTTTGGATTTTATTTATGGCCAGTGCAATGGCAGTTATATATTCACGAAAAAGTCATATTTTTTAACTACGCAATATCATTTTTCACTCTCGCCTTTTGTACTATGTTTTTACGCTATCACAAGGACAATTGCTGGCGATACAAAATGAGCGTAAAACTGCTTTTGTTTATGTCAGTAATGGCTATAGCTAGTCTATTTATTCCTGAGTACATTGCAGCCCCGTTGTTTTTTTGTGTAATGGCACTTTTATACGTTGTTTGTATTATTTTAATTTATAACAAGCTACGTAGCGGCTTTAGGTGGGCTAAGTTTTATGTACTTTCGTGGATACCGCTGATATTTGGTGCGGTAATACAGCCTATGGAGCTCACTGGCTTTTTGGCTTATAGCTTTACCTCGCGCCATGCCTTTTTAATGGCTATTTTGTGCGAAGTTATTTTAATGGCAATGGCGTTAGCTGACCGAGTAAGGTATCAGCGCGAACGTGCGCTTTACCATGCCACGCACACACAACAAACAAAGTTACTTAATAGCTCCAAGCTAAAACAAGCATTTATGGCGCTACAAAGCCAAAACCGCTCAACAACTTTATGTTTAATAAAAATACGTCACTTTAATTCGCTCAATACAATTATTACCTCTTCTCAGGGCTACACACTTATAAAGCATGTAGCCAAAGAGCTTGAATTAGAACTCAGCCATGAACGCGAATTTACAAACCTCGAGACAGATTTAAACACCAGCCCACGCTTAGCCGATTTAAGCAGTGGCGTATTTGCCTGTATTTCTACTAAAACACAAAACCAAGAAATGCTAGAAGCACTACTGACTAAAATAATTAGCAGCCTACCAAAACAATATGAAATTAAAGGGCTAAACCTGCAGCTTAGTTACAGTATAGGTATTAGTAGTGCAGGTAAGAGTAACGACTTTGAATATTGGTTAAAGCGTGGTTATTTAGCGCTTAAAAAAGCAAAAGGTAGCGTTAATCAAGTTGGGTCATCGTCAAACGGTAATAATCTAATGATGGACGTTGCTCTAGCCGCTAAGCTGCAACAAGCCATCAAAACAAATCAACTGGCACTTTATTACCAACCTCAAATAAACTTATTAAGTAACCACGTAAGTGGTGCTGAAGCTTTATTACGTTGGCCCGACCCAACTTACAGCAACTTATCAATTGAAGAACTAATAATACTTGCTGAGCACACAGGTATTATTAACGAGCTAACACTGTGGGTAATAGAGCAAGCCTGTAAAGACATAGTCAAGCTTACAAAAAATGGCTATAACGAGCACACAATTAGCGTAAATTTAAGCGCTAAAAACTTAACTATAAATAATTTAGCCGAAAAAGTAGAAAATATTTTAATTAAATACCAAGTGCCGGCACAGTTACTTAAATTTGAACTAACCGAATCGGCCTTCGTAGATAGCCAAGATGCACTTATAAAGTTAGTTGATGAGCTAACCGCATTAGGTATTAAAGTAGTACTGGATGACTTTGGGACAGGCTATGCGTCACTTAGCTACTTAGTCAATTATCACTTTAGTGAACTTAAAATAGATAAGTCATTTGTTTTTGATTTACCTAATAACCCTACTCACCAGGTTATTGTACAAACAGCCATTGATATGGCGCATAACCTCAATTTATCAATAACAATTGAGGGGGTAGAAACCCAGGAAATCCATCACTTACTCAAAGATATGAACGCTGACTACGCCCAAGGTTATTTATACGCAAAAGCACTGCCTTACACCGACTATTTACACTTCTTAAAAAGCCAATATAGCTTAAAAATGTTAGACTCCTCTTTTTAACATCTTTAGGGGCCAAGTAAAGATGCAAGGCACACTGCGTAAATTAAAATCGAGCTTAACCGAACCAGTACAATATCACTTACCTGTAGGTGAACACCTAGTAGACTTAAATGCATTTATAGGTAAGGAGCTTACGCTTACCTTTAGTGGCACTATTTTATGTTCTAACTGCGGTAAAAAAACCAAAAAAAGCTATTCTCAAGGTCACTGTTTTGTATGCATGCGCAAGCTCGCTAGTTGCGATATGTGTATTATGAAACCAGAAACCTGCCACTACGATCAAGGCACTTGCCGAGAGCCACAGTGGGGCGAAGAAAACTGCATGATCCCACACTATGTATATCTCGCTAACACCTCTGGGTTAAAAGTAGGTATTACCCGCCACACACAAATACCGACTCGTTGGGTTGATCAAGGCGCGACTCAGGCATTACCTATTTTTAAAGTGCAAACTCGCCTGCAATCAGGTTTAGTGGAAGTTGCATTGGCTGAATTTATTGCCGATAAAACGAATTGGCGCAATATGCTAAAAGGTCAAAACGAAGCAATTGACTTAAAAGCAGCTGCAGCCGAGCTGATCCCACAAATTAGTGAAAAGCTAAACGAGCTCAGTGAATTATTTGGCGCAACAGCAATAGAACAACTTGATGAAGATGTAGTTGATTTAAACTTTCCAGTAACCGAATACCCAACAAAAATCAGCTCATTTAACTTTGATAAAGACCCTGTTGTAAGTGGTGTTTTACAAGGTATTAAAGGCCAGTACTTAATTTTTGAAAAAGGCGTTATTAATATTCGTAAATTTACGTCTTATGAAGTAACCGTAGGCTAACGGGCTATGTTAAACAGCTATCCACAGTTATTGGTTATTTATAATGAGCTTGAGATAGCCCATAACCAACAAGAGCAACAAGAGTGCTTACACAGCGTTATGCAAAGTGAACTAAGCGATGTGCGAGTACTTAATAAGCAAGGTGACTTCCTTAATTTACAAGGCACTGTTTGCCCTGAATTGAATGGCGAGCAGCTAGCACAGCTTGTTACAGCTTACTTATTAAATGAAGGACAATGCTGCCTTGGTAAAATCAAAACCCTAAGCACAGCGCAGGCGTTTGATTTATTAGGGCTATAAACACTCTCTTTATTTAAACCTCAGTAAGCACTTTTATATGCGCTACAGCACTGCGACCTAAAGCTGATAGCGCATAGCCACCTTCTAAGTACGAAATAACACCTTTGCAGCCGCCCTCTTTAGCAACACCACATAGTTGCTCGGTAAGCCAAATGTAGTCATCCTCTACAAACTTTAAGCTCGCCATATCATCTTCTAGGTGTGCATCAAACCCTGCGCTTATAAAAAGTAATTCAGGCTTAAACGCTTTTAATTTTGGTAACCATTGCCCAGTAAACACCTCTTTTAGGTCGTCGCCATTACTAGCAATTGGCAGAGGTGAATTAACTATATGACTATTATTTTTAACCGCTGTATTTGGGTAAAACGGATACTGAAATAACGAACAAAGCAGTACGTTTTCGTCATCAATAAAAATGTCTTGTGTGCCATTCCCATGGTGTACATCAAAGTCAGCAATCGCAATGCGCTTAACCCCTTTGCTTTGAGCGTACTTAACGGCAATAGCTAAGTTATTAAACACACAAAACCCAGATGATGAATCTTTATTAGCATGATGCCCTGGCGGGCGCACAGAACAAAAAGCAGCATCGAGTTTATCAGCAAGTATTTCGTCAACAGCTAACAATCCGGCACCTACTGCCCGCTCAATCGCTTTAAACGAATCGGGGCACAACCACGTATCGCCATCTAAATTAGCGAGTCCTTCGGTTGGTAGTGTAGTTTCTACGTGTTTAACTAAAGCCTCATCGTGAGCAAGTAAATAATGCTCACGCTCGGCCTTAGGTGCCTGCAGGTGTGTTAAGCCAACATCTACACCGCTGGCTAATAACCTGTCGGTAATTGCATCTAAGCGCTCTGGGCACTCAGGATGGTCGTCTATCATTTTATGTTTACGGCAATGAGGGTGTGAAATAACTGCAGTACGCATAAAATGCTCCTAGCCAAAGTAAATTGAATGCTTAATATAACAAAGCCACCGACGGGTGGCTTTGCGACTTTGGTGTATATCGATACTTTAAATATCGATACCTTGAATATCAATGTTATTAGCTATTTTGCTTTTAAATGTAGGTTTCTAAAATCAAAGCTAAAGTCGGTAATTTGTGTTGATACTGCACGCATTTTAGCGCTGTTTACACGGTTTTGTGAGCTCATTTCAAAACGAATAAACGCATCCGCTTCAAGCAGCTTTTCATCCCACTTAACTATAAATGTATTACCAGTGTAATGCTCAAGTGTGCCTTTTAAGCGCTTAGTATGCGTAAAATCAATATGCAATTTACTATCAAGCTGCTCAATAATTACATCGCCATACCAATCATCATGTAATGTACCGGTGTAATTAATGTTTGGTAATTGTGGTTGGTAGTCAGCGGGGGCTTCTGGTTTTGCATTAGCGTACGCCTGTTGTTTACCTTCAAAATGACTTTTAGCTAAATCCTCTACCCAGTCTTTATCTTCGAGCTCAAGTGCATCTTCAAGTACTTCATGGGTTACTGCCGAAAGTGCACCGAAAGCTTGTTGATTAGATAAAATAACAATACCGAGTTTTTTCTCAGGCAATAAAGTAACTTGCGATACCATCCCTAAAATACCACCGCCATGACCTAGCTTTTTAAAGCCGTGGTAGTCTTCAATACTCCAACCTAACCCATAACCCCTAAACTGCTGATGATACGATTCAAACGCACTTTTAGACGCCATAGACGTAATATGTGGGTGCCACATTTGCGCTTGTTGCTTTTCGCTAAACAGCTGCTCGCCACTTGGCATTTTACCGCCTGCTAATTGCGTACGAAGCCATTGGCTCATATCGCTTACACTTGAAGCAATGGCACCTGCACCTCTAAAATCTTCTAAGTAATTCACAAAAAATGGATGAAGCGTGCCATCCATAGGAATATGACCTGTCGCCCAGTTTTTATTACTTTTTGGAATACGTGAAAATCCCGCGCGTGAGTTATCCATGTGCAGCGGCTGTAATATATTTTTTTCGATGTAATCGTTCCAGCTGATACCCGACACACGTGCAACCACCTCACCAGCGGTAACAAACATCAAGTTGTTATAAGCGTATTTACTACGAAAACTGCTCGCTGGTTTTAAATACTGTAATCCCGCTAAAATTTCATCAACTGACTTGTCGGTACTTGGCCAAATCATTAAATCGCCTTGCCCAAGCCCTAGCCCACTGCGGTGACTTAATAAATCACGAATACGCATTTCGCGTGTTACGTATGAGTCGTATAATTTAAACTCTGGTAAATGATCAATTACGCGGTCATCCCAGCTTAACTTCCCCTCATCAACTAACTTGGCAAGCGCTGCTGTTGTAAACGCTTTCGTGTTTGAAGCAATACCAAACAAGGTGTCTTTGTTTACTTTTTTGTTGGTATCGAGATTAGTTACACCAAAGCCTTTAGCAAATATTACTTTATCGTTTTCAACAATGGCGACTGCCATACCGGGTACGTCAAAACGCGCCATTGACGCTTTAATAACGTCGTCAATTTTGTTGGTATCAACTTGTGCCCAGCTACTAAACGAAGTGCCTGCTAGTAGTGCAATTGCGGCAAGTTTGGTTAATTTCATATCAATCCTATTTTATTATTTTTGATGAACTGCAAATTCAATTGCTGCGCGCTCTTGATTGGTATCGCTTTTTTGTGCGCGATTTAATATCGCATCACTGTATTCTTTTGGTACGCCCGCTTCAAGTGATCCGCGATGAACGTGTTTTATGTACCAATCGTATGGGAGTACATCGCTGTCATGGGTATTAGCTATATAACAATGTGCAGTTACAGTCTCACCCGTTAGAAGCGTTGGGGCTATATCTACGCAGTCGTAACCTACGCCCTCAATACCATCTAAAATAACTTTTTCATCTTCATTAAGCTCATAAATAACGCCGTAAACCAGCGCGCCTTCTTTATCGCTTGGGCAAATACTGCATTTGCCAGAGCCATCTTTAAATAGCATATCAAAAGTTAGCTCGTAACCTTTAAGTACCGCTGTTCCTACACGCTTTACATTAGGTAAGCGCGCTAACAAACGATTAGATGACATATTGGAGCCAAACGAAAAATTATATAACGGCATTTTATCTCCTGTACTTTTTAAATAAGTTAAATAACAACACGTACTGCAAGAGCAATTAAAATAACGCCAATTCCACGGTCAAACCAATAACCGCGTTGTTGGAAAAAACCCCTTACATTATTTCTAGAAAGTATTATTGAAAGCATTGAAAACCACGCCCAAGTAGCCAATGCCATGTACACACCGTAACCGACCTGTACGCTAGTCGGTGTTGTTGGGCTAATCACGAGTGTAAATAATGACATAAAAAATAACGTGGCTTTTGGGTTTAATGCATTTGTGAAAAAGCCGCGCCTAAAAGCAAGCCAAACGGATTCTTCTTGGACGGTTTTTTTTTCAACATCTTTTGCAGCCTCGCCTTCATTACTTGCTGGAGGTTTTGCAGCTCTGAGTGCTTGTACGCCTAAATAAGCTAAATATGCACCGGCAAGATACTTAAGCGCCATAAATAAACTAGGCGATTGCGTTAAAATAAGCGCAACACCTAAAACGCAATAGGCAACGTGCAGTAAAATAGCAGCGCCAACACCGGCGCTTGTCCACAATGCATTGCGCCTTCCTTGTTGCACACTTTGCTTAAGTACTACGGCAAAGTCGGGCCCTGGGCTTGCTACTGCAAAAAAATGAGCAATAACAATCAGTAAAAATTCATCTAAGTATTCCACGCAGATCCTTGCTAGTTTGGCGAATAAGCTAATAACAGCGGGTTAGCCGAGTTATTTACCAATGCTTTAATTTCTTTTTGCGCTTTTTTAAACTGACCACGTAAATGCGGCTTTAAATGCTTTTTAGACACTTTATCGTTTTTAAAGTAGCTAATCAGGGCATGCATAAATACCGTATGTGTTTCACTTAACTTAGCTTCACGGTTAGCGTATGGATTATAACAAGAGCCACAACCGCCTTTAAACTGATACACCGTGTTGCTCATCATCACACCAAATCCTAAAAAACAGGCAAGTGCGTCGGCAGCTTGTGGTAAATACTCCCTACCTCCTGGCGGTAGCACCCCAACGTGATGAATAAGTATGGTGGCCAGAGTACCCGCATAACTTGCCACTAAATCTTGTGGCTGATTAATCTGATTAGGATTAAAAGAGATACTGACCTTATGGCTTGGCGGCACAATTAGATGGCTGCCTTCGCCACGTATTCCATCACTAAATTCAAAGTGCGGAAAAACTTGCGGTTGTAACTGCTGAGGTGCGACTAATTGAATAGGCCATGCATTCATACCCGCGTAATTAGTAACCCGGGTAAAAACATTACTCGCCATTTCCTCAATGCTCGATACCGAATCAGGGAAAAAAGTGGCCGTTGGCAGTATTATTTGAGTGTGCTTTGTAAAAAACTCTGCATCAAAATTTTCTACAGCCCAAATAAATGTATCAATAAGCCATTGCTGCTCTTGATCTTCCAATAAAGGTGCCGATTTAAATAAAGCTAACATAAGGTGCTCTTATAAGTTTTAGTGCTAGTTTAGTTTTTTTGTGTAAGTGCCCAATCCCACGCTTGAGTATTGTATAGCGGCACTGTTGATAGTGCATGGTGGTGGCTACCACTGGATTCTTTAGTTGAATACGATAAGTACAATAAAGTACGATTCTCAGCATCGTAAATACGGCGCACTTTTAGTGATTTAAATAATATACTTTTAGATGATTTGAATATCACTTCACCTGATTTACTGCGGTCTATTTTTTGTAGCTGCTGCGCTGTAATAGGACCCGTTTGACGACATGCTATAGACATATCAGAGGGATCAGAAAAGTCCAAATTAGCCTCTATATGACTAATATGACAAGTAACGCCTTCAAGGATTGGATCTTGCTGCGAATTAACCACAACATCCTTAGTTGTAAATAACCCCAGACTTACCGATGCAACATCGTCAGAGCAAGCACTTAATGTAACAACTGCACCTGTAAGTAAAGCTAAACGTTTAAATTTTTGTGGTAATTTCATACTTATCCTTAATTAATATATAAGTAACTTGGCACCTACGTTACTAAGCGAAGGTTCACCTGTTTGTTTTTATACTAACATCAAAAATAAATACGACTAAATTAGTTTAAAGTAAAGATTTTAGATAGCTCAGGGTTTAGCGAACCCTGTTGTATTTGATACAATTAACTCTCGCTCATGCAGTAACTCATAATAGGAAACGCCTAAATGCCGCACATTATTATTGAACACTCAGAAGACCTCCCTGTTTTACCACAAGTACTGGTAGAAAAAATTCACACTACCGCTTTCGAAAGTAACTTATTTGAATTAGAAACCATCAAAACACGCGCTATTGCTTATCAGCAATATCAACTTGGCGCAGGAAAATCAGGGTTTATACATATCGCGGTACATATTTTAGCGGGACGCTCAATTGAGCAAAAACAAATGTTAAGCGAACTGCTACTTTCATGCTTAAAAACATACTGCAGAGCATCAGACAGTTTAAGCGTAAATATTTACGATATTGAGCATGAGATATACCGTAAAAATTAGTTAACTCTTGTAGTTTTGAGCAATAGAAGTAAACACTAGTAAGTAAAAAGCCCCAATAGGGGCTTTTTTGTATTCTAAAATCAGGTGCAGCTCATTGTCATTTACAAAACAGAGCATGAATAGCGTCCGATCTAACGCTGGAATTTAATAGTGCATTCGCACTCTTTCAAATTTAAGAAAGCTTAGCTTAATCTATGGATTAACTTTATTTAAATTATATTTATTATTAGAGGTAAATAAAGAATCATAAATTACACGATATTAAGTTCATGTAGCTTTAAATAATTTGAGTAGGTATTTTTTGGAAAGTTTGCAAAAGTGGTGGCCCCTCCCAGACTCGAACTGGGGACCTAACGATTATGAGTCGTGTGCTCTAACCAACTGAGCTAAGGGGCCAACTTTTATATAACTGCTAGGCAGTTAATTTTTGAAGCGTTCAGTCACAGAGCGACTAAAGCGGGTTGCAGTATAAAAACTTTTTAGGTGCTTGTCACTACCAAACACCTTTATTTTAACAATCAGTAAGCTAACTGCTTAAATAGTAATCTTTTAGGTGGGTATAAGCATAAAATACAAGATATTCCCCACGATATTCTCTGCATTAAATTATAAAAACCTTCCTCCCACATGTAGTCTTTTGTATTTAACGCTCTACTTTTTAAGTAAAGCTAACATATATGTGTAGGCATACAAGGCTGTAAAAAATATGCTTGGGGCTACTGTAAGTGTCAAATTAGGTGTCTGATTAATTACATTCACCATAATCACTAAGCTCGATTGAACAGTAATCGGAATAATAGGCGCAAAAAGTACACCTGCTATTTTTTTGTTACCTAAATACGAGGCGCTAGAGTTAATTGCATTATTGAAGCTTTGTCGTATTGCTACGTTTTGTGGTGTTTTAGAATGAAACATACAAATAATTGGAGTTACGAACGCAAGCGATACATAACTAGACTTATACTTGTTGACGACCTTTTCTAAAATAAAAGTAAAAAACAGCGTTACAAATCCACTATACAAACCTTGTACTAATGCAGCTTGAAGCGTGACCGATTTAGCAATATCTGCAGAACTGTTCGCCCAGTAGGCCCAGCTAAAATAAAAAACGAATGACACAACGCCTGACAGTATAAGTCGAATATTCAATTAGCTACCTCAATATGCGTAAAAGCTTGGTGTAATGATAACACTAGAAGTGATGGTAATATTGTCACTAAATAATAGAGTAATTAATCGCGTATTGTAGATATATAAACAAACTAATATTAAAGATTTCCTAAATGGCATCAATACAGAATCAGAACACTACTGTTAGTTAGAAAGCTTAATTGAAGTAAACAATGGTTTGGCTGAGTGTATTTTGGGAGTGAGTTACAAGAAATAAATCACTTAGTTTGAGTAAATTAAAAATTAGATTTTGATAAAAAATATTTACTTTAAAAACTAATATTGTGAGCCGAACGGTACTGGGGCACTTGTATCATTAGGCCTCAGTAGTCGGCTTACACAATATATAATCTGTCATTATTTTTTCGCAATAATGTAGATTGCATGTATTAACCCTGGGAAATAACCTAGCAGTGTTAATAAAATATTTAACCAAAAATGCATACCTAAGCCAACTTGCAAAAACACACCTAATGGCGGTAATAAAACCGAAAGTATTATACGAATAATATCCATGACTAAACTCCATTTAAATTAAGCATTAAAAAGACGTAAAGCCCAGTGTTAGTGGGCCTTAACTATACTGTATTATTCAGCAACAATAGCTAGTTTATCAACTACGTCACGAACATCTTCAGCATTTTTAGCAATTTTAACTGCTAGTTGTTTTTCAGCTTCAGACTCTACTGAACCGTTCAGAGTTACAATACCATTGTCGGTATCAACATCGATGTCTGTACCACCAACTTCTGAGTCAAACAGGAAGCGAGTTGTGATTACAGTGGTGATTTTAGCGTCCGTTAGGTCGTTATCATCATCGTCCATCATGTCATTGCTTTTATCTTTGGTATCCATGCTTTTAACAACAGTAAGGCTGTTATCAACATCAGATACACCATCTAGGCTAAGTACAAGTTCTTCTGCTAGCTCTTTATCAAGCTCGCTATTAACTTTACCTGTAAGTACTACTTTGCCATTTTTTACATCAGTGTTAATGTCAAAGTTGTTTAGATTAGTGTTCATAAGTAGAACTGTTTCTGCCTTACCATCAATCCAAGCATCTTTACTTTCGTTTTCCCAGCTGTTTGCTTGGGCACCCATAGCCGTAGTACCAAGAACTAGAGCTGCGATAATAGACTTGTTAAATGTTTTCATAATCTTTCTCCTTTTGATTAAAGACACTTTAACTAATGCGAGCTTTGGGCCAACTTTATTTATACTTAAATTTCAATAGGTTGAGTTTATTTTGGAGTGAGGCATTATCTATAGTTGTGTAACTATTTACAGGCTACTCGGTAAAACTTTCTCAAATAGTGAAAATAGCTAGATAATTGCATTTTTGGTTAATCTATCGTTAATATAACAAAATAAAAAACATCATTATAAATTAACCTACTGATAATTAAGGTGATTATATTTGGTGCGTGCTTTGCATATAAACATCAAGAGCAGTATCAATAGTAAATATAATAAGGAATGCCCCATGTCTGTAAAAGTTGAAGACCGCCCAATAGAGCAAGTACGCGAACAAGTGATTGATCAATTAATTTATAATTACAGTCATGGGGTTATTTCTGTTGATGCATTTGAGAGACGACTCGATAACGCGATGGATGCACCTAATAACAACGCTCTTTTAGCCTTAGTAGAAGACTTAACACTTAATACCGATCAGCAATATAAAGCAGAAAAACAATCGCAATTTAAACCACATTATAGTGCACAGCAAAACAGTGATGATGATTTTACATTACGTAGTATTTTAGGCTCTAACGAACGAAGCGGTCAGTGGGTCGTGCCAAAAAATATATATTTAAGTAACTTTATGGGATCGGTGGTACTTGATTTTACTGATGCCATTTTTGCGCATCAAAATGTAACTATTCACGTTAACTGTATTTTTGGTAGCGATGAGATTTACGTACCAGAGCATGTAAATGTAGTGTCTAAAATGTTTTGTATTTTAAGTAGCCTTGAAAATAAATCAGTGTCGCTTAACAAACGCCAAGGTCCTACTATTCATATTGAAGGAAAGGCAGTTATGGGATCGGTTGAAGTAAAAATAAAGCGCACAATTAAAGAAAAATTTATGAGCTTTGCAAATGAGCTAAAAACCCAGTTTGGCACGGGTAATAATAACCGCTCACTATAATTGAGTAGCAGCACTTTAGCGTGCTGCTTAGTATTTTATTATAAATCGTTATTTCGCTCGCTTGGTATATCACTTAAATACTCTACAAACTCAACTTCAAACCCGGCGGGATCAATAAAGTAGACATTCTTTCTGAAAGGATTCTCGCTACCTTGCTTGCTTACTGTAAAACCCACTTTATTTAAGCGCATTACTACTGCGCTTAAATTATTAGTTACATAAGCAAAGTGTGCAAAACCAATTTGATGGCCCGATAGGTTTCTGTTTTCACCTTCACCATGGTCGCTTATCGCAATGTAATGCGTGTCATCTCCAAAGTGTACCCAGCGTCTTGGTTTTCCGTACCAATCACCTCTACCCTCACTTCTGATTGACCAATGCGGAAATACAGCTTGGTAAAATTTAAGCATACTATCTATATCACTCGCGACTAAGTTTACGTGCTCTAAATACATAATGTTGTCCTATCAATTAAGTTAGGATCACGATAAAACCTCAAGCTAACTTTAGGTAAAGCGTTATTTAAAATTAATTCAATTTAATTAACACACAAAGGAACATAATGACTTATTAATTGCTCATTATTATTTTTAAAAAATATAGACATTTTTCAATCTTGTATAAAAAACAAACATAAGTATTTGGGGTTTATTGTTTACTTTATGTCAAAAGTCGCTAAAATATGCCGGCTGAAATATATAAACGTTCTTTTACAACCCAAAGGTAATACCATGCATCCAATGTTAAACATTGCGGTTCGCGCTGCGCGCAACGCAGGCAAAATTTTACTTCGCGCAAGTGAAGATTTATCAAAAGTTGAAGTGCAACAAAAAGGCGCTAACGACTTAGTAACTAACATTGATAAAGAAGCCGAAGCCGTAATTCGTGACACTATTTTACAGTCTTACCCTACTCACTCTATTGTTGGTGAAGAATTAGGTGAGCATAAAGGCAAGGATGATGATTACCAATGGATTGTAGATCCTATCGATGGAACAACTAACTTCATCAAAGGTATCCCTCATTACGCGGTTTCTATCGCACTTAAAGTTAAAGGTCGTTTAGACCAAGCTGTTATTTATGATCCAATTCGTGGTGAGCTTTTCACTGCATCTCGCGGTCAAGGCACTCAGTTAAACAGCAAACGTCTACGTGTTAGCAAAACTACGGTTCTTGCAGGCACTGTACTTGCTACTGGTTTCCCTTTCAAAAACAAAAACCACATGGATGCATACACTGAAGCGTTTAAAGCATTGTTTGTACACACTGCAGACATTCGCCGTGCAGGTTGTTCTGCTTTAGATATGGCATACGTTGCAGCTGGCCGTGTTGATGGATTTTTTGAAATTGGTTTAAAACCTTGGAACTCTGCTGCAGGCGAACTTATGGTTAAAGAAGCGGGCGGTATGGTTGTAGATTTCGCTGGTGGTAATAACTATAACCACAGCGGCAATATTATCTGTGGTTCACCAAAATTGACTCAAGCAATTATTCGCGAAATTCGTCCAGTACTAACTGAGTCGTTACTTCGCTAATTGCTGCTATTAATAGCATGCTAAAAAGGAGCTCAGGCTAATGCCGATCAGTTAAGAAAATGACCGGTTGACCGATCCAAACGATCATGCAAAATCCGTAGTTAGGAAACTAACTACGGATTTTTTTGTGAATATAGAACAA
>NZ_JADYXO010000058.1:0-1222 GCF_015864295.1 Pseudoalteromonas sp. NZS127_1 | reverse complement strand
ACCCAACCTTGTATCTCTTCTTGATGAGTGTTTAGCTAGCACTTGTCACATCGGGAAGACAGTGAGCTCGTACCCAACCAGAGTGTGAAAATGCTGTGACGTAGATTGAGCCCTGACTTCCTAACCTCCATTAAACTGAATGGTATCCTAGCGCCCCAACTAAGGGTGACGCTGCATGTACAAGGGGAGTAGATAGAGATGAAAGCTTTTATTGGCATTGATGTGGGTAAAGACAAGTTAGATATTTCCTGGCTACGCGATGTAGTCAAAAGTAAAAAGAAAACGAAGATTTTTAAAAATAACCCGCAGGGCTATCAAGAGTTAGTTGCCTGGTTGATAAAGAATACAAATTTAGAAGCACAAGATATTGTTATTACAACAGAGCCCACAGGTGTTTATAGCGAGCCGCTGATGTATTTCCTATATGAGCAAGGATTTATTTTATTACATGTAAATCCTGGTAAAGCAAAACAGTACGCAAGTTCATTAGGGCTTGTCCATAAGACAGACAAGTCAGACGCCACAATGCTTGCTCGTTATGGTCATGACCAACAGCACTCACTTTTAAGTTGGCAGCCTGAGCCTGTTGAAGCGAGAGAGTTAAAAGTAATGACGCGTAGACTTGAAGCACTTGAGCAAGACTTACGTCGCGAAGAAAATCGTTATGAAGCTGTTGGTTTCTCAGGTGCATCTACTCGAGTTACTCAGTCAATTGAAGATATGATAGCTGTACTAAAAACTGAGATAGGCAAGCTAAAAAATGACATTGATGAGCATATTGATAGACACCCACAATTAAAAAAGAACCGCCAATTGCTTCAAAGTATCAAAGGTGTTGGAGAGGTAATATCACGTATGATGGTGTCCTTGATGGCATGTAAACAGTTTAAAAATGCCAAGCAATTAGCTTGTTACTTAGGCTTAATACCTAAGCTTAATGAGTCAGGCAAACGGGCTGGAAAAACAACTTTAAGCAAAGAAGGGCCTGGGTATATAAGGGCTAAATTGTATATGGCTGCTGTAGTAGCTGTACAACATAATCCAGATATAAAAGCCCAAAATAAGCGATTAGTGGAGCAAGGTAAAACAAAAATGCAGGCAATTGGTGCTGCAATGAGAAAGCTGACACATATCTGTTTTGGTGTTGTGAAGAATCAAACTGAATATCAGCCCCAAGCTATTTAAAGAAAGCTTGAGGCTGGTTAGAAGAGATGGTATCTAC
>NZ_JADYXO010000057.1:0-1266 GCF_015864295.1 Pseudoalteromonas sp. NZS127_1 | reverse complement strand
TGTAGTGGTCAATAAAATTTGGCCACAGTTTTAGAATCTTGATATCTAACCTCAGATTCATTTGGCGCTAAACCGGCATTATAATGATGCGGCCTAACGTTGTTGTAATATCCGTTGATATAATCACTAACGCTATATTTAGCATCTATAAAATTTCCATATCCAACCTTTGGCATCCATTCCGTTTTAAAGCTTCTAAAAAATCGCTCCATTGGTGCATTATCCCAACAGTTTCCACGCCTACTCATACTTTGTTTGATTTTATAGCGCCATAAACGTTGGCGATATTTTAAACTTGTATAATGACTACCCTGGTCTGAATGAAACATCAGTCCTGTCGGTTTTCCTCTGCTTTCATACGCGAGTTCAAGCGCTTTTAGCGTTAAATTAGTATCTGGCGACAACGACATGGCCCAGCCAACTACTTTACGTGCAAATAAATCAATAACAACGGCTAAATAAGCCCAGCGATTACCTACCCAAATATACGTCACATCACCGCACCATACGGTATCTGGCTCAACAACATCAAATTGTCTATCAAGCAGGTTTGGAATTTCAAGGTGTTCATTACCGCCGCGTTTATATGAATGTTGAGGTACTTGGCAGCTTTCAAGCTTTAATTTAACCATTAGCTTAGCAGCACGATAACGACTCAATTCAAAATCATTGTTCGTTGCTATTGCCGCGATTGTCCGCGCCCCAGCTGAGCCACCGCTCATTGCATGTATTGCTTTAACTTCAGCCTCTAGCCTTACTTGCTCTGACGTCGGCGTTGTATCCCGTATAGCCCAATATTTATAGCTGCTACGATGCACATTGAATACGTTACACAGCACGCTAATTGGGTAACGCTCTCGTTGATTTAGTTTCTCGATTAACGAGAATTGTTCAGGGAGTCGGACATCAAGAGAGCGGTAGCCTTTTTTAATATATCCTTTTCTAATTCGATGCGTTGGATTTGCTTTTTAAGTTCGCGGATTTCAATTTGTTCGGGCGTCATTGGCGAAGCCGATGGTGTCTGGCCATTCCGCTCTTGCTTTAATTGAGTAACCCACTTACTGACGGTTGATTTACCCACCCCCATCGCTTTGGCTGCTTCTTCTTGAGTATAACTTTGGTCAACTACAAGCTGAGCTGTTTCTAATTTTATTGCTGCAGAATACGTTGCGCGTTTTAATTTCGTCATTTTTTCACCCAAATTTGTATGCTTATTAGCATAACATTTCTTTCTTAATGGGTGGCCAAAATCACTGTACCACTACA
>NZ_JADYXO010000056.1:0-1293 GCF_015864295.1 Pseudoalteromonas sp. NZS127_1 | reverse complement strand
GGTAGTGTTTAGAAATCTGTGTCATTTCAGTATTATTAAGAAAACAGGAGTGACACATGACTCAATCTTTCGATTTCAACAAAGCATTAGCTGAACTTCAAGCTGGTAAAGGTCTTACTGGCGAAGACGGTGTTCTAACACCCTTAATCAAACAACTCACCGAAGCGGCTCTTAAAGCCGAATTAGAGCAGCATCTACAATCTGAGACGCAAGTTAACCGTAAAAATGGTTCAACCAAAAAAACAGTTAAGTCATCCATAGGCCAATTCGAACTTGAAACGCCCAGAGACCGTTCAGGTTCGTTTGAACCTCAGCTTGTTAAAAAGAACCAAACTAAGTTAACGCCTGAAATTGATGAGAAAATCCTATCTATGTTTGCTTTAGGTATGAGCTATCGAGATATTCGAGGCCACATACAGGATATGTATGGCGTTGAAGTATCAGAGGCCACCATCACTGCCGTAACAGACCAGCTGATACCAGAGCTTAAAGCATGGCAAGCTCGCAGCTTAGATACGCTTTACCCGTTTATCTGGCTTGATGCCATTCACTATAAAATTAAAGAAAATGGACGCTACGTGAGTAAGGCTATTTATACCGTGCTAGGTGTGAATATCGAGGGCCGAAAAGAGTTACTTGGTTTATATGTCTCTGAAAGTGAAGGGGCTAACTATTGGTTAGCAGTATTAACAGATTTACATAATCGTGGTGTATCCGATATTTTAATTGCCTGTGTTGATGGACTAAAAGGCTTCCCTGAAGCAATAGCAACAATCTACCCCGACGCCGAAGTGCAGGAGTGCGTCATTCATCAAATTCGTAATTCGATGAAGTACGTTGCTTCAAAGCACCAAAAAGAGTTTATGACTGACTTGAAACCCGTTTATAAGGCTGCCACTAAGGATGCAGCAGAAGCCGCTCTTGACGAATTAGATGCCAAATGGGGCAAGTTATACCCTATTGTTATCGCGTCTTGGCGTCGTAAATGGGGCAATCTGTCGGTTTATTTCAAGTATCCAGATTACGTACGTAAAGCTATTTATACCACGAATGCGATTGAAGCTGTACATCGTCAGTTTAGGCGACTCACCAAGACTAAGGGAGGATTCCCTAATGAAAACAGCTTGATGAAACTATTGTATGCAGGCATATTAAATGCCTCAAAGAAATGGACAATGCCAATCCATAACTGGAATCTGACATTGTCGCAATTGGCCATCCACTTCGAAGGTAGGTTAGATGGTGTGCTAGATATTTAGCAATTTAGGCTGACACAGAATTCTGAACGCCCTC
>NZ_JADYXO010000055.1:0-1493 GCF_015864295.1 Pseudoalteromonas sp. NZS127_1 | reverse complement strand
AGCTGTCTCTTATACACAAATCCCTGCTAAGAAATTAGCGGGGATTTTTTTGAACTAAATCTCAATGTCATGATCAGATCTTCAAATCTTGTTTGAGGGCACATTATGATTAACGAACATACTCATTGGGCAAAACAACAATTCGGTAAATCGGACTTAGGTGATCCAAGAAGAACAGCGCGTCTGGTAAAGTTAGCATCAACGCTTGCAAATGAACCAGGAAAACCACTTGTGAACATCACTCAATCCCCCGCCGATATGGAAGGTGCCTACCGCTTTATTCGCAACGAGAATATTGACGCAACGGCTATAGCCGAGTCAGGCTTTAAAGCCACGGTTGAACAAGCAAAAAGTCATAACTTATTGCTCGCATTAGAAGACACGACCACACTAATTTATAAACATTCCTCCATTCGAGATGATTTGGGTCATGTCGGACGAGGAGCAAAACAACGATGCTTGTTAGCTCATAGCGTATTACTGTTTGCGCCAGACACAAAGCAAGTTGTGGGATTAATTGAACAGTCTCGCTGGAGTCGTGATATCAACACGATTGGAAAAAGAGAAAAACACGCGACGACTTCTTACGAAGAAAAAGAAAGTTACAAGTGGGAGTCAGCGTCACGAGCGATGGCAGAGCGGCTGCAAGGACAAATGGCGAACGTGATATCGGTGTGTGACCGCGAAGCGGACATCTACGAATACTTGCAGTATAAACTAACCGAGCAGCAACGATTCGTCGTACGCTCGATGCAAAGTCGTCATATTGAAGAAGGTGAGGATAAGCTCTATGCGTTTGCAAGCGAGCTGATGAGTGCAGGCACCAAACACATCCACATTGCACAAAAAGGAGGAAGAAAAGCCCGAAGCGCAACACTGGATATCACCTATGCGCCAGTGACACTCAAAGCGCCTTACAATAAGAAAGGACACTCCCTCCCAGTTTACTATGTCGGCTGTGCAGAGCGAGGAAACGCTAAGAACGGCTTAAGCTGGCACCTATTAACCAGTGAACCAGTCACCAGCAAAGAAGACGCCTTAGCTATCATCACCTACTATGAGCACCGTTGGCTTGTAGAGGAATACCATAAAGTCTGGAAAAGTGATGGTACGGATATCGAAAGTTTACGCCTTCAAAGCCAAGATAACATGGAAAGATTGGTGACGATTAATGGCTTTATTGCGACGCGAATATTGCAACTAAAGTTCACCAATGAGCAGCCTGATTCTCCAAGTTGTGAACAACTGTTATCTCCCAAAGCATGGAAGTTATTGTGGTTAAAGAGAATAAAAACACCATTGCCTGAAACTGCTCCAAATATGTCATGGGCGTATCAGGAACTGGCAAAGTTAGGAGGCTGGAAAGATACCAAGCGCACAGGGCGTGCATCTGTGAAAGTGTTATGGCAAGGATGGCTTAAGTTACAAGCCATCCTGGAAGGCTACGATTTAGCAAAATCTCTTGAGCCAGACTTGTGATCAAGAGACAGCTA
>NZ_JADYXO010000054.1:0-1637 GCF_015864295.1 Pseudoalteromonas sp. NZS127_1 | reverse complement strand
CCCCCTGTGTCAGGATAGTTGTCGCCTCTAACTTTTAATAGAGGCAGATAAAATGAGACGTCGATTTACACAAGAATTTAAAGTTCAAGCTGTTGAAAAAGCATTATCTCAATGTGATGATGTTCGCCTAGAAGATATTGCGCTTGATTTAGGCATCGGTTATTCAACCTTGCAACGATGGATCGCGCTTGCTAAAAACCATGAACTTGAAACTAAAAATAATGGTAGTCACATGACAACAGAAAAACGCCCTCATGACTGGAGCTTAGAAGAAAGGCTTAACGCCATTATTGAATGTGCGAGTTTAGATGAAGCAGCTCTTAATGAATATTGCCGTGCTAAGGGACTTTACCCGCATCATATTAAACAATGGAAGCAAGATTTTGCTAAAGGGCCTTCAACGACGCCCGTAAAATCAGACAGTAAACAGCTCAAACAAGAAATTAAGCAGCTTCAAAAAGAGCTTAATCGTAAAGACAAAGCGTTAGCAGAAACAGCCGCCTTACTCGTACTCAAAAAAAAAGCAGATGCGCTTTGGGGTTTCAACGAGGACGATTAACCAGCTCAACTGAACGTCATGAACTGATAGAGCTCATTACCGACGCGCAGAAATCAGGGGCAAGGCAAGAAAAAGCATGTGAGTTACTTGGTCTAACGGCAAGAACAATTCAACGCTGGATTGAAGCTGATGATATGACAGATAAGCGAACAAGTACGATAAAGCGACCACCTAACAGGCTAACTGAATTAGAGCAACAGCGTATAATTAAGACTGTTAATTCAATAGAATATGGACATTTACCACCCAGTAAGATAGTCCCTAAACTATTGGATAAAGGTGTGTGGATAGCATCAGAAAGCTCGTTTTATCGCGTTATGAAATCGCATAAATTATTAACACACAGAGAAAAAGTTAAACCAAATAAAAAGATAAAAAAGCCAAAAGCGCTCAAGGCAATACGTGTAAACGAAATTTATACATGGGATATCACGTATTTGCCAACAGCTGTTAAAGGTCAGTTTTTATACTTATATTTAGTGATGGATATTTATAGTCGAAGAATAGTTGGTTGGCAGGTTCATGACACACAACTAAGCACACTGGCGGCTGATTTAATGGTAGATATTTGCAGGCGAGAGCAGGTAAAGCCTGAGCAAGTCACGTTGCACTCGGATAATGGCAGTCCAATGAAAGGGGCAACGTTATTAGCGACATTGCAGGAGTTAGGTATTGTTCCTTCATTTAGCCGACCGTCTGTGAGTAATGATAATCCTTATTCTGAATCGCTATTTAAGACGTTAAAGTATCGCCCGGAATACCCTGAGAAAGCCTTTGAAAGCATGGGTAGCGCAAGAAAGTGGGTTAGCGGATTTGTTGATTGGTACAACGATGAGCACTTGCACAGCGGTATTAAATTTGTCACGCCAAACCAGCGTCATTTAGGATTAGATGAAGCGATACTAGCGAAACGTCATCAGGTAAATGAGATGGCGAAATTACAGAATCCAAGTCGTTGGTCAGGAAAGTCTCGAGATTGGACGATGATCAATGAAGTAAATTTAAATCCAGAGAAAAAAGAAGCAATGCGGGCGGCATAAAATTTAATTTGATGCGACAACTAACTTGAAAAACTCCG
>NZ_JADYXO010000053.1:0-1670 GCF_015864295.1 Pseudoalteromonas sp. NZS127_1 | reverse complement strand
CGCTAAATCAGAACCTGATTGAGATAGGTTACGTTGTGCGTTTAATGAAGATACATTTGTGTTTACTGAAATCATAATAAAACTCCTGATTACTTTCGTAAAAGTACTGTTTTTATTTCACCAAGAGCCGTAACAAATTTATGTACAAGCCCCTTACTGATTAAGTTAACGGCAGGGAGTAAAATACCTTTAGCTTTTATTTATAAATAATTACAAATTCATGTTAATAAATTTATAACCTGTTAATTAGTTTGTTACTAGGGGTTAACTATGACACGAACTGCTTTTAAGACTTCTTATTGCAACTACACGGGTGTAGAACAATAGTAGGGGAATTGCCGAAAACAATTAAGTAACGAAATATTTAGCCTTGTTACAATACAATCATCTGTCGTTAAATAAAGCTCATATTGAGCCGATTGGTGCAATATCAAAACCAAATAAAAAGGAGATGACCAAAGTCATCTCCTTTTAAAATTATTGTAAGTATTAGCTAAAATAGAGAAGTAGCTATTACCTTGTTACTGTTAGCCTAGTAGGCTAAGCGCTGTTTGTGGCAACTGATTTGCTTGCGACAAGATTGATGTACCTGCTTGTTGCAATATTTGGTTCTTCGTCATCTCAGCGGTTTCTGTTGCAAAGTCAGTATCTTGAATACGGCTGCGTGATGCAGATACGTTCTCTGATATGTTCGCTAAGTTACTTATTGTGTGGTCAAAACGATTTTGAACCGCACCTAAACTCGCTCGTTGTGAGTCGATGTTTGCAATCGCGTTATCGATAATTGCTAACGCATCTTGTGAGCCCTTTTGGCTTGTAATATCAACGTCAGCAACATCATTTAGCTTACTTGTTGTTTCTGTAACTACACTAGCTAGTGAATCATCAGACGCTTTCACACTGAATGTTTCTGGAGAGTTTAATTGAATACCGCCCGAAATTCGCGTTGAATCAGTCGCAGTACCTGCTACTCCACTTGTTAGTACAACAGGAACAGCTGTACCCGTTGCGCCATCATCTTCAACACCTGCATAAGACAGAGCTGTCACTGATAATGTACTCGCTACAGCAGCACCAGCGGTATCTGCTGTTGCATAGCCTTCTAACGTTATATCTGCACCCGTATTATTAGATACTGATAATACACCGTTTTCAATACTCGCTGTTACGCCATGTTCATCAGTTGCACCATTAATAGCTTCAGCCATTGCTTGCTGGTCGCCATCTGCATTACCTGTAGCTACGTATGAAACCTTCTCGTCGTTAAGCTCAAAACTAACCGTCTCGCCAGAAACTGTTGCAGCACCACCAACAACTACCGTGGCCTCTGTTCTAGCTTGCGCACTAACACCTGTAGAGCTCGTTACACTGTTAATTGCAGCAGCTGTATCTTCTGCGCTAGCGCCTGCAGCAATAGTAACTTTAGCGTCATTACGTCCAGAAATATCATACGTACCGCCTGCATTTGTACTTGCCGCAGCGGTAGAAGCAGCAGCTGCTGTAGCAGTACCAAAACCTTCGTTAGCAGTACCACCTTGTAAATCCACTTGGTTAGACCCAATTTTTTCTGCCGCTACACTAGACAATGATACGTTAATTGTTTCGTTTGCATTTGAACCAATTTGGAATGATTTTGAACCGAAGCTGCCGTTCAATAATTGCTGACCACC
>NZ_JADYXO010000052.1:0-1828 GCF_015864295.1 Pseudoalteromonas sp. NZS127_1 | reverse complement strand
TAACAATCATCTGTGTGGACACTACGAACAAATAAGTTCTAAATCGTATAAGGAGGTGATCCAGCCCCAGGTTCCCCTAGGGCTACCTTGTTACGACTTCACCCCAGTCATGAATCACTCCGTGGTAAACGTCCTCCCGAGGGTTAGACTATCTACTTCTGGAGCAACCCACTCCCATGGTGTGACGGGCGGTGTGTACAAGGCCCGGGAACGTATTCACCGCGTCATTCTGATACGCGATTACTAGCGATTCCGACTTCATGGAGTCGAGTTGCAGACTCCAATCCGGACTACGACGCACTTTAAGTGATTCGCTTACTCTCGCGAGTTCGCAGCACTCTGTATGCGCCATTGTAGCACGTGTGTAGCCCTACACGTAAGGGCCATGATGACTTGACGTCGTCCCCACCTTCCTCCGGTTTATCACCGGCAGTCTCCTTAGAGTTCTCAGCATTACCTGCTAGCAACTAAGGATAGGGGTTGCGCTCGTTGCGGGACTTAACCCAACATCTCACAACACGAGCTGACGACAGCCATGCAGCACCTGTATCAGAGTTCCCGAAGGCACCAAACCATCTCTGGTAAGTTCTCTGTATGTCAAGTGTAGGTAAGGTTCTTCGCGTTGCATCGAATTAAACCACATGCTCCACCGCTTGTGCGGGCCCCCGTCAATTCATTTGAGTTTTAACCTTGCGGCCGTACTCCCCAGGCGGTCTACTTAATGCGTTAGCTTTGAAAAACAGAACCGAGGCTCCGAGCTTCTAGTAGACATCGTTTACGGCGTGGACTACCGGGGTATCTAATCCCGTTTGCTCCCCACGCTTTCGTACATGAGCGTCAGTGTTGACCCAGGTGGCTGCCTTCGCCATCGGTATTCCTTCAGATCTCTACGCATTTCACCGCTACACCTGAAATTCTACCACCCTCTATCACACTCTAGTTTGCCAGTTCGAAATGCAGTTCCCAGGTTGAGCCCGGGGCTTTCACATCTCGCTTAACAAACCGCCTGCGTACGCTTTACGCCCAGTAATTCCGATTAACGCTCGCACCCTCCGTATTACCGCGGCTGCTGGCACGGAGTTAGCCGGTGCTTCTTCTGTCAGTAACGTCACAGCTAACGGGTATTAACCGTTAACCTTTCCTCCTGACTGAAAGTGCTTTACAACCCGAAGGCCTTCTTCACACACGCGGCATGGCTGCATCAGGCTTGCGCCCATTGTGCAATATTCCCCACTGCTGCCTCCCGTAGGAGTCTGGGCCGTGTCTCAGTCCCAGTGTGGCTGATCATCCTCTCAAACCAGCTAGGGATCGTCGCCTTGGTGAGCCATTACCTCACCAACTAGCTAATCCCACTTGGGCCAATCTAAAGGCGAGAGCCGAAGCCCCCTTTGGTCCGTAGACATTATGCGGTATTAGCAGTCGTTTCCAACTGTTGTCCCCCACCTCAAGGCATGTTCCCAAGCATTACTCACCCGTCCGCCGCTCGTCAGCAAAGTAGCAAGCTACTTTCTGTTACCGCTCGACTTGCATGTGTTAGGCCTGCCGCCAGCGTTCAATCTGAGCCATGATCAAACTCTTCAATTAAAAAGTTTTATGTCTTTCGACAGCTCAATGAATTCTGAATTTATTTTAATATCTTTCGATATTGAATTGACTGTGCCGAATAATTACCGAAATAACTATTCTGTTGGTCACTCAGTTTTCAATTGAGACTCTAATTTGTTTGCCTCGCTACCTAAGTAGGTTGGCTGTTAGAACTCAATCTGTACGAGTGCCCACACAGATGATTGCTTTATATTGTTAAAGAACGTTTTGAGTCGCTTTAGCG
>NZ_JADYXO010000051.1:0-2154 GCF_015864295.1 Pseudoalteromonas sp. NZS127_1 | reverse complement strand
CGATGCTCGTAAGACTTGCCTGTAAAACGGTCTTCGCCACATAAAAATGCACGGCGTACACAACGTGAAATACAGTGGTAGTACTTTGTATCAACCAAACTTACTTGACGCTTTCTTGCGATAGCCATAAGACACCCTGCTTGTTTTTTACACTAAATAAAACGTAGTCCTTAATTTAAAAAAGAGCAAAATTTAGGATGGGTGTCACTGTTAATTGCTTCGATGCTCGTAAGACTTGCCTGTAAAACGGTCTTCGCCACATAAAAATGCACGGCGTACACAACGTGAAATACAGTGGTAGTACTTTGTATCAACCAAACTTACTTGACGCTTTCTTGCGATAGCCATAAGACACCCTGCTTGTTTTTTACACTAAATAAAACGTAGTCCTTAATTTAAAAAAGAGCAAAATTTAGGATGGGTGTCACTGTTAATTGCTTTATTCAAAGTGTGCCTGGCGTTGGTAATGTTGTCGCGTTTAACTTACTTAGTGACATGCCTGAGCTTGGGTGTGTAAACAATAAAGAGGCTGCATCACTAGTTGGTGTAGCACCATTTAATCGAGAAAGTGGTGCTTATCAGGGTAAACGGATGATACGAGGTGGACGACCGAAAATTAGAACCGCAATGTATATGGCAATGATGTCAGCTATCCAATGTAACCCTAAATTTAAAGCTATTTATCATCGGCTAGTCGCGGCAGGGAAACCTAAAAAAGTGGCTATTATTGCCTGTATAAGAAAGCTTATAGTAATCATAAATTCTATGGTGAGGGATGGTGTCATGTGGGATCCTAAAATGGCTTGAAATTAGGAATTGACACCATAGTCACTTGTTATGTGCCTTATTTAACTCGATACCTGAATAATACAAGGTTATCTAAAACAAGATTGCTTGACCAAATAAATGAAGCACCAGAACCTGAGAACTGTTCTTGGAAATTCATATAAGCTTTCTTATTATTAACACCAATTTCATCTTCCGTAAATTCCACTGAATTTGGCCAAGATAAGTAACTTTCGTTTAATTTCCAATTTACTGGGATATCCCAATGTAACGAATAGGTCTCAATATACTTATCCGCACCATTGGTACTGCATTTTGTTGTTAAACGCTGATCTCCTATTTCTTTAGCACACTTCAGATCATAAACAGGAGAGGTATAAAAAGTTTGAGCTGACCATTTAGAATTGGTTTTCGTACCATCTGAGAAGCTTGCAATAAAGCCACCGTCTCCAGGGTGAAAACGTTTACCACGGTTATCTTCACTACCCAAGCCTGAATTTTCTTCCCAATCAACAACTTTGATTGCTATATCATATGGCTTTTTAACTTTAAATTTCACGATATTGGAATTAAAAGGAGTAAAAGGTATAGGATCCACGGCTATTAACTTACCGTTTATAAATAATTCAAAGTAATTATCTGCAAATATGTACCCTGTAATAACTTCCCCATCTTTATCTACTTCTATGATAGGTACGGACGACAAGTTAACCTCAGATAAAGATTTTGGGGTTACCTTCGAGCATTCATTATAAAGGTCTGTGGCAAAATTCTTTTGTTCATATTGAACCTTTGCAGGAACAAGATATTCAATATTATCATATTTTTTAATGCCGACTGGAGACGGACGTGAACGTCCGTTTTTACAGGTAAATAACGTTGAAACGTTGACTTCAGCCTCACCTTTAATTACATGAGCAGTCCCAGCATAATCACTAGAACTAGCTGATGACGAAAAACTTAACATAGTAAATAACGATAGTACCGAAAATTTAATTTTAATATTCATAAATATTCCCATATATAGAAGAGCCAAAGCATAGGCACATAACGAGCCTGTAGATTAACTCGTTTTAAAATTTGTTTTATTGATAAACAAACCATAGCTGAGTTCCTATTTTGGTTCAATTGATTACTGTATTTTTACGCAGCATATAAAGAAGTGTTTGCTGTTGTTTAAATTGGCGTTTTGGAAGCGATTACGAGTGGTTGAGTGGTTTTATTTAGGTTAAAAGGACTTCCCCTTCTTAATGCATCGTGTTTTGCAGCTTTTTTATATGAACAGATAAACCAGATAAACTAGACAGCCACTTTAATTGAACAAACAAAATGTTGCCATTAAATTTAATTTGTAGGTTAATAATATAT
>NZ_JADYXO010000050.1:0-2691 GCF_015864295.1 Pseudoalteromonas sp. NZS127_1 | reverse complement strand
TGGAATTGGTAGACACAAGGGATTTAAAATCCCTCGACTAACAAGTCGTGCCGGTTCAAGTCCGGCCTCGGGCACCATCTCTCTATTAAGCGCTCTGCTTAAAAAATATCCAATAAATCTTCTGATATCTATAAAATATCCAGTAAAAATCTTGATTTATCATTTTTATGTTTTCTATGATTTATATTATCTTGATATGCACTATTTTATGCATGGTCTACCCAATAATAGCGTTGTGTGATAGTTCATTAAGAGTTTGTATATCTATCGTATTAAAGATATATATGAGTAAGCATAATGTAATATTTCCAAACCCAATCCTATAGCGCCTCAAATAAACCAGCCATGCAATCCTTAGCGACACACAGTACTTTATGCTGATGAATACACTTTGAACTGAACTAAGCGTCATAGACTTATGATAACAACCAGTAAAGTAGGCCATTAGCTTTAAAAAATTCAAAACAGTAAAGCAATCTACACCTCGAGAGCAAATAACCTTGAAAGCAAAGTTCAAACACTTATGTGCTGGTAGCATAAAGTAATACCAATCTGCTTATATATGGGGTCTATTTAAGGTTAAGGAAATTACGCTAGATTTAGGCAAAAATTTTTGTATCTAGTGTTCTAAATAAAAATTTTTAACGACGTTATAGTGCAATTTAATTCGTTAAATTGCTCAGAGATTTATGCAGGTTGGTATAGTTGTCGAATTGGTTGCTAACACATGCTCATTGGAAGTTAAAAATCGCGGGTAAGAGTAAGTCTAGAGTTATGGTGAGAACTTCAAATAGGTAAACAATAAAGTGCTTATACATAATGCAGAGCTGTGGGCATTAAACATCTGTTTTTGTAGGTTGTCTTATCTAGGCTGATAATCAGATAATGTCTATACGGTTCTTATCGTCTGTAACAGCTTTTACTTATAAATGATCGAGTGCTATGTGTCAGGGCTTTTTATTTTTAGAACTAAAAAAGCGAGTCGTAGCTCGCTGTTTATTGTTTATTTCCAGGCCTCGGGATCGACCTCTTTAGCAAGTTTAGGATGCTTACTTTTGTCAAAGGTGGGTATTAAACCCTTTTTGCGTTGTTCGTTGTAATCTTTAGAGAGCCATACAACAACACCTGAAAGCATAAATAGCGCTATAACGTTTACAATGGCCATTAAACCCATTGATATATCTGCCAGCGTCCAAATTAAACCAAGCTCACCAACAGCACCAAACATCACCATACCTAAAACAACAAGTCTAAAGATAAACATACCTTTATTAGAGTTGTGCTCTAAAAACATTAAATTTGTTTCAGCGTAAGAGTAATTAGCCACAATAGAAGTAAAAGCAAAAAACAATATAGCAATGGCAATAAAGTAAGTACCCCAGTCGCCGACATGTTCTTGTAATGCTGCTTGTGTGAGTTCAATCCCCATAACACCAGATTCAGGTACTAATTGCTGCGATAGTAAAATAAGAGAAGCAGTCGCTGTACAAATAACAATAGTATCAATAAATACACCTAGCATTTGCACATAACCTTGTGATGCTGGATGAGGAGGGTAAGGTGTCGCAGTAGCTGCGGCATTAGCTGCACTACCCATACCAGCTTCGTTTGAGAATAAGCCACGCTTTATACCTTGGATCATAGCTTGTGTAACACCATAACCAATTGCACCTGCACCAGCTTGTTCAATACCAAAAGCACTTTTTATTATAAGTACAATTACATCAGGTAATGCAGTAAAGTTAATAGCACATACATAAAGAGCAACTAACAAGTAAGCTAATGCCATAAATGGGACAACCATTTCAGCAAAACGAGAAATCGTTTTCAAACCACCAAAAATAATAATACCAGAGCCAATAACCAAGCAAATGCCTACTATATACTTAGGTACATCAAACGCTACTTCAAATGCTGCAGCAATAGAGTTTGACTGTACGGCGTTAAATACCAAACCAAAGGCTAAAATTAAGCATAACGAGAATAAAGTCCCCATCCAGCGTTTACCTAAGCCGTTTTGCATATAATAAGCAGGGCCACCTCTAAAATTGCCATCAGCATCTTTTGTTTTATAAGCCTGAGCCAAAGTACTTTCAGCAAAGCTTGTAGCCATACCTATTAATGCAATAAGCCACATCCAAAAAATAGCACCTGGCCCACCTAGGTATAAGGCAACAGCAACACCAGCCATATTACCTGTACCAACACGTGCAGCTAACGAAGTACAAAAAGCCTGAAAGGATGAAATTTCATTATCGGCACATTTACGAGAGCCAAACATAACTTTGAACATATGTGGAAATTGCACAAACTGAATAAAGCCTAGTCGAAAAGTAAAAAAGAGGCCTGCTGCTATTAATAAGTAGACGAGAACTTGGCCCCATAGAAGGGCACTTATACTGTTTATTATGTCTGTCATGGATACTGCCTAAATACATGAGTTAAAAAAAGTGACCGCAACTTATCACATCAGGATAAAAGTGTTTAGTTTTAAAGTTCAAAAACAGAGTTATCAACAGGGTTTTGTGGGTAACTTGTGCTTATCGTGTGCGCTTGCTTGGGGCTTAATTTTAATTACTATTTTATGCAAATAACGCTTGCGTAAAATCCGCAGCTCCCTATAATGCGACCCCACTGAGACAGGAAACGCCAACGCATAGCGAGGCACGAACAACTCAGAGAGTTAAATAA
>NZ_JADYXO010000005.1:0-214055 GCF_015864295.1 Pseudoalteromonas sp. NZS127_1 | reverse complement strand
TAGGCGATAACGCAGCATAAATACCAAACATGCGCTGCCCATTGGGTTCTTTCTAGGGACGATTAACTCTTTGTTGCCTACATGGATGTAGGTAAGGGGCGTGAGCAGGACGCGGAAGCTTTACTCGGTTTTTACTTAGCCCACTAGGTTACAAACCTCGCGCCGCGATTTAATCGCCCCTAGATTGAACAAATTTCAATCCACAAAGATCAACACGCCCTAGTGAAATAAATTAATTTTGCAGATAACAAGCTTGCTAAGCTCTTTTAATATGCGTTAACTTGCTGTTTTAAGGTTTATTAGGAAAAGTTAGTGCAGTCAATTACGCTTGAGCAATTTAATGGTTACTTACAAGGGCAAGGCAAAAGTCGTTACGACATATGCAACCTAGATTGGCAAGTGAATCTAGGAGAACATTGGCTGCTTCTAGGTGCTAATGGAGCCGGTAAATCTGCACTGACAGCTGCGTTAGTTGGTGAAGCTAAGTGCGAAAGTGGTAAGCGTATAAGTAGTATTAATAAGCTTATGCTCGTGTCTTCAGATTCGCATAAACAGTTACTAGCTCAAGAATTAGAGCATGAAAAGCACTCCCTCGTTAAAGACCTTATTTTTACAGGGCATAGTAATAATGATGAGTTATTAGCGCAGCTAATAGAATTATTTAAATTTAGCTCATTACTAAATAGGCATTTTAGAGACCTTTCAACGGGTGAAACTCGTAAACTCCTACTTATAAAAGCACTCAGCTCCCATAGTGAGTTAGTCGTACTTGACGAGCCATTTGATGGACTCGACGTACAATCTTGCCAGCAACTTAATAAAATACTCATAGAGCTTAGCCACACGATTACTTTTGTTTTTGTGCTAAACCGCTTAGACGAAATGCCTTCATTCATTACTCACTATGGTTATGTAAACCAAGGCTGCTTGTTACATACTTTAGCAAAGCCAAGTAGTGAGCAATTAAGTGACTTACTAAAACTACTTCATTTAGAGCATACTTCATTGGATGTGCCATCTCCTGATACCGAACAAGAGCAAAAGACATTCACTGGTAATACCTTAGTTAAATTGAGTAATGCTAAAGTTAGTTATAGTGACGTAAGCATATTCAAAAATCTCAATTGGACTATAAAAAAGCATCAGCATTGGCAGCTTACTGGAGCGAACGGTTCAGGTAAAACATGCCTATTAAATTTAATAACAGGTGATAACCCACAGTGTTATAACAATGACATTGAAGTGTTCGGTTTTAAACGTGGGACAGGGGAGAGTATTTGGGATATAAAACAGCATATTGGTTTTATATCTAACGCGCTACATATGGATTATCGCGTAAGTATATCGGCTTTAAATACTGTTATATCTGGTTTTTATGACAGCATAGGTTTATATCAAAAGCCGAGCGACGCACAAGTTAATATTGCTCAACAGTGGCTGGCATTTATTGGTTTAAGTGACAAGCAAAACACCTCATTCACCCAGCTTTCGTACGGCGATCAACGTATGCTTTTAATTGTACGAGCTATGGTAAAGCATCCAACGTTACTTATTTTAGATGAACCTTGCTTAGGATTAGATGAAGCAAACAGGCAACGTGTACTGCTACTAATAGAGAAAATTTGTGCTGCTAATACAAGTACTGTGATTTATGTAAATCATCATGCGGCAGACAAAATTAAAGGAATAGAGAATTACTTAAAAATGGAAGACTTTAATTAAAAGCTCAGAGAAAGGTTGAGCGAAAATTCACTCAACCCATTTTTATTTTAAAGACGAGTAACGCTAAAGCCTTTATCTCGTAGCTGTTTAAGTAACCCGTGTTTTTCAGGTAAATGCAGAGCGCCTACGGCAATAAATAGTTGCTCGTTTGCTAAACGCGGTGTGAGTTGTTTAACCCAATTATTATTGCGGTTAGTTAGCATTACTTGCTCGCTAATTTCACCATAATTACTGTCATCAAAACTCATGTTGTAGTAATCGGTTAGTGTATCCATATCCCCGTTTTTCCAGGCATTAACTAATTTGATAAAGTAAGTATTAATATCGCTGAGTTGCTCAAAGGTTTCTTCAATCATTTCATTGCTTAATAGCGCCATGCCATCAAACATTTGCAGTTGTTGCTCTAGAGTTTCAAGCTCACCAATTTTTATTTTATGCTCTTTAGCATAACTAAGCACTTGCTTGTCTATGCCGGTTTTATCTGAATATCCTGCATTTTGAAATTCAATTTGCATCATAGTCACCATAACAGCCCAAGGCTTTAAGCCATTAAACATAGCAATATCAATCGACTTTTTAGCAAAGTAATTTTTTAGCTTGGTATAATTTTGCTTTGAAAGCTCAGTTTGTAATGTTTTACCGTCACTTAGCATCATAAATGGCATTGAGCGCTGTTGCATTTCAAGTGGTGTAAGTTTGCTTATATCAACTTCAACAATGACTTCTTTGCTTGCGCTAATTGCATCGGTTACATTTTTAGGTAAGCCTTTCATGCTGGCATCACCAACGTGTACAGTGCCAAATAAGTAAGAGCTGACGCCATTTTTTTCTATTTTATATAAGGCGGGAGCTGCATAGCTGTTAAGGCTAAATGTTATAAGCAATGCCACAATAAAAAAGTGGCTAATACGGGTAAGAGCATTCATGGTTTGTCCTTAAAATCTCGAAGGTTAGTAGTGTAAATACTAACCTAAATTTACTTCAGAGGTAACGTTAATATAAACGTTAACGTATTGCTTTCGGTATTACTGGCCGTGATAGTAAAGCCATTTAAGTTACATAAGCTCTGTACAATTGATAATCCTAAACCATGGCGCTGGTTATTAGTTCTAGATGAATCTAGCTGATAGAGCGGGTCAAAAATAGCAGTGAGCTGTTCACTACTTAGTGGTTTATTTACTTTGTTACTAACAGAGATGGTCATGTTTGTGCTGTTATTTACGGCAGTTAATTTAATTGGTGCCTCAGGGAGTCCATAAAATAGTGCGTTATCGATTAAGTTACATAAAATGGTATTTAAACTAAATTCGTCAGCATTAAGTGTAAACTCGTCAGTTATCTCATTATTTAAACGCGCTTTAATAGTTGGGTGCTTAAAGGTCAGCTCATCAACAATTTGATTTACTAGGTTATTTAGAATGATATTTTGTGCATTTAATTGCATTGCACTGCTACTTGAGCGCTGCAACAGTAATAGGTTGCTAACAATCGTTTTCATACGCTGTGAAATATTAAGCACATCACTGGTATAGGTGTCGCTAATGCGTCTATCGTCAGGGTAGCGAATAGCCACTTCTGAGAGGCTTATTAGTTCAGCTATTGGGGTTTTAAGCTCGTGTGCAATGTCGCTTGTTAGGCGTTTTTCATTACTATAGAGTTGCTGATTAACGGTAATAAACTTATTTAGCTCGTTACGTATAGGTTCTATTTCTTCTACTTTAAAGTCGCTTTCTATTGTTTGCGCAACACCGGTAATATCGAGTAACTTAATTTGGTCGTTTAAGTTGTGTAGCGGGTGCAGACCTTTATTTACAATACGTGTCACTAAATAGCGCACACCAAACACACCAAGTACACAGGTTAAAATAAAGACCACATCAATAATAATCAGTACTTTATTAAGTTCGGCTGTCGGCGCTGCAATCGCAAGAGTCATGGTATTAAAAACAGCAGAGTGAGTGGGGTTTCTATCGTCTTTTTGGGCTACAAAGTGACTTATAAGTGCGCGGCCATCACGCCCGTTAGGAAGCTCGTAATCTATAATTTTAGATTCGTTTATCGGCATTTCTAAAAAAGGTAGGTTAGCATTTTCATAAAGCTCTAATGAGTCCGAGCGCTCAAACACATCACGGCCATGCCATAATTGGTAAAACTCCGTGGCATCGGCTGCTTCATACTCCGACATAAACTCACCAGCAAAATCAAATTCAACTACGTTGTTGTCATCCTCAACTAAGGTTTTTAAGTAGTTAGCTTTGTTAGTTAGAGACTGATTGAACTGATCTTCCACCCAAGTATCAACACTTAGATCAACGGTTAAAAATATGGTGAATAAAATAACAGAGATCACAGCGCTAATATTATTAACGAGTTTACGTTTTATTGAGTGATTTTTATTTTGTTGTTGCGACATAACCAAATCCACGTTTATTTTTTATCGGGAGCTCGCCATCAAACTGTCTTACTTTTTTACGTATGGTTGAGATGTGTGCTTCAAGCGCATTTTTAGAGAGCATATCAAACTGCCCTACCACCGCTTCACTTATAAGCTCAAGCCCCAATACTCGCTCTGGGGCGTTAAATAAGCATTCTATTATTTTGTATTCATTACGCGTGAGCTCAATGGCATGTTGCTTGTAATGAAGCGTTTTAAGTGACAGATCTAATACGCAATCACCTACGGTAAGGGTATTTTGTTGGTTTTGCAGTGAACCACGACGAAGTAATGCAAGGACGCGAGCATGGAGTTCTTCAAACGAAAATGGCTTAGTTAAATAATCGTCAGCGCCTTTCATAAGGCCGTTAATTTTATCTTGAGGCTCACTTCGTGCCGATAAAATTAGCACACGGCTTTGGCTATTACTGCTGCGCAGTGCTTGTAAAATACTCATGCCATCAACGCTCGGTAGCATTAAATCAAGCACGAGGAGGTCGTAGTTTCCACTCAGTGCCATACTCAACCCTTCTGAGCCATCACCAGTTTCATCTACGGTAAAACCAAGGTTGCTAAGGCCAACTTGCAAGCTGCGTCTTAGTGCTTCAGAGTCTTCAATAACGAGGATTTTCATGTTTACTCGGTTTATAAAAATAGCCTTGTTACTTTAACAAGGCTTTATTATCAAGTCACTTGGTTAATGATACCAACCATTTGTGTAGGCTAAATTACCCAAGTTCGCGTGGGCTAGGGCTTTTTTAACTAGTTGCTCATCGTTTTCACATGGCACAAGCTGGTTATTGCTATACGTATAGGTGGTTGCTGATTTTTGTGGTTGTAACACCACCACTTTATTATCGTGCATGTAGGCAAAGTTTTTGTCGTATTGCATCATTGCGCGTTGTTTGTTGTCGCTAATTGGCTTTGATAAATCATGACCTATCATAGGGTGCTTACCACTTGCGCCAATTAAAGACAGTAGAGTCACAGGAATATCGAGCTGGCTGGCTAGTTGGCTATCTCGTTTATGGGTAATATTTTTACCAAAAATAACGGCCGGAATTTTAAAGTGATCAACCGGTACTAAACTCGCCCCAGATACACGCGAGTCGTGATCAGCAATAACTATAAATACAGTGTCGTCCCAGTAGCTCGATTTTTTAGCTTTTTCGATAAACGTGCCTAGTGCGTAATCGGCATACTTTGCTGCATTATTACGGGTTTGTTTTTGTTTATCGTACAGCGTTATTTTATCGTCAGGAAAGTCATACGGGCTATGATTAGAGCTTGAGAATATAAGGCTAAAAAAGGGTTTGTTTTGATTTTTAAGCTTAGTAAGTTCTATGTCGGCCTGGTCGTACAAGTCTTCGTCTGATGCGCCCCACGAGCCATTAAAATCTATTTTATTAAAGTTATTTGTATCTACGATACTTTTAAAACCGTTGCCTAAAAAGAAGCTGCGCATGTTATCAAAATGGCTTTCGCCACCATAAATAAACTGCGTGTTGTAATTTTGCTTCGCTAAAAAATCAGCAATGGTAAAAAAGTCACGTTGTGATTTATCAAGCTTAACAACCGCACGCGAAGGTGTGGGTGTAAACCCTGTAATTACCGCCTCAATCCCACGCACTGAACGTGTACCCGTGGCGTATAAATTATCAAACCCCCAGCCTTGTTTATAAAGGGCGTCTATATTAGGTGTAAGCGGTAAACCGCCAAGCGTGCCTACATAACGAGCACCTAAACTTTCTTGTAAAATAATGACTAAATTTTTGGGTTTACCTATATTACTTGCTTCATGAAACGTTTTTGTAGGGGCGGTTACATCATTAAATGCGGCTTGCGTGTTTTGCATGTTACTACGCACAATGCTAAGCAATTCATCGGTAGGCATTTTGCCATAATAGTCTTGGCTTGATTGCTCGTTAGAGAGTTGCTTAACTGCAAATGCGACGCTATAAAGTGAGTTAAGGGTTAAGTCGTTAAGTAAGTGATCAGTAGAGAACGAGACCATGGCGGGGTTAAGTGGTCTGTGCCCTAATGAGTTACGCGCGCCCAAAATAGTTAAGCATACTAAAACGAGCGCTAAAATTGATTGGTTTAAGCCTGTTAGTGATGACGTACTTTGCCATTGATTGCCAAATACTTTACCTGCAAATTTACAGCTTAAAATAAGTGCTATAACAGCAATAAATACTTCTAACTTATAGCCTGAAAAAATCATTTTTGAGACTTCTTTAGGGTAAATTAAATATTCTATAAATAAGCGGTTTGGGCGTAAATCGTATTCGTTTATAAATGTAGGCGTAATCACTTCAAAAAAAACGAGTAAAGCAGACATCCCCACTAAATAAATTTTAATGAGGCCGCGTACTTTAATTTGCCAACCTACGCTTTGCGTCAGTAAACTAAGTAGTAATGCGGGCATAATAATGTAGCTTAGAGTGGCTATATCTACTCTTAACCCACCTATAAATATAGATAACCACGCATGCGATCCAAATACACGCTCCCCTTGCCATACACTTAATCCAAAGCGAGCAAGTGTTAAAAAGCTAAGTGCCAAAACAGTAAATACAACAAAAATCCATACAGGGCCAAGTGCATTTTGTATTTTAGGTATAAAAGTTAGCTTTATGCCCATAACACAGCCCACCAAATAAGAGCGGCAATTAGCATAGCTATAAACACGCTTGCAGAGGCAATATCTTTAGCTAGCCCCGAAAGCTCATGGTATTCACTGCCAATTCTATCAACTACAACCTCAACTGCCGTATTTACCAGCTCAGCAAACAATACAAAAAGCAGGCTGGCTATCAGTAATAACTTGTCGCTTAGTGCAATTTCTTGTAGCCACACAAACACACCGAGTAACGAAAACAGTGCTAACTCTTGTTGAAACGCCGCTTCAAATCGACTCATCCATTTTAAGCCGTTAAAAGAATGGCTTAAGGTAAAAATAAGGCGCATTAAGCCTTGGCGTTTTATAACGGTTTTATTGCTCATAATTGTATTTCGCTTGGTGTTGTTTGGCAGCTAGCAAGTAAATCAAGCGATGCCTGATATGTTTTGCTCTTAATGCCAATTAAATTTAAAAGGGTGTGAAAAATATTGTTGTGTGAGCGCGCAGCGCGGGTGTCTAAATTAGCTAAACAGGTATTAGTAATGCGCTGGTTATGCTCATCAGCCCACATATAAAGGGGGACATGTGTTTGTGTACTTGGGGCAAAGCTATACGGAAAACCATGCAAATAAGCACCGGCTTCGCCAAGTGATTCACCATGGTCAGAGACATATAAAAACTGCTTATCTATGTTGTTTGGCAGTGCTTTTAATTGCTCAATTACTTGGGCGTTAACAAAGTCGCTGTACGCAATTGTGTTGTCGTAGGTATTAACTAATTCATCGAGTGAGCAGTTTTGAATGTCGCTTCTATCGCACGTAGGCGTAAATTGCTTAAACTTATCTGGGTAGCGTTTAAAGTAAGTTGGCCCGTGTGAGCCCATCATATGTAGGACAAGAACGGTGTTAGCTTGGCTTAAATTAGCGAGTTTGCGTTTAAGTGGAGCAAGGAGTGCTTCATCAAAACAATATTTCCCATCGCAAAGCGCTGATGGGGTGGTTGGGATATCAATGTTAACAACACGAGGGCATACGTTTTTACAGCCGCTGTTATTATCAACCCACAATACATCGCTGCCAGCTTGTTGTGCTAAGTCAATCAGGTTTTGTTGGTTGTCGGCTGCTAATCGATCAAAGTTATCTTGTGTTTGCAGTGAAAACATACACGGCACAGACACAGCAGTAGCGGTGCCACAAGACGCCACATTATTAAAATACGTCACATTGTACTTTTGTGTGTAAGAATTTGTGTTGCGCTTATAACCTTGATAAGCAAAGTTTTCTGCTCGTGCGGTTTCGCCAACAACCATAACGGTTACGCTGGTGGTGTTAGGCGCAATAAGAGTGGGTGTTGCATCTATATTTTTAAATTCTATATTGGTATACAGCAGCTGATCGCGCATATATTTATAACCGCTAGAGAGGTATTGAAACGGAATAATTTCTTTTTTCAAAATGCGGTTGTTACGACCAGTGGCTGCGTAATCGGCGTAAAAGTTAGCGACCACTAAAGCAATTAGCGTTAAGCAGGCAATAATAAGTTTTATGCGGCTAATCGCTTCTTGATGAGGGCGAGTAAAGTGTATTTTTACTTTGCTTAATATAAAAACAGGTAGCGCACAAAACAACAGTAAAAAGGCTATGAGTTGCGGATTTAAATAGCTCAGCGCTTCGCTTGAATCGGTTTCGAACGTGTTTTGAATCATTGAATAGTCAAACACGACACCGTAATTTAATGAGCCGTAAAGCACGGCGCTCGAAATTATCAGTAAAAGATAGTTAACTGGTTTTAATAACCATCTAACCGACACTATCGAAAAGAAAATAATTAAAAGGCATAACAAAAGTAGCGGGACTGAAAGTAAAAATAGCCATGAAAAAGATGCAAGAGAGGTTATGGCGCTAAACGAACCTTGAATAAAAGGAATGTTTATAACTAAACAGTAATAACAGGCAATCATCACTACAAAGGAATTTGCACTACAGTGAATGTAAAACCGTTTACTACGATTTGGCTTTTTTTGTGCTGGTGTTTGACTAATTACGTTCATATTTAGGCTCGTTTAAAATAACAACGCCATGCTATGCAACAACACTTAAGAGTCGCTTAAGAGAACCTACGCATTACCTGAAGGTGATAAATAATTTTATTTATAAAAATATTCTTAAAAATTAATCAAACCTTAAATAAGGGATATAAGAATAGTGAATTTCTGAGAATAAAATTAGAGCATAAAAAAACCACTACTAGCTTGTATAATGAATTTTAAAACCTGATAAATTGCCTTTTAGTCTTTTTGTTAGATTAACTTTGGTGTTGACTTAAAGGGCCTAGCGCGGTACTAATATAAAAAGAGAGCGAAGGAATAACCTTCGCGATAATTGAACAAAATTTGGTATTAATTACATGCTTACAAACGCACTTAACCTAGTCCTGATTATTATCGTGGTGATTATTCCCGCGAGGGCTTCGTAGTGCTTTAAAAACTTAAGCATTAAAAAAGCCCTCCGCACTTAACCGTTCGGAGGGCTTTTTAGTTTTAAGGGCAAAGTTTTTAGCGTAAAAATGTAATTGGGTTGTCACTGAGGAATGAGGGTTTATTAATGACAGGCGCAGAACTAACAATCGACTTATTGGCCAAACACGGCGTAAATGAAGTATTTGGCTACCCAGGCGGAGCTATTATGCCAATTTACGATGCGCTGTATGGCGCGCCAGTCAAACACTACCTTACTCGTCATGAGCAAGGTGCAGGGTTTGCAGCTGTTGGTTATGCTCGCAGCACGCGTAAATTAGGTGTGTGTTTTGCAACATCGGGCCCAGGTGCAACTAACTTAATAACTGCCCTTGCTGATGCGATGATGGACTCAGTGCCATTATTGGCGATCACAGGCCAAGTGCCTACTGCAGCTATTGGTTCAGATGCGTTTCAAGAAATAGATGTACTAGGTATGTCGCTTTCGTGTACTAAGCACAGCTACATGGTAGAACGAGCGGAAGACTTAGCAGAGATATTACAAGAAGCAATTCATTTAGCGCAAAGCGGCCGACCAGGTCCAGTACTTGTCGATATCCCAAAAGATATTCAAATGGCGCAAGTACCATTTAAGCCTTGGCTTGCAGCTGATGAATACTTACCTGAGTTAGATTTAAAGCAAGTTGCTATTGCTAATCAATTGTTGAGTGAGGCTAAACAGCCTGTAGCGTACGTAGGCGGTGGTGTACAAGCCGCTGATGCGCAAGACGAGTTAATGCAGTTTTTAAATAAAACTCAGATGCCGGCTGTATCAACACTAAAAGCATTAGGCAGTGTGTTACCTGACTACGAGCATTACTTAGGTATGCTAGGTATGCATGGTACTCAAGCGGCTAATATTGCCGTGCAAGAATGTGATGTACTTGTGTGTATAGGTGCGCGCTTTGATGACCGCGTAACGGGTAACTTAGCTAAATTTGCAGCTAAAGCTAAAGTAATTCATTTAGATATTGATGCCGCTGAAGTAGGTAAGCGAAAACCTGCTAAAGCTTCATTAATTGCTGATTTAAAAACGTCGTTACCTGCACTTGAGTGCTTTGTAACACCTAAAGCGTGGTGTGACACAAATAAAGAAATGAATATCAAGCACGCGTGGCGTTACGATTACCCAGGTGAGAAGGTTTACGCACCGTACTTATTAAACCAACTGAGCCAACGCATGCCAAAAACTGGCGTTGTGTGTTGCGATGTTGGCCAGCATCAAATGTGGGTAGCACAACACATGAAGTTTACTCACCCGAGCAATCATTTAAGCAGTGGTGGCGCAGGCACAATGGGCTTTGGTTTACCGGCTGCTATTGGCGCACAAGTAGCACGCCCTGATGACTTTGTTATCACTGTATCGGGCGATGGCTCAATAATGATGAATATTCAAGAATTGGCCACGATTCGCCGTAATAATTTACCTGTAAAAATATTAATTTTAGATAACCAGCGCTTGGGTATGGTTCGCCAATGGCAAGAGCTATTTTTTGAAGGACGTTACTCTGAAACTAACCTTTCGGATAACCCAGACTTTGTGCAACTAGCTGCTGTATTTGGTATTCCAGGGCAAACAATTACCCATGCTAACCAAGTTGATGATGCTATTACAGCATTAGTTAACAGCAAAGGCCCGTACATAGTACATGCTTGTATTGATGATAAAGAAAATGTTTGGCCACTTGTACCACCTGGGGCTGCTAACGACGAAATGATGACGGAGAAAGCAAAATGAAACACAGCCTAACTATTGCATTAAAAAGCCAAAGTATAGCGGTAGAACGCTTTTTACGAGTGGTGCGTCATCGTGGTTTTAACCTAACGCATTTTCAGCTCAATATAGATGATGGCTTATACAACGTAGCCATGACGGTAGATAGTGATAAACCTATTCATCTATTAACCAGCCAGCTAAACAAGCTGGTGGATGTAAAAGAAGTCACTTTACAAAATTTACAGCACCAACAGGCTGTATAATTACGAATTACAAAATAATTTACGAGTAACTGAGTCACTCGGTTATTCACCAATTTTAGAATGAGGAATGCCCGCTTATATTGCGGCAAAAACTGAGGTAACTATGGCTAAATTAAGAAGTGCAACAACAACTGAAGGACGTAAACGTGCAGGCGCAAGAGCATTATGGCGCGCAACAGGTATGACAGACTCTGATTTTGGTAAACCGATTATTGCCGTAGTTAACTCGTTTACACAATTTGTACCAGGGCATGTACACCTTAATCAGCTTAGTGAGCTTATGGGTGAGACAATAACCCAAGCCGGTGGCGTTCCAAAAGAATTTAATACCATTGCTATTGATGATGGCATTGCGATGGGACACGGCGGTATGCTTTATTCATTGCCTTCACGCGATTTAATTGCTGACTCGGTTGAATACATGGTAAATGGACACTGCGCCGATGCGATGATCTGTATTTCAAACTGCGACAAAATCACCCCAGGGATGATGCTGGCAGCGCTACGTTTAAATATACCGGTGATATTTGTATCGGGCGGTCCAATGGAGGCGGGTAAAACTAAACTTGCTAACATCGACATTAAACTTGATTTAGTTGATGCCATGGTTAAAGGCGCAGATGAATCGGTAAGTGATGCAGATTCAGAGCAAGTAGAGCGCTCTGCGTGTCCTACATGTGGTTCGTGCTCAGGCATGTTTACTGCAAACTCAATGAACTGTTTGTTAGAGGCTATAGGTTTGGCACTGCCGGGTAACGGTACCACGCTTGCTACCCATAAAGACCGTAAACAACTGTATGTTGAAGCAGGGGCTCGTATTGTTGATTTATGTCGTGAGTATTATCAAAAAGATAATCAAGATGTATTGCCACGCGCAATTGCCAATAAAACAGCCTTTATGAATGCAATGGTTGTTGATATTGCAATGGGCGGCTCGTCAAATACCGTATTACATTTACTCGCAGCAGCGCAAGAGGCCGGCGTTGATTTTGATATGTCGCACATTGATGCGCTTTCTCGTAAAACACCGTTTTTATGTAAAGTTGCACCAGCAACACCAGAGTACCATATTGAAGATGTCCACCGTGCAGGTGGCATGATGGCTGTTGTACGC
Source organism: Pseudoalteromonas sp. NZS127_1 (assembly GCF_015864295.1). NCBI lineage: Bacteria > Pseudomonadati > Pseudomonadota > Gammaproteobacteria > Alteromonadales > Pseudoalteromonadaceae > Pseudoalteromonas > Pseudoalteromonas sp. NZS127_1. Next base: position 201,667 of record NZ_JADYXO010000005.1, on the reverse strand, counting down.
GAGCTTGGTAAAGCGGGCTTAGTTGACATGTCGGTTAATCATGTAGCTGGGTCAACAATGGCTGAGCTTGTTAAAAAATGGGATGCAACCGACCCAACTAACGAAGTTGCGCGCAAATTTTACCGTGCGGGTCCTGCGGGCATTCGTACTACTAAAGCAATGAGCCAAGAGTGTCGTTGGGATGAAGGCGATAATGACCGCGTGAATGGGTGTATTCGAAGCGTTGAACATGCTTTTCGCCAAGACGGTGGTTTAGCTGTGCTTTCGGGTAATCTAGCGGTTGATGGCTGTGTTGTAAAAAGTGCTGGCGTAGTTGATGAAATGCTACATTTTGAAGGCACCGCCATTGTATACGAATCACAAGATGATTCAGTAGAAGGGATTTTAAATAACGAAGTAAAAGCCGGCGATGTTGTTGTTATTCGTTACGAAGGCCCTAGAGGCGGCCCAGGTATGCAAGAAATGCTATACCCAACAAGCTACTTAAAATCGAAAGGCTTAGCTGAAAAATGCGCACTTATTACTGATGGTCGCTTTTCGGGTGGTACTTCGGGTTTATCAATTGGCCATGTATCGCCAGAAGCGGCGAGTGGTGGTGCAATCGCTTATGTTGAAAATGGCGACAAAATCATTATTGATATCGCAACACGTGAAATCACATTAGCGCTAAGCGATGAAGAACTTGAGGCACGTAAACAAAAGCAATTAGCACGCGGAAAAATGGCGTACAAGCCAGTTGATCGTGAGCGCTATGTCTCGTCTGCTTTAAAGGCTTATGCATTACTTGCAACAAGTGCTGATAAAGGCGCTGTGCGCGACTTAGCTAAATTGGAGGCGCTTAGTTAATTATGGTCTCTCAAGAGCTCGATTATTTTCGCGCTATTATTCAAGCAAACATGGAGCCTTTGGCTAAAGTTACTGAGGTTAGCGAAATGGCTGAACTCAGTAAAAAGCTAGGTAACCATGTTTGGTTAAAGCGTGAAGACCAACAGCCCGTGTATTCATTTAAGTTACGCGGTGCGTATAACAAATTAAATAAATTACCTAAAGGCTCAGTGGTTATTACTGCTTCTGCGGGTAATCATGCTCAAGGGGTTGCATTAAGTGCATCTCACCTTGGGCATCAAGCAACTATTGTAATGCCAGTAACAACGCCTGAAATAAAAGTCAGCGCAGTGCGCGCACTTGGCGGTGAAGTTGTATTACATGGCCATCATTTTGATGCAGCAAAAGCCTATGCGCTTGAGCTTACAGATCAGCGTAACGGTATATTTGTCCCGCCATTTGACGATCCGGATGTCATTGTTGGTCAAGGCACTGTAGCACGCGAGTTAATGCAGCAATTAAACGAGCTTGATGCTGTGTTTATTCCTGTTGGCGGCGGCGGTTTACTTGCTGGTATGGCGGTTTACATTAAATCGTTGCGTCCAGATATAAAAGTAATTGGCGTAGAAGCCGACGAAAGTGCGTGTTTACAAGCAGCACTTGAAGCTGGTAAGCCAGTAGAGCTTGATCGCGTTGGTAGTTTTGCCGATGGCGTAGCGGTTAAAATTATTGGCACTGAAACATTTCGTTTAGCGCAAAAGTTTTGCGATGAAGTCGTAACCGTTACTAGCGATGAAATATGTGCAGCCATGCAGGATATTTTTGTATCTACGCGTGCAATTGCAGAGCCATCAGGTGCACTTGCAACGGCTGGGCTTAAAAAGTGGAGTCAGCAGTCGGGGTTAAAAGGACTACATTTAGCGGCTGTGCTTTCGGGTGCTAATTTAAACTTTGATCGCCTGCGTTATGTTGCAGAGCGCACTGCGCTGGGTGAAAAAAACGAAGCGCTATTAGCCGTTACTATTAAAGAAGAAAAAGGCAGTTTTAAACAGTTTTGTGCTTCTTTAGGTGGCCGTGCTATTACTGAATTTAACTACCGTTATGCAGGGCCTGGTGAAGCACAAATATTTGTGGGCATTGCTCTGCGCCAAGGCGAGCAAGAGCTTAATGAGTTAAAGCAAGACTTAACAAATAACGATTATCAATTTTGCGATTTGTCGGATAACGAACTCGCTAAATTACATGTGCGTTATATGGTTGGCGGAAAAGCACCAGAGCAATTACATGAACGTTTATTGCGTTTTGAATTTCCTGAGTATCCGGGTGCGCTTGCACGCTTTTTAGATACTTTAGGCTGCAATTGGAACATTACCTTATTTCATTATCGTAATCACGGTGGTTCGATGGGGAATGTACTGGCAGGTTTTGCTATTGAGCCGAGTCAGTATGAAATGTTTAACGAGCATTTGAATCGCTTAGGTTACAGTGTACAAGATGAAACACAAAATCCGTGTTTTACCCAATTTTTAACATCAAAACCGCAAGCAGAAAAAGCCGAAAAACTCGCCTCAGTATAACCCTTCTTTAAAGGCAGGCACCTAACTAGGGTGCTTGCTTTATTACACGTTTTACATATAGTTACAGGTAATCGTCATACCTTTTGAGGACACCTATTTGCTATTTAAAGGATTAATCATTGGATTGTGCTTTTTTTGCAGCCATATCGCGGCGCAAGAATCAGTCACATTACAGCTAAAATGGACACATCAGTTTCAGTTTGCTGGCTACTATATGGCTAAGCAAAAAGGCTTTTATAATGAAGCGGGCCTTGATGTAACTATTAAACAAGCTAATCCAATGAAACCTGATACCTTTGGTCCTGTGGCCAGTGGCGAAGCACAATTTGGTGTAGGGCATTCTGGTATTTTACAGCAACGTATTAATGGTCAGCCTTTTGTTGCAATGGCAGCCTTATTGCAGTTTTCACCTTATTGCTGGATGGTAAAAGACACGTCTGATATTTTTCACCCTCGTGACTTTGTTAATAAACGTATCACTGCTGTGAGCAAAAATGACGGCACCGAGCTACTTATTATGCTTAAACGCAGTGGCGTTGATGTAGATAAACTCAAAGTTTACAATGGCGAAAATTTTAACCAGGCTTGGATTGAAAACAAGCTAGATGCTATGCAAGTTTATGTTACTACAGAGCCTTATTATATGACTCAACAAGGCATCGCTCATCGGCTTGTTTGCCCACAGCGTTATGGTATGGATGTATATAGCGACATTTTATTTACCAGCGAAAACATGCTTAAGCAAAATCCACAAACGGTCGAAAAATTCTACCAAGCGAGCCTAAAAGGTTGGCGCTATGCAATGATGAATATGGATGAAGCCATTGCAGTCACCCAGCAAAACTATGCACCGAGTAAGAGCTTTCATCAGCTCGCCTTTGAGGCTGAAGTACTAAAAAGTTATATAACCCCACCCACTACCAGTTTAGGGCATATGTCGATAGCAAAGTGGCGCTTAATAGCTGACTTATATGGCATACAGCAAAACGAATTTGACGAAGTGAAATCTCACTTTATTTATAAATACCAAGAGCCTGAAAAGATGCAATTATCATGGATGCTTATAGCAGCTATTTTGGTGAGTATTATTTCAATACCTTTGTATTTACGGCTGATTTTTAGGCAAAAATAACTGCTTAATGAGAGCTCACTGAGCTGATATAATTAATTGTCTTTTTATTTTTTAAGCTGTTATGACTTTAGCTGAGCAATTTTTTGCACTTGATTCACTTTTAATGCGCCATCGTCAGTATTGGCAGTGCACCGCATTTGATTTTGACACTATTCCTTGGCCAGAGCTGCAAGGCATACTTAACGAACTAACTGATGATCAGGTAACCGTTCTTGATAACGATCAAAATCAGCTATACCAATTTTTTAGCCAACACATAAACCAACTTGATGAACTTGCTAAGCTATGTGACTTACCTAGCTCTGCACACTCTCGAGCTGATTATCCGTTTTGGATAAGTAACGGCATTAAAGGTCGTAAGTTTGATCAGTTACAAGATTTTGTATCTGCACTACCTAATACTAAGCAACCAGTTTTAGAGTGGTGTGCGGGTAAAGGACACTTAGGGCGAATGCTTGCTTTTAATGGCGCAAGTGATGTGCATAGTATTGAACTGCAACAAAGCTTATGCGAGCAAGGACAAAAAAGTGCACAGCAACAAGGCTTGGCAATGCACTTTAGCCAAGCAGATGTATTAAAAGAGGATATCACTCAATTTTTTAATGCTGATATGCATGCCGTAGCGCTACACGCATGTGGTGGTTTGCACCAAGCATTTATGCGTCAAGCAAGTTTAGCGAAAGTACAGCAAATTAGCTTTTCACCTTGTTGCTATCATTTATTTACGGCTAATGAGTACCGTGTAATGAGTGAGGTTGCAAATAAAAGTGAGCTTAACCTAACGCATCGCGATTTAAAGCTCGCATTACAAGAAACCGTTACAGCGCCTTCTCGTCTGGAAAAAGTACGTAAAACAGAACTAGAATGGCGGCTTGGTTTTGACGCACTTAGAAAATCGATTACTGGCGAGCAATATTATGTAAGCGTACCTTCGGTTAACAAAGCTATATTCTCAGATTCGTTTAAATCATTTTGTGTATGGGCTGCAGATAAAAAGGCAATAAACCTACCTCAAGGTACTGATTATAATAAATATTTAGATATTGGTGTTGCTCGAAAAAAAATAACTGACCGAGTTGAACTGGTTCGACATGTGTTCAGAAGAGCAATTGAAGTTTGGCTTGTGCTCGATCGTGCTTTATATTTGCAACAGCAAGGCTATCAAGTAAGCGTTAAAACGTTTTGTGAAAAGCAGTTAACGCCTCGTAATATTTTGATTCTTGCTAATATCCATTAAATTTCCGTCCTCGACTTAATAAGAGATGCAATGAGAAAGTTAAAAAATTTATTCGATAACAATAAACGTTGGGCTGCACGTACAAGCGAAGCTGATCCTGAGTTTTTTAAAATTTTATCTATGCAACAAAATCCAGAGTATTTATGGATTGGTTGTTCAGACTCTCGTGTACCTGCTAATCAAATAGTTGATTTATTACCAGGCGAATTATTTGTGCATCGTAACGTTGCAAACGTGGTTGTACACACTGACCATAACTGTTTGTCGGTTATGCAGTACGCTGTAGAGGTTTTAAAAGTAAAACATATCATGGTAGTAGGTCACTATGGCTGTGGTGGCGTACAAGCCGTTTTAAACAATGCAAAATTTGGCTTTATTGATAATTGGCTACGCCATGTAGGGGATGTAAAAGAAAAGCATCTTGAACAACTTGATGCAATGCCAGAAAGCGAACGTTTAAGCCGCCTTATTGAGCTAAATGTAATTGAGCAAGTGCGTAATGTATGCCGTACTAACATTGTGCAAGATGCGTGGGAGCGCGGCCAAGAGCTAAGCGTTCATGGTTGGGTTTATGGTTTAGAAAACGGCCATCTTCATGATTTAGAATCTGTAGTAACGTGCGCGAGTGAAGAAACGCAAAGCTACAAAAAAGCAGTGCAGCACGTACTTAATAAAGTGGGCGAAAATAAATAAATTTATGACTAAAACGGCGATATTAATAGGTGCTACAGGTTTGGTCGGTAATGAGTTGCTACATAAGCTACTTAAGAGCGATCGTTATACCAAAGTGGTTACGTTAAGTCGTCGGGCTTTGCCTATTACACACGCAAAGCTAGTTAATCACGTTATTGATTTTGAAAAATTAACTCAATACGTTGAGCTTTTTAAAGGTGACGTATTGTTTTCGTGTTTGGGCACAACCCGTAAACGGGCGGGCTCTACACAAGCTCAGCGTAAAGTAGATTTTGATTATCAGTTTATAGCGGCGCAGTTAGCGGCATGTAATGGTGTTACGCATTACTGCTTAGTGTCATCAAGCGGGGCGAACACGCACAGTAATAGTGCTTATTTGAAAATGAAGGGTGAGCTTGAGCAACATATTAAAGCACTCCCTTTTGATAAAATAAGTATTTTACAACCGTCTTTATTATTAGGTGATCGTGAGCAATTTAGAGTGGCAGAAAAGATAGGTAGTATTATTTTTCCTGTTATTACACGGCTCCCGTTTTTAAAGCGTTACAAACCAATAACAGGTGAGCAAGTTGCGCAAAAAATGCTGAGTGTGAGTTTAGCGCAGCAGGCTAAGTTATTTTATTATGTGCTAGATGAGCTATTTGAATAAACTTGGTAAAACGCAAAAGGCAGCCTAAGCTGCCTTTTTTGTACATTAAATTAATACCAATTTTATTAAAAAAATGCTCATTCTAGCGTATTAAATAACTCACTAACTACGTTAAAAATTATTTATATAGAACAACTATGTACCATAACTTTAGCCTTGTTATTGAGCTATTTTCTTATCGCTATAATAGAACACTAATTTAATGCAATTGGTATAATTATTCAGCGTCAGTTTTAGTGCTAAGTTGTTGCTCAAGCAATGCAACTTTAGCTTCAAGTTCGGTTAGTTTTTCGCGAGTACGAATAAGTACTTGGCTTTGCACATCAAATTCTTCACGGCTCACAAAATCCATCTCAGCAAGCTTGTTTTGTAAAACTTGCTTTGTTTTACCTTCGAGTGTCTCTGCTAGGTTTTTTACACCTTGTGGCATATTGCTAGTAATTTGCTTAGCAATTTCTTCAAGTTTTGCTGGGTTGATCATATTTGTCCCTTCGATGCGGCCTAAAATAATAATAACTAATATTACCTTATACCCACGGTATTTAACACATGATCATCTTTACCTTAATTAATTAAGGCAATTGCTATGCTCGCAGTAATGGTTACGTTAAAATTGCGCGTCTTTTAAATTTCTTTGGTCGTTATGAAACTCAATCCTAAACAAGATGAAGCCGTAAAATATATTAGTGGTCCATGCTTAGTACTCGCAGGCGCAGGCTCTGGTAAAACCCGTGTTATTACGAATAAAATCGCTTATTTAGTGAAAAAATGTGAGTACAAAGCGCGAAATATAGCCGCTGTTACTTTTACCAATAAAGCAGCCAAAGAAATGCGTGAACGAGTACTGCAAACGCTCGGAAAGCAAGACGCTAAAGGTTTATGGGTATCAACGTTTCATACACTCGGTTTAGAAATAATAAAAAAAGAGTTAAGCACATTAGGGTTTAAACCCGGCTTTTCGTTATTTGATGATCAAGATACCAATCAGCTTCTAAGTGAGCTCACCGAAGATGAGCTAAAAAAAGACAAGGACTTACTCAAACTACTTAAAATGGAAATTGGTAGTTGGAAAAACGAATTAGTACTGCCAGAGCAAGCAATACGCGAAGCGCGTGATGCGCAAAAGGCATTGTTTGCACAGCTGTATGCTCGTTATCAAAATCAACTGCGTGCTTATAACGCACTGGATTTTGATGATTTAATTATGATCCCTACTTTGTTACTTACTAATAACGCCACATCTCGTGAGCGCTGGCAGCAACGCTTTAAATACTTGCTGGTGGATGAGTATCAAGATACCAATACAAGCCAATATCAACTTGTTAAATTGCTAGTAGGCGAGCGTGCCCGTTTTACTGTGGTAGGTGATGACGATCAATCAATTTACTCATGGCGTGGTGCTCGCCCGCAAAACTTAGTGTTATTAGGTAAAGACTACCCAGGGCTTAGACTTATAAAGCTTGAACAAAACTATCGAAGTGCAGGGCGAATACTAAAAGCGGCTAACATTTTAATTGCGAATAACCCACATGACATAGAGAAAAAGTTATTTAGTGAACTAGGTTATGGTGAGCCGATTAAAGTAATAGGGTGCCGCGATGAAGAGCATGAATCTGAGCGTGTGGTTGCTGAAATAATTTCACATAAGTTTATGAAGCGTACCAGCTATAAAGATTACGCGATTTTATATCGTGGTAATCATCAAGCACGTGGCTTTGAAAAATCATTAATGAGTAACCGTATCCCTTATAAAATTAGTGGCGGGATGTCATTTTTTGCTCGTTCAGAAATTAAAGATATTATGGCGTATTTACGTTTGCTAGTTAATCAAGATGATGACAATGCATTTTTACGTATCGTAAATACACCACGACGCGAAATAGGCACGGTCACACTTGAAAAGCTTGGTACGCTTGCTAACGAAAAGCACATGAGCTTATTTGCTACCTGTTTTGATAACGATTTAGGCTACAGACTAAAAGGGCGTGGTTTTAATGCGCTTGCTGGGTTTGCACGCTGGGTTGTTGAGCTATCCGATAACGCAGTACGCGGTGATACGCTCGAAGCTGTTAAAGACTTAGTGCGTAATATTAATTACGAGGCATATTTGTACGAGTCGTCACCGAGTGCAAAAGCCGCTGAAATGCGTATGAAAAACGTATCTGAGCTGTATCGCTGGATCACCGATATGTTGACCGGTGATGCCGACAACGAGCCAATGACATTGGCTGAGGTTGTTAGCAAGCTAACCCTTCGCGACATGCTTGAGCGTAACGAAGAAGAAGATGAAACCGATGCAGTGCACTTATCAACACTTCATGCATCAAAGGGCTTAGAGTATCCATATGTATTTATGGTAGGCATGGAGGAGGGCTTACTTCCGCATCAGGTAAGTATTGATGAAGATAACGTAGATGAAGAACGCCGCTTAGCTTATGTCGGTATTACTCGTGCGCAGCAGGAGTTAACACTTACTTATGCAAAAATACGTCGTCAATTTGGTGAAACCTCACAAACTGAGTTAAGCCGATTTGTACAAGAGTTACCGCAGGACGATCTCGCGTTTGAAAATAAAAAGGCGCCAAACACGCAAGCAGAGCGAATGGAAAAAGGCCAAGCAAGAGTCGCTAACCTTCGTGCAATGTTTAAAAAGCCTGAGTAATACCTCAGGCTAATTTTATAAAGACTGGGTTGCTTGTATTTCAGGTAACTCAGAACACACTAGAGCGTGTTGTTTTCCCACAAAAAATGCCAAACCGTGCTTGTCTAGTAAAGCTCTAAAATTAAGTATTGATGGGCCTTTAGCAATTACTTTCATTGCTTTGAGCTTCGTAATTGCTAGCACCCCTTGTAGCTGAAAATCGTAACTTTCTTGTTGTAAAACACGTTTACTAAAGGTCGAGCTAAGTAGCAGATAGTCAAAATTAATATCGGTTAGTAAATTAAGTTCGCATCGATCTTTAGCAAAATTGTTTAAACCAATTGAATAACCAAGTTGTGATAGCTTTTTGAGGTTTTCTATTTGTGTTGCGCTTGCGTGACGAATTTCTTGCTCATCAAATAGCAAACAGAGCTGGCTATGTCCTTGTTGTTTATTTAGCGTATCTGTAAATAAAACAAATTCGTGCTCCTCGAGTAGTAAACCAGAGCAAGGAACCAGCGCCATAGTTACATCTGCGGTAATTGCTTGTGCATAAGCGCGTTGTAATAACTGTAACTCTATCTCAAGGTGCTGTTCTTTATCTGATGCAAACTTTTTCAAAATATCAAAGCTAGTAAAGCCAAGTATTGGGTGTTCACCAAATGCTTCAAATAAAGATTCAGACTGATGTTGTTCATCAAGCGTAATTATTTCTGAGCTTCTAAAGCTCATAGGTAATATATCAAGGTGATGTTGTGCTTTTAGTGCCTGCGCAGGTATTGATTGTGTTAGTAGCGGATGAAATAGCTCGTAGCGATTTTTTCCGGAGTTTTTAGCGTGGTACATTGCGGCATCGGCATCACGAATAATTTCATCCGTATGCATATAGCTTTTCTTTGAGTAGGTTATTCCTATACTAGCACCACTTTGAAGTGATTCGCCTTTAAGGAAAAAAGGCTTTTTCATTAAATCGATAATACGATTAGCAACATCTTCTGCTTGTTGAGGCTCAGTTAAGTGCGTTAATAAAATAACAAACTCATCGCCACCTAAGCGTGCTAGTAAATCATGTTCGCGTATACACTGGGCAAATAACTCACTAACGTTAATTAAAAACTGATCGCCAGCATGGTGACCAAGTTGGTCGTTAATGTCTTTAAATTTATCTAAATCAATAAATAAAACAGCAAAATTATGTTCAGGAAAGCGCTGATAATGTTGTAGTGTTTTTTCAAGCTGAGTTAAAAAGAGGCTGCGATTAGGTAAGCTAGTAAGAGAGTCGTGATGTGCGTCGTGATAAAGCTGCTGCTCTATTTTTTTACGCTCATCTATTTGCATTTGTAAGTGCAGATTTGTTTGACGCAGTTCTTTGGTTTTTTCGTTTACTCTAAATTCGAGTTCTTGATGGCTTTTTGCAATCGCTTGATTGGTGAGCTTTGTTTGTAAAACCGCTGCAATTTGATGAGATACAAAGGTAATTAACTCGCAATCATCCCGGCTGAAAATATGTTTGTTATCGTAAGCTTGGCAAACAATAAGGCCGATAACACCTTGAGCTGTTTTAAGTGGAGCGCCTAACCAACTAGTGGCCATTTGCTCTTTTTGTACAGGCTTAGCTCTTTGTACTACACCGCTTTCTATTAATTCTTTTGCTCTACACGGGTGTATAAGTTGCGTTTCTTCAGTGCTTATTACCAGTTCACTATAACCTTTAGCAAAGCGTCTTGGTTGTGTGTTTTCTTTAAATTCATCTACACAATAAGGGAAGCTTATCCAGCCCGACTCTTTATCGTAAAGTGCAATATATAAGTTTTCTGCGTAGGTAATTGTTTTTATTATTTCATGTATCTTAAAGTAAGCATCATCAAGGTTTTTAGCTTGCGTTGCTATTTCAGATATTTTAAACAGAATTTGTTGGCGTTGAAGTGCGCGTTTGCGTTGTTCTATTTCAAGGTTTAACGCGTCGTTACTTTGAGTGAGTGCTCGGGTACGAATTTTAACTTCTGACTCAAGGAGCTCTCTTTTTTTTACACGCTCTATTGCAGTTGCTAAATAAAGCGACATAAACTCAAGTAATTGTATTTGTTGTGAGCTATAGCCCTGTTTTGTATCGTAACTTTGCGCTGCTAAAACACCGATAATATTGTGTTCTTGGTAAACTGGAACACCTACCCAATGCTCTGCTGGAGTGCCTAATGCTTTAAATAAGCCTTCTGCTGCGGCATTTTGCATTTGCTGCTTGGTAAAACATGTGGTTTTACCCTGTTTAAATACATAACCAGTGGCGCCTTCATCAAAGCTATTTGATTGGTTAAGGGCGACGGCAATACCATCTTTTTCATCTGAAAAGTAAGAAAGTTCTAGCGATTGACTGTATTGATTTGATAGCACCACATAAAAACTTTTACTCGGCACATATTTTTGTAAAATGTCGTGGATAGCGGGATAAAGTAGGGTTAGCTCGGCAACAGTACTTGCTTGCTCTGATAATTGTATCAGCGCATTTTGTAAGTGATGTGATTGTTTGTATTTATTGAGTAATGTTTTTAGACGTTTATTTTGATACGCCAATTTACTCGATACTGAGAGTTTATCTTCCAATGATCTAACCGGCTATTTTTATTGTATAGTTATTAGCCTTATACTTTCACTTTTAGCGCTTATCGTCAAGTTGATATTCGTACTATCATACTGGCTAGAAACACTATTTTAGGTATTAAAAAAGGCTTACCGAAGTAAACCTTTTTTGTGTATTTCAGCTGTATTTACTTAGATGTCATGAAGTCGATAGCAGCGCTTATCTCATCATCAGAACAATCCATACAGGTGCCTTTTGGAGGCATCGCATTAAAGCCATTTAGTGCATGCTCAAGTAAAGTGTCTTTACCTTTAGCTATACGTGGAGCCCAATCGTCAGGCGATTTAGGCGCGCCTAGTGCACCAGTACCGTGACATGCAAAACATGCACCTTGATAGACTTGCTCACCAGAACGAGGGCCTGTAGGCGCCGCTGCTACAGCAGCTTTATCGCCTTCAAGGTATACAGCACCAACCGGCGCGAGACGTGCTTTAATTGCATCTTCAGTCATAGAGTTATCATATGGCTGTGCGTATGCAGTGGTTGCTAGCATTAATAATGCTGCAGCTGTTAATTTTTTCATTTTGCCTTGCTCACTTCGATTTGAACGTGATCAATCACGATTAAAGATGACGGAAATTAAACCGATTATAACTCTCTGAGCCAATTTATAAAATGCTAAGAGGCGTTTTTATTAATAAAACTGACTACTTTTTGCGTTAACGCAATAAAATTTAATTATTTACTGTTTTTTGTTAAGCAATTTAATAAGCGCAAACAGTCATACAATTAACTTTTAGATCCTAATATCAATTTATTGATAATACGCTACTAACTAGTTTTTCGATCCCTGCATCGGCTTCAATAATCGATTGCGCAAGCATATAAGCTGGGGTTGTAACTAGCTTATTTGGCTGATCAATAACAACATCATCTACTGCACAATTTATATGTTTAGCGCCTAATGTGCTTAGCGCTTGTGCTGTCTCTGCATCGTTACCAATCGTAAGTACAGCGTTATCGTAAATAAATGGGATCAAAGCGGGTGCAATACACATATAACCAGCAGGCTTATTTTCTTTTGCAAATGATTTACAAGCATTAAGTACGTCTTCATTAATATTTGCTTTTGCGCCTTTAATTGCAAAGTCACATAAGTTTTTTGCAGCGCCAAAACCGCCAGGTACAATTAATGCGTCAAACTGAGTTACGTCTAATTCAAGCAGCGATTTAATGTCACCCCGTGCAATACGAGCCGCTTCTGTTAATACATTACGTTTATCAGGCATTACTTCGCCCGTTAAATGGTTAATGGTATGAAGTTGTTCAATATCCGGTGCAAAACACTGATACGTTGCGCCATTTTTGGCTATATGTAATAAAGTTAAAATTGCTTCATTAATTTCACTACCATCGTACACACCAGACCCTGCTAATATTACCGCTACGTTTTTCATGCTTTTGTGCCCCTAAAGTCTTTTTTATAAGTCGATCGGATGAAGTCTAACATGCTCAAAATTTCTCGCGAAAATAAATTTTTAGTACAAAAATCATTCTCTATGCAAGTTGTATTGCGGTTTATGCCATTTGCGATCACTTTGCCTTTAAAAAAATTATAAAGGATCGCTATGATCTTCGATCCATTGTGCTAGAATACTCCTCCGGTTATTTAAATGGACGCGAATAATCAAAGTGAATAACAACACAAGCAGTCGTTAGAAAACCTTTTTCCACATTGGTTTAAAATAATAAAAAAAGAACCTCGTATTATCTTTTTTAAATTAAAACATACAGTTAAAGTATTTTCTAAGCATTTTATAATGCTTTGGAAGAATAGCTCGTGGCTGTTATCTACACACTTATCCACAGCTTGCTATAGTTTTAATAACACGATAAGCAGTAATTCACTGTCGTTTTATTTACTACCTTATGGCATGCTTATAATTACCTTAATTTTTTGCATTTAGGATCCAAATTCACCATGGCTCAGATCCCCGAAAACCCACTTATTTTAGTTGATGGCTCGTCATATTTATTTCGTGCTTATCATTCTCCGCCGCATTTAACTAATTCTAAAGGTGAAGCTACGGGCGCTATTTATGGCGTGATCAATATGCTTAAAAGCTTGATCAGACAATACGATCCATCACATATGGTGGTTATATTTGATGCTAAAGGTAAAACGTTCCGTAACGATATGTATAGCGAGTATAAGGCAAATCGTCCGCCTATGCCGGATGACTTACGCACTCAAATAGCACCGATACACAGTATTATTAAAGCGATGGGCTTTCCGCTAATTAGTATTGAAGGCGTTGAAGCTGATGATGTTATTGGTACATTTGCACGTATAGCATCAGAGCAAAAACGACATGTACTCGTCTCTACTGGCGATAAAGACATGGCACAGCTTGTTAATGAACACGTTACGCTAATAAACACGATGACTGACAGTATTTCAGATCCCGTTACCGTGGTTGAAAAGTTTGGTGTAGGCCCTGAACTTATTATTGATTACTTAGCATTAATGGGTGATAAGGTCGATAATATTCCGGGTGTTGAAGGCTGTGGTCCTAAAACGGCAGTTAAATGGTTAGAAAAATATGGTTCTCTTCAAGGTGTAATGGATCACGCCAGTGAGATTAAAGGTAAAATAGGCGAAAAGTTAGCAATTGCTCTTGATCATCTGCCTTTAAGCTACGAACTTGCGACAATTAAGTGTGATGTTGAAGTTGAATCTGATCTTGATACATTCAAACTTCAAGAGCCTAACAAAGACGAATTAATTGCATTATATGGTGAGTGCGAATTCCGTCGTTGGTTAGCTGAATTACTTGATAATCCTAAAGATGCTGAAACACATTTAGCTGTACCTACCGAAGCTACTGAATTACCAAAAGTAGAAGATGCTCATTACGAAACTATTTTAACGCAAGTGCAATTTGATACGCTAATAGAGCAATTAAATAGTGCTGAGTTATTTGCATTTGATACTGAAACAACCAGCCTTGATTACATGAAAGCGCAATTGGTGGGTATGAGCTTTGCCGTAAAAGCGGGTGAAGCTGTGTATTTACCGGTAGCGCATGACTACCCAGGTGCGCCTGAGCAATTAAGCCTTGAATTTGTAATGCAAAAGCTAGGTCCAATTTTGGCAGATGAAAACAAAGCTAAAGTAGGGCAAAACCTTAAATATGACAAAAGTGTATTAGCGAATGCAGGTTTTGCGCTAAATGGTATTAAGTTTGACACCATGCTTGAGTCGTATGTATTTAATAGTGTAGGCACGCGTCACGATATGGACTCGCTAGCACTTAAATACCTAGGTCATAAAAATATTAGCTTTGAAGATATTGCTGGCAAAGGTAAAAAGCAACTTACCTTTAACCAAATTGAACTTGAAAAAGCAGCGCCTTACGCCGCAGAAGATGCCGATATTACTTTGCGTTTACACGAAGTGCTTTGGCCAAAAATAGCAGCTGATGAAAAGCTAAAATCGGTATTTGAAGATATAGAAATGCCACTTATTAGTGTGATTTCTGATATTGAACGCACCGGTGTTGCGATAGATAGCAATATGCTTGGAGCGCATAGTCAACGTTTAGGTGAGCGTTTAATTGAGCTTGAAAAAGAAGCGTTTGAAATAGCAGGCGAACCATTTAACTTAAGTTCTCCAAAACAGCTACAAGTACTGTTGTTTGAAAAGCTTGGGCTGCCTATTATTAAAAAAACGCCTAAAGGTGCACCTTCTACCGCAGAAGAAGTACTGCAAGAACTTGCTCATGATTATCCGCTACCTAAAGTAATTATAGAGCATCGTGGTTTATCAAAGCTTAAATCAACGTATACCGATAAATTACCATTAATGGTGAATGAGAAAACCCAGCGTGTACATACGTCTTATCATCAGGCAATTACAGCTACGGGGCGCTTGAGTTCAACTGATCCTAATTTACAAAATATTCCTATTCGTTCAGAAGAAGGACGTCGTATTCGTGAAGCGTTTATAGCCGCAGATGGTTATAAAATTGTTGCTGCCGATTATAGTCAAATTGAGCTACGTATTATGGCGCATCTTTCACAAGACAAAGGTCTATTAAATGCATTTGCTAACGGCTTAGATGTACATAGTGCAACTGCCGCTGAAGTATTTGGTGTAGAGCTTGATGATGTAACTACCGATATGCGCCGTAAGGCGAAAGCAGTAAACTTTGGCTTAATTTACGGTATGTCGGCATTTGGTTTAGCACGTCAACTAGATGTGCCACGCCACGAAGCGCAGCATTACATAGATAAATACTTTGAGCGTTTTCCAGGTGTATTAGAGTACATGGAAACAACACGCGAAAAAGCAGCTGAAAATGGCTACGTTGAAACAATATTTGGTCGTCGCCTACATTTACCAGAAATAAACGCACGTAATGGGGCGCGTAGAAAAGGAGCCGAACGTGCTGCTATAAACGCACCAATGCAAGGTACTGCCGCCGATATTATTAAAAAGGCAATGCTGAGCGTTAACCGCTGGGTACACGAACAAGCGCCAAATACAATTAAGCTGCTTATGCAAGTGCACGATGAATTAGTATTTGAAATCAAAACAGACTGCGCACCACAGTACACAAAACACATCTGTGAACTGATGTCGCAAGCTGCTGCGCTAGATGTACCACTTATAGTTGAAGCTGATGAAGGTGACAACTGGGAACAAGCTCATTAATGCAATTTGAGCATTTTAATTAAAGCGCCTTTTGGCGCTTTTTTTATGTTTAATAAAAATGGCGAATAACAGCGATTCAATCAGGTATATGCAAGCTTTAGTTAAAATAAGGTTAATTTAAGCAACTATTTGTATTAAATAGTTATATGTTCGTCAATTCGAGCTGTTTTACAGGAATATGATTGTATTTTAATGCGTGCTTTTGTTAAAGTCCCGCCTGTCCTATCCTGTAGGACATCCTGTTGATGATGCATCTGAAAGGGTGCAACAAATTGATAGCTTCTCCCCAGTTTGCTATACCGGCCTACCAACTTGTTTGGTGGGCCGTTTTTTGTTTTACGCCTGAAAATCCTATCTAATTAATTCTTTATTGCGCTATACCAATTGTATTATTCATTCGTCATTTCGAGGTGGTTTGGGTACATCGCAGGTGATACCATCGAAGTGATATTATTTTTATTCTTTTCATTTTATTACTAAGGAGTGCGTTATGTTTAAAGCATTAGCTATTGCAGGTTTTTCTTTATCAAGTTTAGTTATTTCTAATGTTGCTCAGGCCAATTGGCAGCTAGTGAATGATAAAAGCCAACTAAGCTTTGTTTCAATTAAAAAAGATTCGATTGCTGAAGCTCACCATTTTACTAACCTTGAAGGTATGCTTTCTGATAAAGGCGAGTTTAGCGTTAATGTTGATTTAACATCAGCTGAAACTCTAATTCCTATTCGTAATGAGCGTTTAACGACATTTTTATTCGAAGCGGCTAAATTTCCAAATGCTGTTTTAACTGCAAATTTAACTAAAGAACTGAGCAATATTAAAAAGCCTGGTCAATATGTATTAAAGGGTATTAAAGCTGAGCTTGATTTTCACGGTAATAAAAAGCCATTGGCAATTGATGTACTCGTTAACAGCACGCAAAGTGGTGATTTAACGGTATCATCATTAACACCTATTATTATTAATAGTGATGATTTTGGTGTAACCGAAGGCGTTAAAAAGCTGCAAGAGCTAGCGGGCTTACCTTCAATTGCAACAGCAGTGCCTGTTACATTCGCAATTACACTTAAAAAACAGTGATTTCTTTAAGTGAGCTTAGCAAGCAATTAAGCGAGCCAAGCAAACCTTTTGATAGTTGGCAGCCTAATCATTGTGGTGAACTGCCAATTGTCATTAATCATAAGGGGAAATGGTTTTACGATGGCAGCGAAATAACACGCCCAGCCATGGTGAAGCTGTTTGCTTCTGTTCTATGTAAAGAAGGTGAGCAATTTTATTTAAAAACACCTGTCGAAAAAATAACAATAACGGTTGATGATGCGCCGTTTATTATTGTTGATTGGCGTTTTGAAAATACAGTGCAAGGGCAGGTGTTGTGTTGTATTGATAATTTAGCTAGGCACTGGTTGGTGAGCGCTCAGCAGCCTTTAGTTATAAAAGACTATAAAGGGTCAAAAGTACCTTATCTAAAGCTACCTTATGGCTGTAGTGCGCGTGTTGCGCGAAGCGTATATTATCAGTGGGCTGAAAAAGCCGAGTCTGATAAACTCGGCTATTTTATTAAATCTGCAGGAAAGCAGTTTTATTTATCGTAACGCCAGCGTTTAAGCCTCTGGGTTAGTTTCGTCTGTGATTGTTTCATCGGTAGGTGGTACAGCAATAACAGGACCTAAAAACCATTCATCTAGTTTTTTAGCTACTTCTGGTAAACCCGTGCCTTTTAATGATGAAAATGCATGAACTGTAATATCCCCATCAAGCGTGCTTAATTCACGACGAACTTGCAGTACTTGTGATTTACGAGGGCCTTGCTTTAATTTATCGGCTTTAGTTAATAGTGCCAATACTGGAATTTCACTACCAATAGCCCAATTAATTAAATCGCGGTCTAAATCTTTTAATGGATGACGAATATCCATTAAAATAACAATACCTTTTAGGCTTTGACGCTTTTGTAGGTATTCGCCTAGCGATTTTTGCCATTTCTTTTTCATTTCGATTGGTACTTTAGCAAAACCATAGCCTGGTAAATCGATAAGGCGCATATCGTCAACATCAGCTAAATCGAATGTATTGATTAGCTGAGTACGTCCAGGTGTTTTACTTGTACGTGCTAGCTTCTGATCGGTTAATGCATTTAATGCACTCGACTTACCTGCGTTGGAGCGACCGGCAAACGCAACTTCAATTCCCGTATCAGCAGGTAATTTAGTAATGTCGGGAGCGCTTGTTACGAAAGACGCAGTATTATATTTGATACGAGATTTGAGCACAGGCTCTCCTAAAACTTAAATAAATAACGTTGAGTAAACCAAATTCACTCAGGGCGCGTATTTTATACTATAAAGGATGTATTAAAAAGCGTATTTAACCACCTAAAAACAGCACCTATGGTACATTTAAAACATGTTAAAGCTTAATCTAAGTCAAAACCCTGTAAATTATAAGCTTAATATGTGTAGAAAACGTGCCAGAGAATTTATTATCGTGTAGAATATATGTATTACAACATCACGATTGTAGATGATACAGGGTCGGAAACAGAGAATTCACCATGAAAAAAATAGCACTATCTTTAACAATATTGCTTGGTGCGTTGTCAGCAAGCAACGCAACAGCATTTGATGGCGATGTAAACGCAGGTAAAGAAAAATCAGCAACGTGTGCGGCTTGTCACGGCCCAGACGGTAATGCGCCGGTTAATATTTACCCTAAAATTGCAGGTCAACATCCAGATTATATCCTTAAGCAACTTCAGGATTTAAAATTAGGTATGACGTCAGGCGGCAAAGAAGGGCGTATGGATCCAGTAATGAGCGCTATGGCTATGCCACTTAGCGAGCAAGACATGAAAGATCTAGCTGCTTATTTTTCTTCAATGAACATGACTGAAGGTGCTACACCTAAAGATGTTGTTGAAGTTGGCGAGATGCTTTTTAAAGCAGGCGATGCAGAACGTGGAATTCCATCATGTGCAGCATGTCATGGCCCACGTGGTAATGGCTCGTCACTTGCTAAGTTTCCAAAAATTTCTTTTCAGCATCCAGGATATATCAAGGCTCAACTTGAAAAATTCCGTGATGGTACTCGTCATAATGACTTAAATGGCATGATGGGCGATATTGCAAAAAAATTAACAGATAAAGACATCGAAGTACTTTCTCAGTATTTAGGTGGCTTACACTAAAGTCGTATTTATTTAGCAGTTAATAATAAATAAACTACAATGTGTTAAAAAAAGCAGCCTAGGCTGCTTTTTTTGTGTCAAAAATTAACGATATCGTCCGTTTTAATGTAAGACATTGACCATGTCTGGTTGTAAGAAAAGTCTTCTTTTTATTTTTGATTATTGATTAACTTATTGTAATTTATGTTTATTTTTATATCTCAATGTAATAAAGATAATAAAAGTTATATAAACCAGTTGTAACAAAATCATTAACGAGTAAATTAACCACTGTCGCAAAACAACAATAACAAAACGGAAATAACTATCAAGGAAAGTAACGCGGCATGACTACATAGCATAAGATTAGTGCTACTAAAGGAAATAATAAAAAAGTGTCAGGATGACCGAAAATAATAAAAAACTCATGGAAGTTTAATAATAAAAACAAAATGGAATGTAACAAGGAACGTAAAAATAATAACAATACGGACTGATAATAATAAAAATAATAAAGACTAAAAAAAGTCGAAGGGAGAAGTGTCCAGATAATGGCGCTCAGATTAGCAGGCGGTAGAGATGTTTTCTCTACCGCCTTTTTATTTGTCCTGTTACAATACCCACCGTTTAAAATTAGCGATTAATTAGCTAAGGCGCTTTTAAATGAGAGACCCAACCTCTAAGCGCAAACTGAATTCTTCTGGCTAGGCCAGCACTGCGATGCCCATTAATTTGCGCTTCGCTCAAAACCTCTTAAGTGAGATGATCAAGATATGAGTAGAACTAAAAAGTCACGCAAAAGCCCAGCAAACGGACCTGTTCGTTTAAGCCAAGATAAGCTTAAAGAAATGCGCGCATTAAAAGAGCAGCGAGTTAAAAAAACCAAAGGTGCTAAGCCAGGTTCTCGTAACGCGCCAGATTTACTAGATAGCGAAAGCCATAATGCTGGTCACGCGCCGAAAGATAAGCGTGTAGGCAGTAAAAAGCCGGTACCATTAATTGCAACTGCGCCTGAGCCTAAAGTTGAAATGAAACGCAACTTAAAGCCAACTATTGAGCTGAAAAAGGTAATCGAGCCTGAATTTACACCTGAACAAGAGCTAGAAGCACTTGAGAATGACGAGCGTTTACTTAAACTAGTAGAGCGTCATGAAGAAGGTGAAATGCTAACTGGTAAAGATGCTAAGTACTTTAATAGCCGTATTGCTCGCCATCAGGCGTTATGTGAAATTCTTGGTATTGAAGACGAGGATGAAGACGAATTTGAAGATGACCTTGAAGATGATATTGAAAGCAAAGGCAATTCTGATTTCGATCAATACTTATCTGACGATTTAGCCAACGAATGGTTAGATGAAGACGACAAATAGTAAGGATAAATAATGAGTACCGCGGTAATTTTAGCCTTACTTTTAGGCGCTGCTATAATAGTTGGTCTGGCATTTTATGCGGGTCAGTTGCTGTATAAGTTAAATGCGCAAAAAAAGTTAATTGCTAAAACGCAGGCTGAACAAAAGCAAAAGCTTGAGAAGTCGCGTTTAAAGCGAAATGCCAAACTAGCCGATAGTATTCATTTAATTGCGCGTGCAATGAATGAAGAGCAGTGTGAGTTTTCTGAAGGCTGTTTACGTATTTGGGTACTTATGTCTCAATATGGCTTTGAGAGCGAGCGTGATTTAACGACACAATATCCTGGCATTTATAAAATGTACCGGGTAGTTAAAGAAATGCCGACACACGATGCACGTAAAAAATATGCTAAAAAAGAAATTTTTAAGCTAGATAAAGCTCGCTGGCAAGCTGAAGAAACACTTAAAGATGAAGTTAAAGCCGATTGCGCTAAAATTATCATCGAGTTTAAAGCCGCTCCTGGCAGCGATAAAGTGGTTTTTAACTAGCTTTAGTTTTTCGAGTACTCAAAAAAAGCAGACCTTGGTCTGCTTTTTTTATGCGTAAAAATTTTCATACTAATTGCATTAAATTAGTGATCTGCTAAATCACTCGCGAAAAACGCGTCGCATTTATTTGTTTTTGTAAATGAGCGTCAAAGCACATGCAAATAATACGAATGAATAAGTTGCCGCGTGGCGTTACGCTAATTTTATTATCATTTATAGTGACTAGTTCATCTTTTATAAGTGGCGTAAGCGCAATTAACGCATCCTCAAAGTAGTCATTAAATATAAGCGCATGCTTTTCGCTAAAGTCTTGTATATCTAATTCAAACTGGCAAATGAGCTGCTTAATTGCATCAGCACGAATTACATCATCATGCGTTAAGTGCATAGCTTTATTAAGAGCACAGCCGATTTGTGTTTCGATGCTGTGGTAATAATGTTTTAATTCTTTTTGATTTTGTAAAATGGCACTGTCAATTTGCGAAATTGATGACACGCCTAAGCCTAATAAATCACAATTTCCATGGGTTGTATAACCTTGAAAATTACGATGTAACTTGCCTTCATTTTGCGCAATAGCTAGTTCGTTATCGGTTTTTGCAAAGTGGTCCATACCAATAAATTGATAGCCTGCTTGCGTCATCTGCTCCAGCGTGTTTTTAAACATAGTGAGTTTATTATGTGCACTGGGTAAATCTGCATCTTTAATCTTACGCTGTGCGGCAAAGCGCTCTGGTAAATGCGCGTAGTTAAACACCGATACTCGGTCAGGGCTTAACTCAATAAGTTGCTCTATAGTTTGCTTAAAGCTCTCTGGCGTTTGCAGAGGAAGCCCGTAAATCATATCTGCATTAATAGATTGAAATCCCAGCTCGCGAGCTTGTGTAATTAATTGCTTGACCGTATCTGCATTTTGCGGGCGATTAACAGCAAGTTGCACGTCGTCGTTAAAGTCTTGAATCCCAAATGAGACACGGTTAAAGCCAAGCATCCTTAAATCAACGAGCATATTATCGGCAAGTGAGCGTGGGTCTATTTCAATGCCGCGCTCTGTTGTGCTTGTAAAATTAAAGTGCTGCTCTAAAAGCTTAATTAGACGAGTCATTTGTTTTGCGGTTAAAAAGGTGGGAGTACCGCCACCTAAATGTAATTGCTCAACCGTGTAGCTTTTAAATAAAGGCGCTTGGGCAGTAATTTCTTTTGCTAAAAAGTCGAGATACGTATCTGCCTTAGATTGATGGCGGGTAATTATTTTATTACAGCCACAGTAGTAGCAAAGCTGACTACAAAACGGGATATGAATATATAGAGAAAGTGAACGGCTCGTTGATGATTCTACAGCGCTAAGTAGGTCTTGTTGTTGATATCCATCACGCAGTGATAGAGCTGTGGGATACGAGGTATAACGCGGGCCAGACACATTATATTTGTTTATTAGGGTTTGATCCCATTGTGGAAGTTTAATCATCACGCGCACCTAAGTATTTATTTAGGGGGTGATTATAAAAAAGTACGCAGTGAGGCGGTTTGATCTATAACAAAAAAGGTGCCGAAGCACCTTTTTTAATA
Organism: Pseudoalteromonas sp. NZS127_1; assembly: GCF_015864295.1. Taxonomy (NCBI): domain Bacteria; kingdom Pseudomonadati; phylum Pseudomonadota; class Gammaproteobacteria; order Alteromonadales; family Pseudoalteromonadaceae; genus Pseudoalteromonas; species Pseudoalteromonas sp. NZS127_1. The sequence continues at coordinate 178,987 of NZ_JADYXO010000005.1, read as the reverse complement.
AAATATCAATTAATGCGGTCTAATTAATACGTAACAGTATGGGCATCTTTGAGATATTGAAATAACTCTTTATAACCTTTACCCGGCTTTTCAGCTTTCGCTTCTTTTGCCGCATTACGAACCAATTGACGCATTTGCTGACGATCAAGAGACGGAAACTGTTCAATAGTCTCATTGATAAGGTCATCACCTTGTTCAATTAGGTCTGAACGTAATTGCTCAATTTTTTTGACCAATACTTCAGCTTGGTTATTTTTATTAAGCATTACATCGATAATCGCTCTAATAGCGTCAATGTTTTCTACAGTACGCAACGTTTTAGCGATGTAGTTTAAGTGACGGCGGTACGCGTCACTTTTATTACTTATTTTATCAGCAACAACCATTGCCGCTTTTAAATCGTCATTTAATGGCAGGCGTTCGCGCTGTTTTTTACCCATTTTGGCAATTTCAGTACCTAACTGATGAAACTCTTGCGCTTCGCGCTTAAGCTCCGTTCTTGATACATATTCAATTTCTTCTTCAATTTCAGCAGGCTTGCCTTTTTTCTTTGCCATGGGGTGCTCTTAAATAAAAATAACTTTTGCCATTATACATGAATATGATACTTAGGAATATTAGCTGATGTGATGCATTGAGTGTGTTAGCATTTAAATATAAGAAATGCGTGCATTATGCCTCTAAGGCTCAGGACTTAATTTATGAAAAGCCAACAAAACGATCCAATTTATTCTCAAATATCGCAAGTTAAAGATGCGGTAGCAGAAGTACTCGAACATGCCAAAAAATTAGGCGCAACAGCTGCAGAAGCGGCTATGTCTAGCACGTCTGGTTTATCGGTTAGTACACGAATGGGTGAAGTAGAAACCATTGAGTTTAACCAAGACGGCGGCTTAGGCATTAGTGTATATGTTGGTAATAATAAAGGCTCAGCATCGACAGCTGATTTAAATCCAAAAACATTGCGCATGGTAGTCGAAAAAGCGATTGATATAGCCAAATTTACATCGGATGACCCATTTAACGGCGTTGCTGATAAAGAATTGCTTGAATTTAATCCTAAAGATTTAGATTTATACCATCCTTGGGATGTAAGCCCTGAAGAAGGTATTGAGCTTTGTCATGCTGCTGAGCAAGCTGCATTAAACGCAGATGAGCGCATTGTTAACTCTGATGGTGCGAGTTTTTCATCTCACCAAGGATTACGTGTTTATGGTAACAGCCATGGTTTGATAACTGGCTTTCCACGCACTCGTCATAGCATTAGTACTATGGTAATTGGTCAAGATGGCGAGCAGATGCAACGCGACTCTGCTTATACTGTTGCCCGCGACCAAGCGGGTTTAAATGACGCAGCGGCAGTTGGGCTTGAAGCAGCAGCTGAAACATTGGCTAAATTAAATAGCCAAAAGTTAGGCACAATGAAAGTGCCTGTTATTTTTAGAGCCGATATTGCAAATTCATTATTTGGTCACTTAGTGTCGGCAATTGGTGGTGGTGCGCTTTATCGTAAATCAAGTTTTTTACTTGATAGCTTAGGCACACAAGTATTTAGTAATTGTGTGAATATTGCCGAGCGCCCACATATTTTAAAAGGGTTGGCGTCGTCACCGTTTGATAGCGAAGGCGTTAAAACATTCGATAGGGAAATTATTCAAGGCGGCGAGCTACAAACTTATTTATTAGCAAGTTATGCCGCGCGTAAAATGAATATGACCCCAACAGGGCATGCTGGCGGTATACATAACTGGCTTGTTGAGCAAACTCATAACGATTTAACTGCACTATTAAAAACGATGGGCACCGGCTTATTAGTTACAGAGCTAATGGGGCAGGGCGTAAATACCGTAACGGGTGATTACTCTCGTGGTGCTGCTGGTTTTTGGGTTGAAAATGGTGAAATCCAATATCCTGTAAGCGAAATTACCATTGCTGGTAATTTAAAAGATATGTTTAAAGGCATATCTGCTATTGGTGGTGACATCGAACGCCGTGGTGGTATTCAAACTGGCTCAGTATTAATAGAGCAAATGCAAATAGCCGGCGCGTAGTATTAATACGCAGTGTATACTTAGACCTAGAGTATTATCTCTGGGTCTAAGTGAGCTTTTACGAGGTGTAAAATGGCTAAAGATAGATATGCACCAAAACCGCTAACCGATATTATGGCGGGGTTAAATAATCGTTTATCAGCTTATGCAGGCAAAAGCCAAGCACTTGATACACAGCAAACCCTATTAAAAGATTTTTTGGGTCCTAAGTTGGGTGATAAATGCCGAGTCAGTAATTACCGAGACGGCACGCTAATGATAGAGGCTGTATCTGCACCTATCGCGCTTAGACTTAATTATTTGAAAATGGATATGCTTTCACATTTTAGAGCTGCCGGAATGGCAGAGCTCGGGCAAATAAAAATAACTGCAAATCCTCAAGCAACTCAGAGATTAAGTACAGCGAATAAGTCGGGCAGTCCTGCAGTTACCAACTCACGTAAAATGAGTGAGCAAACAGCGGATTACTTAAACGCGATAGCATCTTCTGCACCCCCTTCTTTAAAAGAAAAACTAGAGCGTTTAGCGCTTCACGGAAAAAATAAAAGTAAGTCTTAACTACCCACCATCTTGTTATTGGTGGGGCTAATTTGGCAGCTCACCGCATTCAAAATACTTTGTTACATATTCCATTTTATTGTTGGCTTAATGAGGTTTATGATACTGCGTGGGCTTTATATTGATCGAAAGCTCTTTGATACCCATTCCATTAAGTAAAAGCGTGTAGGCAGTGCTATTTTTACTCCTGCTATATTCAAGAATTTAATGGAGTTGGTATGTGATACCAACCTGCATAAGTCTTTGATCAATTTAACGAATTAAATTGCACTATAACGTCGTTAAAAATTTTTTATTTAGAGCAACTAGATACAAAAACTTTTGCCTGGTTCTAGCGTAATTTTCTTAACGTTAAATAGACCCCATATATAAGCAGATTGGTATGATTCAATTCTAACTAACAAACGGAATAATTATGAATAAAGTAACAATGGCTGCTGCAAGTATCGCACTTGCGCTTGGCTTGGTAGGTTGTGGTGAAAAACAACAAGAAACTAAAGTAACCGACACTCCAGTAGTAACAGCACCCGCTGAAAAACCACTAGAGCTTGGTATTGAACTAGCTAATATGGATAGTTCAGTACGCGCACAAGACGATTTTTATTACCATGTAAATGGTCAGTGGTTAGCTAAAACTGAAATACCAGGTGATAAGTCTAACTACGGTTCTTTTTCGCAGCTATATGATGAGTCACAAAAAGCGATGAAAATTGCCCTTGAAAACGCAGCCGCGAATAAGGCCGCTAAAAAAGGCAGCGATGAGTATAAAATTGGCGCATTTTATAAAAGCTATATGAATAAAGATGCGCGTAATGAGCTAGGTATTACGCCATTACAACCGTCATTAGATACAATTGATAGCGTTAAATCTAAAGCTGATTTAGTGGGTTTAATGGCTAAAATTCAAAAACAAGGCGGTACTTTACCGTTTGGTTGGTTTGTAAATAACGATGCTAAAAACTCAAGCGAGTATGCATTGTATTTATCTCAGTCGGGTCTTGGTTTACCAGATCGTGACTATTACTTAAAAGATGACGAAAAATTCACTAAAATTCGCGCTTCTTACGAGCAATACATCACTGATGTTTTAGCTAAGTCAGGCGTTAAAAATGCAGCAGAAGCTGCTAAGAGCGTACTTGCATTTGAAAAAACACTAGCTGATGCTCAGTGGAGCCGTGTGCAAAGCCGTGATGCAACTAAATCTTATAACAAGATGACAGTAGCAGATGCAAGCAAGTTGATGGGTGACCTTGATTTAGCTGCATTCTTTAAAGATGCAGGCGTGAGTGCAAGTGACATTATTGTACGTCAACCAAGCTACTTAGAAGCACTTGCTACTATTTACAAAGACACTGATTTAGCGACGTGGAAAAACTACTTAAAATTTCATTTTGTAAGTGGTTATGCAGAGCTACTTAGTGAAGATTTAGTTAACCTTAACTTTGACTTTTACAGCACAACACTTCGTGGCGTAGAAGAACAAGCACCTCTTTGGAAGCAAGCGGTTGATGCATCTAACAGTGTACTTGGTGAAATATTAGGTAAGGTATACGTTAAAGATAACTTCCCGCCAGAAGCAAAAGCACGCATGGAAGAATTAGTTGATAACGTAATTAAAGGTTACGGTGTTGCTATTGAAAATCTTGAGTGGATGAGCCCTGAAACAAAGCTTGCAGCGAAAGAAAAACTAGACAAATTTACACCTAAAATTGGTTACCCAGACACGTGGAAAGATTACTCAGAGCTGGATATTAACTCAGATGAGCTAGTAGGTAACTACATTCGTTATAGCGAATGGGCATACGCAGACATGATTGCTAAATTGGGTAAACCAGTTGATCGCTCTGAGTGGCACATGACTCCGCAAACAGTAAATGCGTATTACAATCCAGTAAACAACGAAATTGTATTTCCAGCAGCTATTTTACAACCGCCATTCTTTAATTTAGAAGCGGATGATGCTGTAAACTACGGCGCAATTGGTGCAGTAATTGGGCATGAGCTTGGTCATGGTTTTGACGACCAAGGTGCTAAATACGACGGTGATGGCAACTTACGTAACTGGTGGAGTGAGACTGACCTTAAGCAATTTGAAGAGCGTACAGCGGCTTTAGTTGCACAGTATAACGAATATAAACCGTTTGAAGATGCAAGTGTTAATGGCGAGCTAACGCTTGGCGAAAACATTGGTGACTTAGGTGGCTTAACGGTTGCGCATAAAGCGTATATGCTGTCTTTAGGTGATAAAAAATCACCAGTGATTGATGGTTACACAGGCGATCAACGCTTCTTTATGGGTTGGTCACAAATTTGGCGTCGTAACTATCGCGATGAAGAGTTACGTAATCGTTTATTAACAGACCCTCATTCACCAAGTCACTACCGTGTAATCGGTATCTTGTCGAATATGCCTGAGTTTTACGAAGCGTTTGACGTAAAAGAAGGTGATAAAATGTATATCAAACCAGAAGATCGCGTAAAAATTTGGTAATTTACTAAATAGACTGATTTAAAGTTAATAAAAAACCAGTAAGTTTTTAGCTTACTGGTTTTTTTGTATCTTGAATTTGTAAATAACCTGAACTATGGATAATAAATCTACCTCAAGCAGCTATTTTCAGCGCTAACTGCGTTGAATTTACTTGCAATAGGCCAGCTATTGACGCGTAAATTCGCCTTGTTTTCACTAAAAATCTCTGACTAGAGAAAATAAATTTAAATATCACCATGATTCAATACGTTAATAAATCTCTTAACCAGAGTTCAGGTTAAATAAGCTTTAGCTCATTAAGTATTGGTGCATCCATTTTTTGTTACTGAGTATGTTTTTATAAAGCGCGAGTTGGTTTTGTGCTCGCTCTAAATTATGCTCTGCATGAGCCACTTTAAAGTACACATCGTTATTTAGGTAATCAGTTAAAAAGCGCACACTTAACATGAGCGGCATTATTTTAGCGCCTAGCAGCAGGCTTTCTTGTTCTTTTGTACTCATGCTACTTTTTAATGGCGTTACATAGCCTTTAACAATGGCTGAAAATATATCTTTTCGAATAATAACGTTGTGTAAGTTTGTTGAATCCTCGGCTTCGGGGGAGCAGAAAGTGCGTACCATGTCGCCAAAATCATAAAGCCTAAATCCCGCCATGCAGGTATCTAAATCAATCACTGCTTTTGCTTTGTGAGTTGCACTACAAAACAGCATATTATTTATTTTTGTATCGTTATGACACACTCTAAGTGGTATCTGCTTAGCTATACTACTAAGCTCGGTAATTAAATGCTGCTGCGATAAGCAATATTCTATTTCGTCAGCGCAGTGCTTTACTCTATTTACAGAGTTATTTGTGATTGCGGTATTTAATTGCTCAAAGCGCATCGCTAAGTTATGAAAATCAGGGATTACAATATGTAGTTGTTGTGCATCAAAATCTTGTAATGCATGGGCGAATACGCCAAAGGCGTAAGCCGCTTGCTCGCTCTGTTGCGCATTTTTAACAACGTCTTCGCTGTAACTGTCACTAATATAGCTAAGGACGCGATAATGCGCGCTATCAATTTCTATTAAGTGTTCGTTGTTTTGTATGGCTATATGCTTAACTGTTTCAAGGGGGTAGTTGCTTTGTAGTTGTTTGGTATTTAAATGCTGCTCAATTAGTTTTGCATTACTTACTAACTGAGCAGGGTATTTAAATACCTCAGTATTAAGTTTTTGCACAATAAACTGTTTATCAATACACGTAAGTAGCCATGTACTATTTATATGGCCGCTACCAATCACACTAACTTGAGTTAACTCAGGATTTAATGCTAATTGTTCGCTTAGCTTATTTTGTATTGAGATGTTCATTGTGCTCACTTGTACCTAGTTTGTTATGCGTATCGGGCTACTATTTTCTCGATAATTTCAGCATTAGCTTCAGGAAAATCATAATTTTCTAATTCACTAATTGCTACCCATTCACTAGGTTGTCCTTCAGCGCCATGTGCTTCACCGCTAAAGTTACTCACTACGTGCACATCTAATTTAACGCACTTATCGCCGTAGTCATGTTCAATCACCATAAGTTGGCTAGAGCTGTGAATTGTTAATCCAACTTCTTCAATAAGCTCGCGTTTAAGTGCAACAAAAACACTTTCACCTGCTTCTACTTTGCCACCAGGAAATTCCCATAAACCGCCTTGATGTTGTTCATCTGCGCGTTTACAAATGAATATAGCGTTATTTTTCTTAATAACACCAACAGCTACATGTACAATTTCTATAGTCATTACTTTAAAACTCCATAAAAAAAAGCGACGCTAGCGCCGCTTTTTAATAAGCTAATAACAATACTGGGCTATTTTAATTTACCGCAACATTGTTTGAATTTTTGACCTGATTTACAAGGACAAGGGTCATTACGACCTACTTTTGGTTCTGTACGAGCCATTACAGTAGCTGTTTCTGGTGCTGGCGCTTCGCCACCTACTTGCTCAGCTTCTTCATGTTGGTATTCGCGAGGAGCATTTTCACTTTTACGGTGTTGCTCTTCTACTTTTTCAACATCTTCTTCTGCGCGTACTTGTACTTTACTTAGGATGCTTACAACATCTACTTTCAAGTTTTCAAGCATTTCAGAAAACAGCTCAAACGATTCACGCTTATACTCTTGCTTAGGATTCTTTTGCGCGTAACCACGTAAATGAATACCTTGACGTAAGTGATCCATAGCAGCAAGGTGATCTTTCCAATGCTGATCAAGACTTTGTAGCATAATCGCTTTTTCGAATTGACGTAAAACAGAATCGCCAACTTGCTCTTCTTTTTGCTTGTATGACTGCTCAACCGCCTGCTCAATACGCTCACGAAGTTTTTCTTCGTATAGTTTATTGTCATCTGCTAACCACTGAGTGATTGGCAACTCAAGTAAGAAGTCTTGTTTTAAACGCTCTTCAAGGCCAGGAATATCCCACATTTCAGCAAGGCTTTGTGGTGCAATGTATTGATCAATTACACTAGCAAGAACATCACCACGAATTGCTGTGATAGTCTCTGAAATATCGCCTTCTTCAAGTAGCTCATTACGTTGAGAGTAAACAACGCGACGTTGATCGTTTGCTACATCATCGTACTCAAGCAATTGCTTACGAACATCAAAGTTACGTGCTTCTACTTTACGCTGTGCATTTTCAATCGCACGGTTTACCCATGGATGTTCAATTGCTTCACCGCGTTGCATACCTAGTTTACGCATCATATTAGTCATGCGTTCACCAGCGAAGATACGCATTAGTGCATCGTCCATCGATAGGTAGAAACGACTAGAACCGGCGTCACCTTGACGACCAGAACGACCACGTAATTGGTTATCTATACGACGAGATTCGTGACGTTCAGTACCAATGATATGTAAACCGCCAGCATCAATTACCGCATCATGGCGAATTTTCCAAGCAGCTTTAATTTCAGCAATTTGCTCAGCAGTTGGGTTTTCAAGTTTTTCAACTTCACTGTTCCAGTTACCACCTAACACGATATCGGTACCACGACCGGCCATGTTGGTTGCAATTGTTACTGTACCTGGTAGGCCAGCATCTGAAACGATATCTGCTTCTTGCGCATGAAATTTGGCATTAAGTACGTTGTGCTTAATTTTTTCTTTGCGTAAAAACTGCGATAAATACTCAGAGCTTTCAATTGAAATAGTACCTACAAGTACCGGTTGTCCGCGGTCTTGACAGTCTTTAATGTCAATTAAAATTGCTTCGTATTTTTCTTCTTGTGTTAGGTAAACTAAGTCGGCGCGATCATCACGAACCATTGGCTTATTAGTTGGCATAACAACAGTATCTAGGCCGTAGATAGATTGAAACTCAAAAGCTTCAGTATCGGCAGTACCTGTCATACCTGCTAATGTTTCGTATAAACGGAAGTAGTTTTGGAACGTAATAGATGCAAGTGTTTGGTTTTCGTTCTGAATATTTACACCTTCTTTAGCTTCAACAGCTTGGTGTAAACCTTCTGACCAACGACGACCTTCCATTGAACGACCAGTATGCTCATCGATAATGATTACTTCGTTTTCTTTTACTACGTAATCAACATCTTTTTGGTATAGCTTGTGGGCACGAAGGGCGGCATAAACGTGACTTAGTAGCGTAATACTTGCTGCTGAGTAAAGCGAATCGCCTTCTTCAATTAAGCCGCGTTCAGTAAGTAGCTCTTCTACTTTAATTTGACCACGTTCTGTTAAATGAACTTGCTTAGACTTTTCATCAATAGTGTAATCGCCGTCGCCTTCAACACCTTCTTCGTCTTCTTTTTCTTGAAGTTCAAGTAAAGGAACGATGGTATTTATTTCAGTGTATAGCTCAGAGCTGTCCTCAGCTGGGCCTGAAATAATAAGCGGAGTACGCGCTTCATCAATTAAGATTGAATCCACTTCATCGACTACGGCATAAAATAATGGACGCTGAACACGTTCATCAATGCTAAAAGCCATATTATCGCGAAGGTAGTCAAAACCAAATTCGTTATTTGTACCGTACGTAATGTCAGCAGTATAAGCTAGCTTCTTCTGCTGTGGCATCATACCCGGTACGTTACAGCCTACAGTAAGGCCTAAAAATTCAAATAACGCACGGTTGGTTTCAGCATCACGTTTAGCAAGGTAGTCATTCACAGTAATTACGTGAACACCTTTGCCTGTTAAGCCGTTTAAATAAGCGGGTAGGGTAGCTGTTAGTGTTTTACCTTCACCGGTACGCATTTCTGCAATGCGACCTTGATGTAAAACCATACCACCTAATAACTGCACGTCGAAATGACGCATGCCATTTACACGCTTTGACGCTTCACGTACCACAGCAAAAGCTTCAGGTAGGATATCGTCAAGGCCTTGTCCGTTATCGTAACGTTCTCTAAACTCAGCTGTTTTAGCTCTTAAATCTTCATCAGAAAGCGCTTCAAGTTGCGTTTCTAGCGCATTGATTAGCGCGACCGTCTTTCTTAAGTTTTTAATAGTGCGGTCATTGCGACTACCAAAAAGCTTGGTAAATAAATTAGATATCATGATAAAACCGTTACAATGTATTCTTTGTCAGCCGAGTATCGGCTAACCCATTTTTAACAATTGGTAATTAATATGTGCTTTTAAATAACACTTAGAACATATTAATTAGCAATATTGTATTAAACCGCTCAAAAAGCACTGTTTATTACGTGCGCTACTATACCAGACTCTGCCAAACAACAAACTATCTCAATAAAAAGATCTGTGTATAAAATCGAAAAATTTGATCTGGTTCGTAAAAATAACTTTGTATTACTCAATTACAGTAAAAATAGCAGCGAACTGTAAAGATATGGTGCTAAATAAATTAAAAACAAGGGTTATAGCTGCGCTTAAGTTTGACGCTTAAACACAGCTATTAAATGAGTGTTTTATAATTTAAATTGGTTAACCGTTTTGTTAAGTGCCGCAGCTAGATCACTTAAGTCACGAGCTTCGTCAGCGAGGGTATGTGCATGATCAGCGGTACTGTTCACTAAGTTATTAATTGCCGAAAGGCTCGTATTAATATCTTCAGCAACGACTGTTTGCTCCTCAGTTGACGTTGCTATTTGATGACTTTGGTCTTGTACTTTAGTGACCGACTGCGCAATATTGTGAAGTGAGCTAAGTACTTCTTTAGTTTGCAGTACTGAGCCCTCGGTTTGATCTTGTCCTTGTTGCATCATCACTGAGGCCTGTTGAGCTATTTGCTGCAAGCGCGAAATCATATTACGAATATCGTCAGTTGATTCTTGTGTGCGACTTGCTAGTGAGCGTACTTCATCAGCAACAACGGCAAAGCCTCGACCGTGTTCACCGGCACGAGCTGCCTCTATAGCCGCATTAAGTGCAAGTAAGTTGGTTTGATCGGCTATTGAATTAATTACATCGACTAATGCACCAATATTATTACTTTCTTGCTCAAGGCCTGCAACCACTTTAGATGCTTCGCCAATATGCAACGCCAGTTCAGTCATTACTTTTTGCGCCTGTGTAGAACGGCTTGCACCTTCAGCTGTAATTGCCTGAACTTCTTCAGCTGCATTATTTGTATGTTGTGCATTACGTGATATTTCAAGCACAGTAGTCGCCATTTCAGTTACCGCGGCGCTGACGCTATCAACTTGCTGCTTCTCTTGCTGAATTTCAGAATTAGTTTGCTCAGAAACATGTCTTAGCTGAGCTGCTGCATTACTTAGCTGTTCTGCTTGCGCTGCGGTTTCTAGCATCATGGCGCGTAATTTATCAATAAAAGTGTTCATATGATTGGCCAGCTGTCCCACTTCATCTTGGCTATTAATATCAATTTTTTGAGTAAGGTCGCCTTCACCCGATGCTATATCACGCATAATGTGCGTAAGTGTTGTGATGGGTTTTGAAATCATATGGGTAGCCCATAAAATCATGGCTAATATAATAATTAAGATAATAACTACTGCAGTTGTTGTTGCGGTTACTGCGGCATTTACGGGCTCTTCAATCATGCTAGTAGGAATAAGTAGACCTACATACCAATCTATATAAGGCTGATCTAGCTGTAAGCGATGGTAAACCACATAAAACTGCTCACCTTTAAAAGTAACCATTTGGCTGCCTTTAAGGTTATTTCGCATTTGTGTATTTAATTCTTTAAAGCCTGCTGTATCTGTAAATTGTTGCTCAAGCGCATCGAGTCCTTCTTTACCGTTTGCACCTTCATCTGTAATTGAAAGTTTGTGTCCAGTGGCTTTTGAAAAGTGAACTACTTTTTGATTTCCATCGAGTAAAAATCCATAACCTTGGCCGTTAAAGCGAATATTTTCGACCATGTCGTTAATTTTGTTTAGTTGTAAATCAACACCGCCCATACCAATGAGTTTACGCTGTGCGTTATAAACAGGTTGTTGTACTACTGCAGATGCTACGCCTGTGGTTAAATCAACAGAGATTGGACCTACATAAAGTTTGTTAACTTGCATGGCTTCTTGCCACCAACCACGCTTGTAGGCGTAATAAGGCTGGCCGTTGTAGTGACTTGTACGTTCATTTTCTTTAAAGTATTCACCGGTGGTTGCTGAGGCAAAAAAGGCCGATAAAATGTTTTCGTCGTTTGAGCTTAAACGCACAAAGTCTTGGTTTACTTCGTTGTAACCTGGCGCGCTTTCGAGTGCTTGATCGCGAGTATCCCAATTTTCAAAAAAGTTGATTAAATGTGGGTTATTAACAAAGGTTGATACCATTTTACCGTACATTGCAAAGTAACTTTGCATTGAAAGTTGCTCGGTCTGTAGATAACTTTGTGCTTCGTTTTCTATGTTTTCTCTAGAGAGGTTGGCAATGTGTTTAACAAAGAATGTTGAGGCGATAATTAGTAAAACGGTAATTGTTCCACCAATCAATAATAATATTTTCTTCCGTAATGATAAATTATTTAGCATGAGTGCGCATATTTTTATTATTTATGAAATTATATCTAATCATATCTTACTTAAAATCTCTATAAAGTTAGATAGAAAGAACTAATTATGCGTTTAAAATAAAGGCTTATACAAAAATGACAAATAAAAGTAATAAATTAGTAGTATTAGGTGCAGGTTGGTTAGGACATGCTTTATGCGTAAGTGCGCAAAAAGCTGATTGGCAAGTACAAGGAACGCATAGAACAGATATACACGAGTTTGATTTTGAGCGTCAGTTTACACTTGAAGATGGGCAATTAAGACATCAAGTTGATTTACAAAATGCTTATTGGGTATGTGCTATTCCACCACGTAGCAGGGACAGTGAAAGTAATTATCCTGAAACACTCACCGCAGCGCTTAAGCTCTCAAAGGAGTTAAACGCAAAGGGCTTTTTATTATGCTCATCAACCGGGGTATACGATCAAGAGCCTGGTGTATATAGCGAAAGTTGCGATATTTCATGCACAAACGAGCGCCAAATAAAGCTCTATGAGGCAGAAGAGCAAGTACTTGAGCAAGACGGGAAAGTGCTGCGTTTAGCTGGATTACTAGGGCCTAATAGAGAACCGGGTCGTTTTGTGGCAGGCAAAGAGCTTAATACATCAAGTGAGCAAGTAGTAAATATGGTGCATCAACAAGATGTAATTAATGCTGTTTTTGCGGTGATAGAGCACTGGCAAGTAGGGCAAAATATTTATAATGTTGTTAATCCTGCGCACCCAAAAAAAGCTGAATACTACGCAGTGAAGTGTGCAGAACATGGTGGCGAGTTACCACGCTTTACCAGTGATGATAAAGCTGAGCGCAAAGTTATTGGCTCAGCTATTGAAGCGCTAGGCTTTACTTACCAATATGGTATTTAATATGCTGAAGGCAGGGGGCTGCTCTCTATGAAGTCGCATAGCTTACCTTCACTTAGTAATGTATTAGCAGCTTCGATATCGGGAGCAAAGTAGCGGTCTTTATCATAATAACTCACATGCTCGCGTAATAACGCTTTAGCGCTTTGCACTTTATGTGATGGTTCAAGCGGCTTTCTAAATTCTAGCCCTTGAACCGATGCTAACCATTCTATTGCCAAAACGCCTTGGGTATTATTGGCCATTTCATCTAAGCGCCTTGCTGCAAAGGTTGCCATAGATACATGATCTTCTTGATTTGCAGATGTAGGCAAGCTATCGACCGAAGCCGGATGTGCTAATGATTTGTTTTCTGACGCAAGCGCTGCAGCGGTAACTTGAGCAATCATAAAACCTGAATTTACCCCGCCGTTTTCAACTAAAAATGGCGGTAATTTGGATAGGTTTGAATCGATAAGTAATGCAATTCGCCTTTCTGCTAATGCACCAATTTCGGCAATTGCGATAGCTAAGTTATCGGCGGCCATTGCAACTGGCTCTGCATGAAAGTTACCTCCCGATATTATGTCGCCTACATCGGCAAAAACTAGCGGATTATCGGTTACACCGTTTGACTCACATAACAATACTTCTGCGGCTTGGCGTATCTGAGTTAGGCAAGCTCCTAGCACTTGAGGTTGGCAGCGAAGGCAGTATGGATCTTGTACTTTTTCACAATTTACGTGGGAATCACTAATTTGAGAGTGCGTATCGAGTAGCTCTCTAAATACTTGAGCGGTGTCTATTTGTCCGCGCTGACCACGAATATCATGAATACGTGCATCAAATGGCGCGCGACTACCCATTGCTGCTTCTATGCTTATCGAGCCGATAACGCAGCTTTGTGCATATAAGTTCTCGCTTCTAAATAGGCCTTGTAGTGCAAACGCAGTCGACGCTTGTGTGCCATTTAATAATGCTAAGCCTTCTTTAGCTGCAAGGGTAAGAGGTTCAAGCCCCGCTATTTTTAACCCTTGTGCTGCACTAATTATTTTTCCTTTATGTCGCATTTGACCTTCAGCTAATAAAGGTAGGCACATATGCGCAAGAGGGGCTAAATCCCCCGATGCCCCCACAGAGCCCTTTTTAGGCACGCACGGATATACTTCGCTACTAAGCAGCTGCATAAAAAATTGGATTATTTGCAGGCGAATACCCGAGTAGCCGCGCGAAAGCGAGTTTACTTTTAAGGTGATCATTAACCTTACTGTGCTGTCATCCATGTATTCGCCAATGCCCGCAGCGTGTGAAAGCACAATGGAGCGCTGTAATAATTCAAGTTCGTCGTCGGCTATTTTGGTATTAGCTAATAACCCAAACCCGGTGTTAATCCCGTATACAGTGCGGTGCTCATTAATAACGTTTTGAACGGTTTGCGCGCTTGCTGCTATTTGCGATTCAGCATGCTTTGCAAGGCTTAACTTTACCGGTGAATTATTAATTTTTCTCAGTGTGTTTAAATTAAGTGAGCCTGGTGTGAGAGTAAGTTCGAACATGATCATTCCTCGTTTAGCATAGGTAGGTCTAAATTTTGTTCTTTGGCGCAGTTCTTTGCTATGTCGTACCCAGCATCAGCATGGCGCATTACACCTGTTGCAGGGTCGTTCCAAAGTACGCGAGCAATACGCTCTTTAGCTTCATTTGTACCATCGGCAACAATAACCACACCAGAGTGCTGACTAAACCCCATACCTACACCGCCACCATGATGAAGAGACACCCAAGTAGCGCCACTTGCCGTATTAAGCAGTGCATTGAGTAATGGCCAGTCCGATACCGCATCTGAGCCATCTTTCATACTTTCTGTTTCGCGGTTAGGGCTGGCAACTGAGCCCGAGTCGAGGTGGTCACGACCAATAACGATAGGGGCTTTAAGTTCGCCATTTTTAACCATTTCGTTAAAAGCCAGTGCAAGGCGTGCTCTATCCTTTAGTCCAACCCAGCAAATACGTGCTGGCAGGCCTTGAAATTGAATACGTTCACGCGCCATATCAAGCCAATTATGTAAATGTGCGTCATCAGGAATGAGCTCTTTTACTTTTGCATCGGTTTTATAAATATCTTCTGGATCGCCCGATAAAGCAACCCATCTAAATGGGCCAATACCTTCACAAAATAAAGGGCGAATATAGGCGGGTACAAACCCAGGAAAATCAAACGCGTTGGTAACGCCCTCGTCAAACGCCATTTGGCGAATATTATTGCCATAGTCTGTTGTTGCTGCCCCCGCTTTTTGCAGCGCCAACATCGCTCTAACTTGGACTGCCATTGATTGTTTAGCCGCTTTTACTACCGCTTTTGGATCTTGCTCACGCATTTTTGCTGCGTGCTCCATTGTCCAGTTTTGTGGTAAGTAACCATTTAATGGATCGTGAGCTGATGTTTGATCTGTGACTACATCAGGTGTAATACCTGTTTTAACCAGTGTACTAAATACATCGGCAGCGTTACCAAGTAGGCCAACTGATAGGGCTTCACCTTTTATGCACGCGTCGGTTATTAATTGCAGTGCGTGTTCAAGGTTCGTTGCTTTTACATCAACGTAGCCTGTTTTTATACGAAAATCGATACGGCTTTCATCACATTCAACAACTAGCGCACTAAACCCTGCCATTGTAGCGGCAAGTGGTTGCGCACCGCCCATACCTCCAAGGCCACCCGTTAATACCCACTTGCCTTTAGCACTGCCTGAAAAATGTTGCTTTGCCATGGCTATAAAGGTCTCGTAAGTGCCTTGTACAATGCCTTGCGAGCCAATATAAATCCAAGAACCCGCTGTCATTTGTCCGTACATCATCAAGCCTTTTTTATCGAGCTCGTTAAAGTGCTCCCAATTTGCCCAGTGTGGAACAAGGTTTGAGTTGGCAATAAGTACACGAGGGGCATTACTGTGGGTTTTAAATACACCAACGGGTTTTCCTGATTGTACAAGTAGGGTTTCGTCGCTTTCGAGTCTATCGAGGGTTTCTATAATTTTGTCATAACTTGGCCAATCGCGGGCTGCTCGGCCAATACCACCATATACAACAAGTGCATGAGGATGTTCTGCTACTTCAGGGTCTAAATTATTCATTAGCATGCGCTTAGCAGCTTCAGTTTGCCAGCTTTTAGCACTTATTTTATCGCCATGAGGTGCACGTATTACGCGACTTGTGTCGAGTCGGTTGTTCATGTTTTGCTCCTGTTGTATATACAAGGTGATTTGTTATAAAAAAAGCGCAGTAAGCGCTATTGTTTGTTATTTTTTAAATGTTAAGTGACCACCTAAGCGATATTTACTGCCTGGTGATACAAGGCGCGCAAAGCTTACAATGCCGTTAATAGACCATGTGCGTCGAATAACTTGTAAGCATGGCTCTTCGTTATATAAGTTTAACCATTGGCACATTTCGCTGTTTGGCATAATAGCCTCTACGGTATGCCTCGCTTGGGTAAGTGGTGCAACACTAGATAGATACTCATGAGGTGTAAGCGTGCTAAAGTCTTGTTGTAAGTAACCAGCCGCAAGTGCAGGGTTTACAAAACGCTCTTCTAGCTGCAAGGGGCTGTCGTTTTCGTTATGCACGAGTACACTTCGATATACAACACTGTCAATCTCAACACCAAGTGCAATGGCAATAGGTGCGACTGCATTTATTGATTCAAGTATAAGTACACTACAGGTGTAGTTGCCGTTACGTTCCTTTACTTCATCAGCAATGTTTTTTATTTCGAGTAACGATGACTGCGATTTAAATGTGGCTACAAATGTACCTAACCCTTGGCTGCGGGTTAAAATACCTGCCTCGGTTAACTCGCTTAGTGCTCGGCGGGCTGTCATTCTGCTGACACTAAATTGACTACTTAGTTCGTTTTCAGAGGGAACACGTTGGTTTTCTTGCCACGTACCGCTGCGAATTTTATCAACAATGAATTGTTTTATTTGCGCAAATTTAGGTGTCGTCATTAAATTTATGGTTACATTAAAAATAAACTATATAAATAAGATGACACAATTACCTTGTATATACAAGATGGGTTGTTAGACTATATTTTCATCACTCTGGGCGTAAAAAGGGCTGTAAAATGCAAAGCACAACAAAAAATTATGAGTTAGAAGAAATTGACTTACTTTTAACTGATGCCAATATTGCCACTATGGATAGCAATATAAATGCCCCTTATGGCGCAATCGAAAATGCTGCTATAGCTATCAAAAATGGTAAAATTGCGTGGATTGGAGAGCAATCAACATTGCCCAGTTTTGATGTGTTTGCAACGCCGACATTGAGTATAAAAGGGCAGTGGTTAACGCCGGGCTTAATAGATTGTCATACACATTTAGTGTTTGCAGGTTCAAGGTCGCAAGAGTTTGAGCAGCGCTTGCAGGGTGTAAGTTATGAGCAAATTGCGGCACAAGGCGGTGGCATAGCAAGTACGGTTAAAGCGACGAGAGCAGCCGATCGAGATCAATTATTTGTTGATGCAAAAGATCGCTTAAATACGTTGTTAAAAGAAGGTGTAACCACTGTTGAAATAAAGTCAGGCTATGGGCTAGATACTGAAAACGAGATAAAAATATTAGAAGTAGCTCGTTTATTAGGTGAGCATCATCCTATTGATATTAAAACTACTTTTTTAGGGGCGCATGCTCTACCGCCTGAATACAAAGGCCGTGCTGATGAATATATTGATTTGGTATGTACTGACATGCTTGATCAGGTAGTGGCTAATAATCTTGCTGATGCAGTCGATGTATTTTGTGAAAATGTAGGCTTTAGTTATTCGCAAACCAAACGTGTTTTCCAGGCGGCTAAAAAGCATAACCTCCCAGTAAAATGCCATGCTGAGCAGTTATCTAATCAACATGGTGCTGAGCTGGTGGCGCAGTTCAATGGCCTTTCGGCAGATCATATTGAGCATCTCGATGAAGAGGGTGTAAAAGCCATGGCAAACGCTGGGACGGTCGCGGTGTTATTGCCCGGTGCATTTTATTTTTTAAGAGAAACACAATTCCCACCTATTGAGTTACTTAATCAATATAAAGTACCTATAGCTATTGCGAGTGATTTTAATCCTGGCACTTCACCGCTGTGCTCAGTGCACTTGATGATGAACATGGCATGCACATTGTTTAGATTAACACCCGAGCAAGCATTGGCAGGTGTTACTCGCAATGCTGCTAAAGCACTAGGGTTAGACGACCGTGGTATTTTAAAGGTTGGTGCAAGAGCTGATATTGCGCATTGGCAAATAAGTCATCCATCACAATTAAGTTACCAATTTGGCGTAAATAAACTGTTAAATTTATGGATTTTGGGTAGAATTAACTAGTTTGTATTATTTTTGCCCACATATAATCTGGTTTAAACTTTTTTAGCGAATACGGATGCCGTTAATTTGAACATACTAACCGACAGTAACTTCCCAATATTTTTTAGTGGTGCACTATTGATGGCGATGATTGCCACTTTATTTTCCGTTAAAAATGCCAGTATTAAATTTAGCTATTTATGCACAGCAGCTGTTGGTTTGGCTATTTTGAGTACGGGCGCAGCTTGGCTTGCCATTTTACTTGCCTTTGGATTTTGCTTTCATTTATGGCAAGCCTTTGAGCGAAATAATTGGAGCATGATTATTACCAGCTCAATGGCTGGTCTTTTATTTGTTGTTCTATTTTCAGCTCATTTATTATTGGAAGTTCCGTTATTTTGGGTTGTGTTAGCAATATTATTATTAGCTATTGTTGGCTTTTTAAATGACGAAAGCGCTGAAATAGAAGTCGTGATAGAGCCAGAACCTACAGGTGATACATTTATAGAAGAGTCTCCGCTTTCGGTTTTTGCAGATAGAAAACAGTTACGCCAAGGTTACTATGCATGGTGCGACAACAAGCAAGTAAATGCAGCGTTAATCGTTATTCGTCTTGAAGGGTTTGAGCAAGTTAACCAGCATATAGGACGTGACTTTGGCGATATACTTTTAGCACAATCGGCTAATCGAATAAAAGAACTGCTTTCAAGTGACGAAATAGTGACTTTAGTTGGGCAAGAAAAGCTAGCCCACTTAGGGGGCCTTAACTTTGCATTTATTTGTAGTTTCGCGAATCAAAAACATTTACATGAGTTGGTTATTGAACAAATACTGGGTGCAACACTTAAGCCATTTAATGTTGCTAACTGCACTGTAGAGGTAAAAGCGAGGGCGAGTTATGTTGATTGTAATGAGCAAGACAATAACTTTGATAATTTAATATCGTACGCATACCTAGCACTCGATAGCCACCCAAATCGCAAGGTTGTGCCTTATCATCAACAAATGATGATTGAACTGCGAGAGCAACAAGCGCGACTAAAAGAATTAGCAAATATTGATTTTTCGAGCGAATTAGAACTCTATTTTCAACCTATAATTTGTAACGAAAACGGTCAAATTGAGTTTTTAGAATTACTACTGCGTTGGCAGCATCCTAAGCAAGGGATTTTATCTGCTAATCGTTTTATTGACGACATAAGAATAGCTGGGCTTGGTTATCCGCTTGCTAAATTTGTAATGGAGAGAGCCGCTGAGCTTGCAATGGCGCTTAGAGTAGAAGGTATTTCCATACCGCTTAGCATTAACGTATTTGGCCCTGAAATGCTAAATGAAGAGTTTGTTGAATTTGTTGATGTTGTTATAAATGAACATCACTTAGAGGCGGGAGACTTAATTGTTGAATGCCCTTTACATATTTTTGCTGGTTTAGATGACAAAGGCCGAGGCATGATCGCAAGGCTTAATAACATAGGCTTAAAAGTATGTGTGGATGGACTTGGTGATAACCCGGTACTACTTTCTAAGTTGCCAAGTTTAGCGGTTGAGTATATTAAGGTTTCACCTTCACTTACCGCTGACTTTAGTAATCAAAACAATATACGCAGTTTAGTTGGTGGAATGGTTGATATGCATAGCCAACAAAAAACAAAAGTGATTTTTGAAGGAGTAGAAACACTTGAGCAACTTAAGTTTGTAAAAAGCTTAAAAGGTTATGCTGCCCAAGGTTATTACTTTGGTCACCCGCTAAGTAGTATCGGTTTAATGAGCTGGCTAAAAGAGTGGCGATCGGTTCAACAACGTTAAGTGTTTTCTTTGGCTTGTAGGTAGCTATTTACAAGTGCACTAATCACTTGCCCTACATGGGCAGCACCGGCATCTAACCCGTTAGGATGCTGGTTAGGCGCTGCTTCACATAAGTGTAAGTACTTAGAGTGCCGGTGGCTTGCAGCTAAATGCACAAAGTGCTCAGTGTCACTCACACTAAATCCGCAATATGTATACGCACTAACTGGCATATAAGTAATACTATCTAAATCAACTTCAACACCCAGAGGTAAATCATTAAAATTACTTAGTGCATTTTCAATTGCCTGCGTTAGTGTAATTTTTCGCTTAACTTGTATAGATTGATAGCTATCAAATTTAAAGTTAGCTTCACTCATTGCATCTATAATTGCTTGATTATTTTTTAATTCATGTAAGCCAATAACATGGTAATTACTTAGATGTTGCTCGTTATACGCGTAGCGAAAACCATTACCACTATGGCGACCTTCACATTCTCTAAAATCGGCATGAGGGTCAAAATTGATAGCATTAACAGGCGTGTTTTTTGACTTACTTAGCGCGCGAATAATACCTAAGCAATTATTGTGACCTCCGCCAATGACGATTGGCTCAAGCCCTGCTTTAAAAATAAGGCTTAATACTGACTCTACGCGTTCATCAAGTTGTTGGCATAAATCTCGTAATTGAGTTAACTGCTGGGCTTGCTGATTATTAAGTTGGTTGCTTTGCGCCATTAAATCATCAGTATTTACTTCACCCAATAAAAGTACTTTTTGAGTGGCGATAAATTGATTATGGGGTTGGTTTAAAAAACGTTTTAAAAAAGCAGACCATGCTTCGTTTGCACCGCCATTTCCTAAATTTGCTTTTGGGCCAATATCTTCGCAAATACCAAGAAGTACGTAGCGAATGCCAAATTGAGCTGCGTCAATAAGTGCTTGTTGCAGGTTTACTTGAGTGTCTAGCAAGGCCATTGATTGCCATGCTTTTTTTTCATTTACGCGGTTAGAGCAAAGTGCTCTAACCGCGCTTTCATCATATACTTTTAAATGGGAGGTCACGTTATACTTCTACAACTTCCAATTCTAATTCTTCTGCAGATAAAACAATGCCAGTACTATCGGCATAAATAAAGTCATCATCAAAAAATGATACACCGGCAAAGTTAACGCCTATAGCATCCTCGCCAGCACCTTCACTGTCAGCTGCAACAGGGATAGAAGCAATTGCTTGAATGCCTAAATCAAGTTCTTCAAGCTCATCAACGTGGCGTACTGCGCCGTAAACAACAATACCATTCCAGTTATTTTCAAGTGCAAGTTCGGCCAATTCAATATCAATAAGTGCACGGCGAGTTGAGCCACCACCATCAATAAGAAGCACTAAGTCTGTACCGTCTTGAGAAAGTAATTCGCGGATCAGTTCATTATTTTCAAAACATTTAACCGTTTTAATGCGGCCACCAAAGCTGTGTCGACCACCAAAGTTGATGAACATTGGCTCTAGCACGTCAACCACATCAGCAAAGTGGTCACATAAATCAGAAGTGCTGTAATCCATTATTTTATCCTCAAAAGGTACATTAATTTATACCTCAGTATACCCTCCTTATAAGCAATAACAACGACTTAATCGCAGTAAATTTAGACAAAACAAGCGCTAAATCATTAATCGCAATAATAGTGTCTTAAAAGCGTCACTCAATTGTTATTTACAACACATAAGCTAAATCGGTGTTCATATATTATGCAATGAGGGGGAAGTGATGGATAACAATAATATGTTTAAAAGGGCAGCTCTGCTAGATGAGCAATTATTTTTAACTCTGTTTAATTGCAACTCACCGAAGTGGTTTAAAACAATGGCGTTTGGCTTATCTAAAAGCGGTGATGGAGGGCTTTACATACTTGTGTGTTTAGCGGTGTGGTGGCTTAGTAATAATGAGCAGCAACAATTATTACCTGTAACGATATTAGTTGGTTTTGCTATAGAAAGGCCCATTTATTTACTGGCCAAAAATAGATTTGCCCGCATCCGTCCATGCGACTGCTTAGTAACAAATGCTTACATAGTACCAAGTGATAAATTTAGTTTGCCCTCGGGCCACAGCGCTGCAGCGTTCTTAGTTGCGATTATACTAAGTCACTTTTTCCCTGAATATATATGGCTACTACTTAGTTGGGCTGCTGGTGTGGCTATTTCTCGTGTTGTATTAGGCGTACATTTTCCTGCTGATATTATTATAGGTGCGATTATTGGCAGTGTTTGTGGCTTATTCGCATTAGCGCTCGTGGTACCTGTATGAAAATATTGTATGGAGTGCAGGGTACCGGTAATGGTCATATAACGCGGGCTAGGGTTATGGCAAGCTGCTTTAATAAACTTGGTATTGATGTTGATTATGTGTTTTCAGGGCGAGCAAATAAAGATTACTTTGATATGCACGAATTTTCAGATTATAAAGCGTATCGGGGCTTATCGTTTAGTACTGAAAATGGGCAAGTCAAAAATTTAAAAACACTTAAAAACATGCGAGTTTGTAAGCTGGTGAGTGATATAAAATCGCTTGATATAAAACAGTACGATTTTGTACTTAATGACTTTGAGCCAGTCACAGCATGGGCTGCAAAACGGGCCGATATACCCGTTATCGGTATTAGTCACCAAGCCGCATTTTTGTCAGAAAACGTACCTATATTTGGTCGTGGTGTACTTAGAAAATCGCTCATCAAGCATTATGCACCAGCATCTACCTACTTAGGCGTACACTGGAAGCCATTTGCAAATAATATAATCCCGCCTTTTATTGCTCATCATAATCATGAGAATCCTGTCGCGGTACTAAATAAGGTATTGGTATATTTACCGTTTGAAAACTTAGATAGCATTGTTGATTACTTAAAAGACTTTCCCGAAAAAGAATTTTATTGTTATCACCCAAATGCCTGCAATCAGTCTTTTGGACATATACATTTGCGACCCCCCTCACGTTCTGGTTTTTTAAATGACTTAGCAAACACGAGTGGCGTTATTGGTAATGCGGGGTTTGAGCTTGCCAGTGAAGCGCTTAAGTTAGGTAAGAAGTTACTATTAAAGCCTTTAGATGGGCAGTTTGAGCAAACCGCAAATGCACAAACTTTGTTTGCCATGGGCATGGCGCATGTTATGAACTATTTAAACCCGCAAGCCCTTGATGACTGGAATAGCGCCCCGCAAAATAAGCAAATAAATTACCCTAGCGATCCCGAGCCTTTAATTGATTGGTTGGTTAAACAACAGTGGAATAACACACAATCGTTACACAAAGGTTTGTGGGATAGTGTCGCTTTATAGCCATCATAATTAAGTAGCTTAGAATAACCAATAATAAAAAGTTAATTAATGAGTCGCTCCTGAGCTATCAGCTATAATACAAATGCATATTTAAAAAAGGCGTTAGCGATGAATTTTTTACAAAACTTAACAATCAAACGACGTTTACAGTTAAACGCAGTCGTTGTTGGTTTAGCAATGGTGGTCCTTTTATGCGTAATAATTTATGAAGCGAGAACAACGTTAAGCTTAAATAAAACAATTCAGCTTGCTGAAGAGCTTAATATCCATGAATTAGAACTGCGTAAACATGAAAAAAACTTTCTTTTTTATAAACAAGAAGAAGCATTAGACTTATTTGAACAAGATTATAACCAGCTTAAAAGTAAAATTGCTAAGTTGAATGTAATTATGCAAGAGCAGGGTATCGAAACCCAAAAAATAAGTAATCTCGATAATTTGGTAAGTGCTTATAGCAATGACTTTATGAGTGTTGTTGTGCTACAAAAACGCATAGGATTACACCCAAAAGATGGGCTGTATGGCGAACTAAGAAGTGCAGTACACGAGGTCGAAAGCTTGCTCAAAGAGCAAGATAATTACAAACTCTTATCTTCTATATTACAATTAAGACGGGCTGAAAAAGATTTTATGCTACGTTTTGATCTTAAGTATTTAACTCGATTTGATGAAGGGGTTGATACTTTAAAGCAGCAAATCGCTCAGGCTCAATTTGATACGGGGTATACAGCTCAATTAAATGGCTTTTTAAATTCCTACCAAACGCAATTTCAAGCATTGGTCCAGGCACAGGTTGAATTGGGCTTAGATTTAAATTCAGGAGCACTTGGAAAAATGCGTAAAAGTGTTGAACAAAGTGATGCAATCGTTGCGCAGATACTATTAAGCACTAAGCAGCAGGTAGATAAAAGCGTTGAACAGGCACAATTTTTAGCCATTCTTATTTTTGTGATTGCTGGCATTATTGTTTTAATGTTGGTTTATTTCACGAGCCGCTCGATTATTGTGCCTATAGAGCGGGTTTATCACACCATTAACGACATTCGTCGTAATAATGATTTAAGCGTGATGATAGAGCAAACAGGTAAAGACGAAATTACCACCATGACGGTCGACTTTAATAGTTTAATAGGCGATTTTAAAAACTTAATTAACGAAGTTAATGGTGCTTTAAATACGCTTAACATAGCAACAGAGCATTTATCAGAAAGTACCGCAGCAACAAGCTCCGGTATGCAAGAGCAATTACATGAAGCCGACATGGTTGCAACTGCAGCCACCGAAATGCAGGCGACGATTCAGGATATTTCACATAATACTGAAGCGGCTGCTAAAAAAGCAGAGTCAACAAACTTAAGTGCTCAACAAGGGCGCAGTGAAGTTGACTCTACCGTTAAGCACATTAGAGCCCTATCTGATTCGTTAGGGAATGCATCAAATGTAGTATCGCAACTTGAAAAAGATGGCGAAACAATTGGTTCAGTGCTTGATGTAATTCGGGGGATTGCAGATCAAACAAATTTACTCGCACTTAATGCGGCAATAGAAGCGGCACGTGCTGGTGAGTATGGTCGTGGTTTTGCTGTTGTTGCAGATGAGGTTCGTTCATTAGCGAAGCGTACTCAAGAGTCCACGAGTGAGATTGAAGGTATTATAAGTACCTTACAGCAGCGTACTCAAGAAGTGGTGAGTATTATGCACAAATGTCGTTCTCAAGGCGATGAAAGTGCCTCGCAAGCAATTAAAGCAGGTGAGTTATTAGGCGCAATTACTGAAGATGTACAAACAATAATGGAAATGAGCTCTCAAATAGCGGTTGCTATTGACGAGCAAAGCCAAGTGGCATCAGAGGTTAATAAAAATGTAGTAAGAATTCGCGACATTGCGCAAGATGCAACTGAACATGCTGCTAAAAACGCCCAAACTAGCGAAGAAGTATCTGAGCAAGCTAGAGTGTTATTTAGCGCTATTGATAAGTTTAAAGTGTAACTAACCTGAACTCTGGATAGTAAATATTTTAACCAGGGTTTAGGTTAACTAATCTAAAAATACCCACCTAAAGTTACCAATAAGGTTTAAGGAATAAACTTTATTGGTACACTGTTTTTGTTTTGTTCGTGCTCGGCTACGCGTGCCGAATATTCATCGCTCAACGTTTGTTGCTGCGCTTGTAGTTTTTCAAAGTAACTCCAACTGAACAGTCCGCTATTGTGACCATCATCGAAATCTAAACGCAGTGCATAATGCCCAACAGGTACTATGTTTTTTATACCTACAGATTGTTTATTTAAAACCAATTTCATAGGGCCAGAGCCATGGCCTTGCACTTCAGCAGAGGGAGAGTGAACGCGTAAAAATTCACAGCTAAAGACTGCTTGGCTATCGTCGTCAAAATAAACATCTAAATTTTTACTCACGCTGTGGTAATGCACTTTTGTAACGTGTTTCATTTTATATACCCCATTAAAAAGCCCCCAATCTGGAGGCTTTTAGTATAACGTTTATATTCGTTTTATAGAATGAAGCGGCTTAAGTCTTCATCTTCAACAAGTGCACCTAGATGTTTTTCAACGTAAGCGGCGTCAATAACAAGTGATGAACCTGCTTTTTCAGAAGCATCGTATGAAATTTCTTCCATCAATCTTTCCATCACAGTATGCAAGCGACGAGCACCGATGTTTTCGGTTTTTTCGTTAACTTGCCACGCAGCCTTAGCAATACGCTCAATAGCATCATCACTAAACTCAATCGTTACTTGCTCAGTTTTAAGGAGCTCTCGTTGTTGCTCAGTAAGCGATGCATGCGGCTCTGTCAGGATACGTTTAAAGTCATTTGCAGTTAGTGGCTCAAGTTCTACTCGAATCGGTAAGCGACCTTGTAGCTCAGGTATCATGTCTGATGGTTTAGACATTTGGAACGCACCTGAGGCAATAAACAACATATGGTCAGTTTTAACCATACCGTGTTTAGTGTTTACTGTTGAGCCTTCAATTAGCGGTAGTAAGTCGCGCTGAACACCTTCTCGGCTCACATCAGGGCCTGAAGAATCACCACGTTTACAAATTTTGTCTATTTCATCAATAAACACAATACCGTTTTGCTCTACTGCAAAAATAGCTTGTTCTTTTAGCTCTTCAGGGTTTACTAATTTAGCGGCTTCTTCTTCTGTTAATAGTTTGAAGGCTTCTTTAATTTTTAACTTACGTTTAGTGCGTTTATCGCCGCCCATGTTTTGAAACATGCTTTGTAACTGGTTGGTCATATCTTCCATACCAGGAGGCGCCATAATTTCTACGTTTGATTGAGCTTGCGCTAGTTCAATCTCGATTTCTTTATCATCTAATTGACCTTCACGTAATTTTTTACGAAATGTTTGGCGAGTAGATGAAGTATCGTCGCGTTGGCTTTCGCCATATTGATCTTTAACCGGTGGTAAAAGTGCATCTAAAATACGCTCTTCTGCTGCTTCTTCGGCGCGATGTTTAAACTTTTTAGTTTGCTGTTCGCGAGTCATTTTAATTGAAACATCAACGAGGTCACGTATGATCGTATCTACTTCTTTACCAACATAACCAACTTCAGTGAATTTAGTCGCTTCTACTTTAATGAATGGTGCGTTAGCAAGTTTTGCTAAACGGCGGGCAATTTCTGTTTTACCTACGCCTGTTGGACCAATCATTAATATATTTTTTGGTGTTACTTCACTGCGTAAATCTTCATTTAATTGCATGCGGCGCCAGCGATTACGAAGCGCAATAGCGACTGCTTTTTTAGCTTTAGCCTGACCTATAATGTGCTGATCTAGCTCGTGAACAATTTCTCTTGGGGTCATATCAGACATAATAGTTCCTATTATAATTCTTCGATTGTTTGGAAGTTATTAGTAAATACGCAGATGTTGCCTGCAATAGTTAAGCTTTTCTCTACTATTTCACGAGCGCTTAAATCTGTATTTTCTAAAAGGGCGGTTGCAGCTGATTGCGCAAAGTTACCACCACTACCAATTGCAATTAAATCGTTTTCTGGCTGAACTACATCGCCATTACCGGTAATAATTAAAGAGGCTGTTTCGTCTGCTACAGCGAGCAGCGCTTCGAGTTTTCGAAGTGCACGGTCACTTCGCCAATCTTTAGCCATTTCTACTGCGGCTTTAGTTAGGTTACCTTGGTGCATTTCTAATTTGCTTTCAAAACGTTCGAAAAGAGTGAAGGCATCAGCAGTACCGCCGGCAAAACCAGCGATTACTTTGCCATTATAAAGACGTCGAACTTTGCGGGCGTTGCCCTTCATTACGGTGTTACCAAGTGAAACTTGGCCATCGCCGCCAATTACAACTTTGTCGCCGCGGCGAACACTTACGATAGTAGTCATGTTATTCCTCATCATCGAGCTGCAGAGGCAACTCGTAAAAAACGATTATGATGAGGTTATATGGGTGAATGGTTTATTTTCAAGTCCAGCCCCAAATTCCGCAGCCGACTATTTTTACACGTTTAAGTTTGTTTTTATCGCTTTCGGCTTGGCGTTTGGTTTTATAAGGGCCTAAACGTACTTTATACCAAGTGCCATTGCTGCCTTCAGCCTGTTTGATCTCAGAAATGAGCCCTGCAAATGCGATTTTAGCTTTTAATGATTCAGCTTGTGCATGAGTTCTGAACGAACCGCATTGCATAACATAAGGACCTTTTTGCTCAAGTTCTTTTACTTCAACTTGAATCTCGTGGTTTCTAATTTCTTTAATAAATTCCGGTGTACGTGGAATAACAACTTCTACTTTTGCGGGTGCAGTTGGGTTAGCTTGTTTTTCGACAAGCTTTGGATCGGCATTACTTTTTATAAACCATAGTGTGTAGGCAAAACCACCTACAAGTAAGATGGCTATAACGGCTAAAAGAATAGGAAATGGTTTTTTAGCGGGTGCGTTTTTTTTACTGTTTCTGCCTGCAGGCTTTTTATTAATATAATCGTGCTGTGCCATGGTGTTATTTTGGCCTTAACCTAAATCATGTCTATAGGGTCTACGTCTAAGCTCCAGCGTACTTTTTGTGCAAGTTTACTGGTACTTAAATAATCAACCATTTGCGCAAGGTACTGATGTAATATGCGACGATCTTGCGCTTGAATATGCAATTGAAAACGATACATACCTGCGACTCTTTCAAGTGGGGCAGGGATCGGACCGAGCAATTGTATACCAGATACCCCATTCACAGGAACCAAATCCGTCAAAAAATCGACGACTAGTTTAATACTATGTCCTTGTGCACGCACAATGGCCATATTTGTAATGGGCGGTAAGTCAGCATCATCGCGCTCACTAAGAGCAAAGCGGGCAAAGTCTTGGTAACCATTATTAACTAAGTCTTGCAAAAGAGGGTGTTCTGGAAAGTGTGTTTGTAATAACACTTGACCAGGCTCACCTGAACGTCCAGCACGCCCCGCTACTTGGGTGACTAATTGCGCTAAATGCTCTGTCGCTCTAAAGTCGCATGAGTATAAGCCGCTATCTACATCTAAAATTATAACAAGGCTTACATCTGCAAAGTGATGGCCTTTGGCAAGCATTTGTGTGCCCACTAAAATGCGTGCGCCGCCTAGGTTTATTTCATCAAGTGCTTTTTCAAGGCTACCTTTACGGCGAGTTGAATCGCGGTCTATACGAGTAACAGGTGTATCAGGGAATTCGGTCGATAAAAACTCTTCAATTTGCTCTGTGCCTTTACCGTTAGGAAATATTTGCGTACTTCCACAGTCAGGGCATTGGTGAGGGACAGGGTACTGGTCGCCACAGTGATGACAGATCATTTGCCCAATCGCTTTATGAAATGTAGCGCTGGTACTGCATCGTTTACACTCGCTCAACCAACCGCACTCATGGCAAATAAGGGTGGGTGAGAAACCTCGGCGATTTAAAAATACCATAACCTGTTTACCGCGATTTAAGTGCTGACGCATAGTAGCAAGACTTGCATGTGCAATACCTGCTTGGTCGGGCTGACCTTTCATATCGAGTAACTTAAACTGATTGTCAGTCGCTGTTTGCGCACGCTCCGTTAAACTTAATAGCTGGTATTTGTTATTAATTGCTTTGTGAAGTGTTTCAAGCGCGGGTGTGGCGCTGCCTAATATAAGCGGGATTTTATGCTGAAAAGCTCTGTAAGCGGCTAAATCACGAGCATGGTAACGAAGGGTATCTTGTTGTTTAAATGACGAGTCGTGTTCTTCATCAACAACAATCATACCGAGTTTTAAAAATGGCAGAAAAATACTCGAACGTGTGCCAATAACTATCGCACAACTGCCTTTTTCGCAAAAACGCCATGTTTGTAAACGTTCGTTGTCGGTAAGGGCTGAGTGCCAAAGCATAATGGGTGTATCAGGAAAGCGGCGGCGAAAACGGTTTACGGTTTGTGGTGTTAGGCCGATTTCGGGCACGAGTACGAGGGCTTGCTCGCCACGTTTGAGTACTTCTTCTAGGCACTGTAAATACACTTCGGTTTTACCGCTGCCCGTTACGCCTTCTAATAAGAAGCTGCTAAAGCCAGTACTTTGATTTATAGCTGTGCAAGCAACCGCTTGTTCTTTATTAAGTACTGGTTTACTACCGACGGTTGGAGCAACACTTTGCCATTGGTTATCGTGCTCAATAGTTTGTGTTATGAGTTCTTTATCTATTAAGCTATCTATTGTTTTTTTACTAAAGCCCAGTGCTTTTAACTCAGTTAATGATGACTTACCTGATTGCGATAACTGCTTTAATAGGTTGAGCTGTGTTTTAGCTTTTAATGACGGTACTTTTGCACCTTTTTCTGTCAGGGCAACCATATTAATACTGGTTTTATCAGGCGATTCACCTTGGCGAAGTGCACCAGGTAGCGCTATATGAATAGTTTCGCCTAATGGATAGCAATAATAGCGGGCAGTAAAGCTAAGGAGTTCTAAATGCTGGGCACTTAAAATAGGGGCGTCGTCTATTACCTCTATAATATTTTTAATTTTATTTAAAGGGACGTCGGTACTGCTTTTAATACCCAAAACAACCGCTACTTTTTTTTGATTACCAAAAGGTACCAAAACTCGCATGCCAGGTAGTAAGGGAATTGATAAGCCACTGAGCTGTTCTTCTATTTTATAATCAAAGGTGCGTGGAAGCGGGACTTTAATAGCAACTTCAACAAAACTCATAACAACTCAACCCGTAAAATTAATGCTGTAATGTACTAAAAATAACGCTAAAAACCTACTAGCAATAGTGCTTGAGAAAGAGATTGTTCACTTTTTTGGCAAAAATATAAATAAATACTTGTGTGGGGGGAGGTTGTTGGATAAAATCCGCCACCAACAAATTTGTTTTAACGACGTATGGTGCCAAACTCCGGGTTTGGAGAGCGATGCGGCCTTAACTAGAGGTTCCTATGAAAGAAGGTATTCACCCTAAGTACGAAGTAATTTCTGCAACATGTTCATGTGGAAATAAATTCGAAACTAGCTCAACTCTTTGTAAAGACATTCACTTAGACGTATGTTCTGCGTGTCACCCGTTTTACACTGGTAAGCAAAAAGTTTTAGACACTGGCGGACGTGTTGATCGCTTCAACAAGCGCTTTGGTGCACTTGCCAGCAAGAAGTAATTATTGCTGTTTAGTTAAAAAAAGCACCTTAGGGTGCTTTTTTTGTGCCTAAAATTTGTTATTTATTATCTTAAACTAACCTACATAAATCTTTGAGCAATTTAACGAATTAAATTGCACTATAACGTCGTTAAAAAATTTTTATTTAGAACAACTAGATACAAAAATTTTTGCCTAGTTCTAGCGTAATTTTCTTAACGTTAAATAGACCCCATATATAAGCAGATTGGTATTATTTCGTTGATTTTAACTATCCCCTCCTTTTGCATAACTATTTCCTATTCTTATTCTGAGTATGCATAATCCTTTACAGACAAATCGATAGATATTCTCTATATTTTAAATAGTACAATTTTTAACTAGGTTGATAAAAGTATCTAACGTGGGCTTATCTGTTTTTAAAGTAGGGTAGTAGGCTGTTATTCTAAGTTTATGCTGATACTTTAAGTATACATTTTATAAGATTTTGATAGGCATAAAAGCACCTTAAAACTTACTTTTTAGGTGAATTTTTATTTATTAAATGTTGATATAATCCTGCAAAGTTACTGAAAAACCTCTTAAAATTATAGGATATAGCATATAACAGGATAGACCTGATATTGCTTGGAATTTAAAAATAATAAGGGTATCGTACCCCAAGACTCCATCTCTCACTTTAACTTAAATTGCAGGATACCATCGCGTTATGTCTGACTTTCGTGAACAAGCACTACATTACCACTCACATCCCGTACCAGGTAAAATTAGCATTGAGCTTACAAAACCAGCTGAAACGGCTCATGATCTTGCACTTGCGTATAGCCCAGGTGTTGCCGAACCTGTACGTGAAATAGCTGCAGATCCTGCAAATGCTTATAAATATACGGGTAAAGGTAACATGGTTGCGGTTATTACTAATGGTACTGCAATTCTAGGCCTTGGTAATTTAGGTCCTTTAGCGTCTAAGCCTGTAATGGAAGGTAAAGCGCTATTGTTTAAACGTTTTGCAGGGCTTGATTCTATCGATATTGAAGTTAAGCACAAAACAACAGAAGACTTTATTAATACGGTTGCCAATATTGCCGACACATTCGGTGGTATTAACCTTGAAGATATTAAAGCACCAGAGTGTTTTGAAATTGAAAAAGCATTAATAGAGCGTTGTAGCATTCCTGTTTTTCATGATGATCAACACGGTACTGCCATTGTAACGGCTGCTGGTATGTTAAATGCGCTAGAAGTACAAGGTAAGTCAATTGAAGATGCAATTATTGTATGTTTAGGTGCAGGCGCTGCCGCTGTTGCGTGTATGGAGCTGTTAATTAAGTGTGGTGCACTGCGTGAACACATTTATATGCTTGACCGCAAAGGTGTTATTCATACCCGCCGCGATGACTTAAATGAATATAAACAGCTTTTTGCTAACAATACCGATAAGCGTACATTGCAAGATGTAATTGCAGATGCTGATGTGTTTGTGGGTGTTTCTGGTCCTAACTTATTAGCGGCTGAAGATTTAAAGCTAATGGCTGCAAAACCAGTTGTGTTTGCATGTTCAAACCCAGATCCTGAGATTGATCCTGCACTTGCGCACGGCGCACGCAACGATTTAATCATGGCAACAGGGCGCTCTGATTACCCTAACCAAGTTAATAATGTTTTATGTTTCCCGTTTATTTTCCGTGGTGCACTTGATGTACGTGCAAGTGCTATTAACGATGAAATGAAAATTGCTGCAGTAGATGCTATTCGAAGTATTGCCAAAGAGCCAGTACCTGCAGAAGTTTTAAAAGCCGCTGGAGTAGATAAACTAGAATTTGGTGCGCAGTATATTATTCCAAAACCAATGGATCCACGTTTACTGCCGCGTATAGCAAGAGCTGTTGCACTTGCTGCTATTGAGTCAGGTGTTGCACAAATTGAGCTACCTGAAAACTATATGCAGTAAATCTATACAGTAGAGCTATGCAATAAAATTTAGACATAAAAAAACCTCAGTAATTACTGAGGTTTTTTTGTCTTTGTAATATTTATTCTTCGTTTAAAACGGGTACTTCTAGACCCATTTCTTGCATTATTTTTTTAACTTCTTCTGGTACTTTTTCGGCGTTATCTTTACGTAAGTCATCGTCATTTGGTAAAGGTTGGCCAGTAAAAGCATGCAAAAATGCCTCACATAGCAATTCACTATTTGTAGCATGGCGAAGGTTATTGATTTGACGACGTGTACGTTCGTCAGTTAATACCTTTAATACATTTAGCGGGATCGAAACGGTGATCTTTTTAACTTGCTCTGATTTTTTACCGTGTTCTGCGTATGGGTGAATATACTCACCATTCCATTTAGCCATAAGATGTATCGTTGCCTCAGATTATTAATTTCTCACACGGTATAAAAAGCGTGTAAATATGCGTGAAATTCTATCGATTTAAAAAAGATAGTCAAATAATAGATACCGATCTATCTTAATAAGCCTATTGTAGGTGTAAAGATAAGCACACTTTTGTGAGCTAAAATGTGTTATTCGCAGAAGCCCCTTCTACTTTTAGCCATCTAGAGCTTTAAAATACTTTGACTTATCAAAACGGATAACTTACTCTTTTAGACGTCTAAACATCCAAATTAATCAGGTGACGAATATGAGCGAAAAAAACAAAGCGACCATTGCTGTACGTAACGGCGTTGATGCTGATAAACATCATGGTGCGGTGGTACCGCCAATTTATTTATCGACTACTTATTCGTTTGCCGACTTTGATACTAAGCGTGAGTATGATTATGGTCGTAGCGGTAATCCTAATCGTGATATTTTAGCTGAGACGCTTGCTAAGCTTGAAGGTGGCGCTCGTGGCATAATTACAGCTACAGGCATGGCTGCCGTGCATTTAGCTACTCAGCTACTTAATAGTGACGATACGTTAGTAATTCCACATGATTGTTATGGTGGCAGCTATCGTTTATTTACATCTTTACAAAAACGCGGACTACTAAAGCTCGAAATATTAGATTTAACAAAAGAAGAAAGCCTTCAACAAATTTTAGTAATTAAACCTAAGCTTATTTGGATAGAAACCCCAAGTAACCCAGTACTTCGTTTAACAGATATTAAAGCGGTGACCGATGTTGCAAAGCAATGCGGTGCATTGGTGGCTGCAGATAACACGTTTTTGTCGCCTGCTTTACAAAATCCTCTTAAGTTTGGTGTAGATATTGTGGTGCATTCAACCACTAAATACATTAACGGACACTCAGATGTAGTAGGCGGCGCTGTTATTGCCGCAACACAAGAGTTAGGCGATGAGCTTGCTTGGTGGGCTAATAACATTGGTATTACGGGTGCGCCTTTTGATAGCTATTTAACGCTTCGTGGTTTACGTACTTTAAATGTGCGCCTAAGGCAGCATCAAGAAAATGCACTGGCAATAGCTAAGTATCTTGAAAGCTCTGAATATGTAAGCCAAGTTTACTACCCAGGTCTTGAGTCACATCCTCAACATGAGCTGGCTAAAGCACAGCAACTTGGTTTTGGTGGCATGGTGAGTTTTGATATTAAAGGCGATATAAACGACGCTGCGGCATTTTTAACTAGCCTTAAAACGTTTAGTTTAGCTGAGTCACTAGGTGGCGTAGAGAGCTTAATTTGTCACCCTGCAACTATGACGCACGCAGGTATGGAGGCAACAGCACGTTTAGAAGCGGGTGTGGGCGATACGCTTATTCGTATTTCGGTAGGTATTGAAGATATACACGATTTAGTCGCTGATTTTGAACGAGTGTTTGAACTTGTAAAACCAGGGCAAAATAAAAATGTTGGCCGTGTAGGCAAAGGAGCAGGCACTCCTGGTGGTAACGTTAAATTAAGTGCAGCCCGTCCGGCGCTTTGGTAAGTAATACCAATCCGCAATAATACCTAATCAATTTGAGGGATTAAACCGCACGCTAACTTCGTTAAAAATTTCTCATATAGAACAACTAAACAACGAAATTTTTGCCTTGTTATCGACACGGTTTTCTTATCCTCAAAATAGACAACTTAATTAAGCGAATTGGTATAAATATGGTCAATTGTGTACATAAATTTGGTGGTTCAAGCTTAAGCTCAAGTGAGCGCTATCAAAGCGTAGCTAAAATAATTATTGGGCATACTCAGACGGGCGACTGTGTTGTGGTATCGGCTGCGGGTAAGACAACCGATACGCTAGTATTACTTTGGCAAAGCTATCAAAAACAAGATACTCAAGCAGTAGCTGATATTTTACTGCAGTTAAATAACCATCAAAGTGATTTAATAGAGCAGCTATTAGAAGCCGATTTAAAACGAAGTGCACTTAAAACACTAAGTATCGAACTTAGCTATATTGCAGAACTTGCTCAAGCTGAGCAGCTAAAAGAGGCTGCATTGCTTGCACATGGCGAACTGTGGTCAGCACGTTTACTCGCTACTTATTTACAGCAGCTAAATATTGAGGCATGCGCTCAAGATGCACGTACTCTTTTTACCTTAAATGATGGCGAATTAATGCATGCGCAAAATGCGCAGCAATGTGGGCAGTTAATTTTGCCTAATAAAATAAATGTTGTTACTGGGTTTATTGCCGCAGATATCAAAGGCGAGACAGTAACGCTTGGCCGAAATGGCAGTGACTACAGTGCAACACTACTTGCAAATTATTGCCATGCTAAGCAAGTATGTATTTGGACTGATACACAGGGGGTGTATAGCACTGATCCTCGCAAGGTACAAAAAGCGATTAAGTACGGCAAAATTTGCCGTGGACAGGCTAATTTATTAGCTCGTTTGGGTAACCCTGTATTACATGCAAAAACACTATCGCCACTTAAAAACACAGATATTAAGCTAGCTGTTCGCAGTAGTTTTGACGTACAAGCAAGTCCAACAGATATAGTAAAAGAAGGTTCAGCGAAGAAAAAGCGCTTTATAACCACGTTGCAAAATGTTGACCTATTAATGGTTGAAGGGTTAAGTGAAGGTGAGGTTGCAAGTGTTAGTCAGCTTATTCAGCATAGCCTTCATCACTTTAACCATAATGGTGAAGTGTATTTAGTAGTACCGGCTGCACAAACATATCAAGTTATTAATTACTTTGCGGGTAGGGCAAATATTAGCGAGTCAAATTTAAACGGTTGTGCAATTGTAGCGCTTGAGCAAGACGTTAATACATTAAGCTTACAAGCATTAGATTTATTAAAACTCCACAGCATAAAACCTCGTTTTGTCCATCAAGATACTGGCTATGCTTTATTGCTTACCGATCAATTTATAGATAGTGATATACAAAGTGACTTACACGATAAGCTAATTAATAAAGGCCAAGAAATCGCAATTATAGTTGCGGGGCTTGGTAACGTTGGCGACGTTTTCATTAAACAGTTATCGGCACAATTTGAGCGTTTATCGGATGACTTTAGTATTAAATTAGTCGGTCTAATTCGCTCTAAAAAAATGCTGTTTAATGCAAGTGGTATTAATACACAGCAATGGAAAACTCAATGGCAGCATGAGGCAAATAGCTATCAATCTGCAGATTTACTGAATGCTATAAATGAGCTCGATTACGAGCATAAAATTGTAATTGATATTACCGCAAGTGAACAATTTAGCTTGTTATATCCAGACTTTGTAGATAGAAACTGTCATTTAATTAGTGCTAATAAATACGCTGGAACAGCACCGACTACTTGGTATAAAGCACTTCGTAGTAATATTAAAGAACGTAATTTACATTGGCGATATAACACCAGTGTAGGCGCTGGCTTACCTATTAACTTTGCTTTGGCTGATTTGCAAAATAGTGGCGATAAAATAACACGTATAGAAGGTGTTTTCTCAGGCACGCTTTCGTGGTTATGCAGTAAATATGATGGAACAAGGCCATTTTCTGAGTTGCTACTGGAAGCTCAGAAAATGGGATTCACAGAGCCAGACCCTCGCGAAGATTTATCTGGGCGAGATATGCAGCGTAAGCTACTTATTTTAGCTCGAGAGCTAGGTGTTGAGCTTGAACTTGACGATATTAGCTTATCGGCATTGATGCCAGATGAACTTGCGCTGGGAAGTTGGGATGACTTTTTAAATAAAAAAGCACAGCTAGACGCGTTCATCGAAGAGCATGCAGTGACAGCAAAGTCTAAAAATTTAGTACTTAGATATACGGGCTTGTTAGAAATCACACAAGGTGAAGTAATTGCTAAAGTGGGAATAGCGTATGTGCCTAATGGCGATGCATTAGCAAACCTTACACCTGGCGATAATATTTTTGTAATTAATAGCAAATGGTATAGCGATAACGCATTAGTGATTCAGGGGCCAGGAGCGGGTAGAGAAGTGACCGCCGCGGGTGTGCACTCTGATTTATATTGGCTTGTTCAAAACTTAAAATAAACCTTTGGTTTAAACAAAAACGGCAGCTTAAATAAGCTGCCGTTTTTGTATTACATACATATTATTAAAATAGCTCTTCTTCTGTTTTAGTGTCTTCTTCAAATATATCGTTAGGCTGAGATAGCACATACTTTGTAGGTGCAGTACCTTTTTCAAAATATTCAAATCGACTCGTGTAATCATTTTTATGGCTAAGTAAGCCGGTAGCTAAATCAATACGAATAGAAACAAGTCCCTCAGGCGGCTCAATTGGGGCTTCAGGCTTGCCTTCAAGTGCCGCTTTCATAAATTCAACCCATGCTGGCTGCGCGGTTTTAGCGCCAGATTCCGCACCTGATATTTGGCTGCTATCTAGGTTGTTGTTATATGTAGAGCGACCAAGAGCGTTGCCCGGATTATCAAAGCCAACCCAAACTGAGGTCATCACATTACTATTAAAACCGCTAAACCAGGTATCTACTGAGTCATTAGTTGTGCCTGTTTTACCTGAAATATCGCGACGATCTAGCGCTTGTGCTCGCCAACCGGTTCCACTCCAACCTG
This sequence comes from Pseudoalteromonas sp. NZS127_1, assembly GCF_015864295.1. Taxonomy (NCBI): domain Bacteria; kingdom Pseudomonadati; phylum Pseudomonadota; class Gammaproteobacteria; order Alteromonadales; family Pseudoalteromonadaceae; genus Pseudoalteromonas; species Pseudoalteromonas sp. NZS127_1. The sequence goes on along the minus strand of NZ_JADYXO010000005.1, from coordinate 141,028 downwards.
TTTTATGAGCCCAGCTACCACCCCCCCAAATTGCACTATTCATAGCATCAGCAATTAAAAATGCATTTTGCTTAGAAATAATTCTCGGCGCACATTTTTTCGTTTGCTCCATTTCATCATCACTATTATGCATCGAGAGAGCATTGTGTGTTGGCAAAGGCTCTTCGTCACAGGCAAGAGCAGGGTTTGCTTTAAACAATATATTGCCGTAAGCGTCTTGAATTTCTGAGATAAAGTAAGGTTCAATTAAATGACCGCCATTGGCAAATGTGCTCATGCCTCTTGCAAGTTCAAGCGGGGTAATAGAAGCACTACCAAGTGCTAATGATTCACTACGATTAATGTCAGCGTCTTTAAAACCAAATTTTAGTAAGTGATCAGCTGTACGTTGCAATCCAACACCACGTAGTAAGCGCACCGAAATAACGTTTTTAGACTGTGCTAAAGCACGGCGAATTCGAATAGGACCGTTGTAAACAGCAGGGCTGTTTTTAGGGCGCCATGCTACGCCTTGGCTCTTATCCCATTGGTTTATAGGTGCATCATTTAATATAGACGCAAGCGTGTAACCTTTTTCAAGTGCTGCTGAATATATAAAAGGTTTTATATTAGAACCCACTTGACGCTTAGCTTGTATCGCTCGGTTGTATTGACTTTGCTCAAAGCTGTAACCCCCTACAATAGCTTTTATTCTACCGTCTTGTGGATCGAGGGATACAATAGCGCTTGATGCTTCTGGTATTTGGCTTAATAAGTAGCTGTTATCTTCGTTTTGACGTACCCATATTTGCATACCTGGCGTTAAAATATCAGTAGCTGCTTTTGGAGCAAAGCTTTGGCGGTAGCGAGTAATATACTTACGCGCCCATTTTAAACTATCCCAACTGAGAGTTGTTTGCTCACCGTTTTTAAGTAGTACTGTAGCTGTTTTATTATTAACACTGAGTACTGCTGCAACTTTTAAAGTGCCTAACTCATTTACGCTCTGTAATTTATTGAGTATTTGTTGCTCAGTTAAAGCTGGTTGTGTTTCAGGATTCCATAAAACATCAGTTGGACCTCTAAAACCATGACGCATATCGTAACTGTGTAAGTTATTTACAAGTGCGTTTTGCGCTGCTTTTTGAACCTTTGACTCTACTGAGGTAAAAATTTTAAAACCAGAGTTGTAAGCTTTATCTACCCCATAGCGCGAAACCATTTCAGCGCGCACCATTTCAGAGATATACGGTGCGTATAAGTTTATTTCTGCACCGTGAAAATAAGCTGTAATAGGTTGGCTAGTTGCTTCGTTATATTGCTCTTGTGTTATATAGTCTTCGGTCAGTAAACGGCCTAAAACTACATTTCGGCGCGCTTTTGCACGCGTTGGGTTACGAATTGGGTTTAAAGCTGAAGGTGCTTTAGGTAAACCTGCAATCATCGCCATTTGCGCAAGTGTTAAATCTTTTAGCTCTTTACCGTAATAAACTTGCGCTGCTGCACCAATACCGAAAGCACGATTACCTAATTCTATTTTATTAAGGTAAAGCTCTAAAATTTCGTCTTTTGTTAACACTCCTTCAATATGAAGCGCTATAAATATTTCTTTAACTTTACGGATATACGCTTTTTCGCGTGTTAAAAAGAAATTACGAGCAAGCTGCATAGTAATAGTACTTGCACCTTGTTTTTTCTCGCCAGTAGATATAAGAACAACAGCCGAACGTACTATACCAATAGGGTCTATGCCTATATGATCGTAAAATCGATTATCTTCTGTCGCTAAAAATGCATTAATGAGTGTTTGAGGAATTTCATCAATAGTCACTGGAATACGACGTTTTTCACCAAATTGATTGATTAAAAGCCCATCTTTAGTGAATACTTGCATAGGAGTTTGTAATTGCACGTCTTTTAAAACTTGCACACTGGGGATATCAGGTTTAACGTAGTAATAAAGACTGATCAAAGTAATCAGACCAATTAACACACAAATGATAAAAAATTGTAAAGTTCGTTTTAATAAAATCACTTATATTTCCCTAAATGGACTCCCAATTGCGAGTTTTGACTGCTAGTATATATTGATTAAAAAATGAATAATATTTTTTCATATAAAAATTATAACTTGTTTATTATTAAAACAAAGGCCAAGTTGAAACATGCTAAGTCAACTATTTCAAAAACCGTCCCAAATGATGGTAGGAATTGATATTGGATCACACTCTATTAAGGCTGTGCTTTTACGTGAAATTGAAACTGGATTTCGACTCGAAGCACTTGCAATTGAGCCGATGCCAAAAGGCGCAATGAGTGAGCGCACAATTCAAGATATTGAAGCGATTGGTAACGTAATTACAAAATTAAGAAAAAAATTACCAAAGTCGTTAAAATCTGCAGCAGTGGCTGTTTCTGGCCAAACAGTCATTACAAAAGTGATCTTCATGGATGTATCGTTAACTGATGCTGAACTTGAGTCGCAAATTGAAATTGAAGCCGATAGTTTAATTCCATATCCTCTTGATGAAGTGAGCCTCGACTTTGAGAAGCTTTCGACGAATGAGGCCGATCCTAGTAAAATGAATGTTTTGCTTTCAGCTGCTCGTACTGAGAGTGTAGAAGCGCGTGTTGGCGCTTTAGAAGCTGCAAATTTAGAAGCTAAAATAGTTGATGTAGAAAGCTATGCATTAAGTCGTGCAATGGATGTGTATTACCAGCAATTACCTAGCGACGCATTTAATAAATGTGTGGCTGTGGTTGATATTGGTGCGGTTTTAATGCTCGTGAGCGTTGTTCAAGCTGGGGAAACAATTTATACACGAGACCAAGTTTTTGGTGGCGACCAATATACAAATAGTATTGTTGCTTATTATAATAAAGGATTTGATGAAGCTGAAATTGGTAAAACATCAGGTGATTTACCGCCAAACTACACCTTTGAAGTATTAGCCCCTTTTCAAACTTCGTTACTCCAACAAGTGCGACGCGCGGTGCAAATGTTTTTAACAACCAGTGGCAAAGAGCAAATCGACTATATTGTATTAACGGGTGGTACATCGATGATTAAAGGTATTGACCGATTACTCATTGAAGAACTAGGTATTCACTCTGTCGTTGCTGAGCCTTTTGAAAATATGGAAATTTCTCCAAAAGTAGATCGTAATGTAATGCAGCGTCACAAAACGCAGTTTGCAATTGCGACAGGGTTGGCATTAAGGAGCTTTTCAACATGCCACATATAAATCTACTTCCTTGGCGTGAATCGCAGCGCGAAGAATCGAAAAAGAAATTTGTAACTATACTTATTGGTGTCGTTATACTTTGTTTTGCGAGTATGTACTTATTAAGCTCTTTTTATAGTGCATTAAAAGACGGTCAAAACTTAAAGAATAACTATTTAAGCTCAGAAATTAGCATGCTAGATAAAAAAATAAGTGAAATTAGAAGTTTAGATAAAAGAAAAGAAAACTTACAACAGCGTATGAGGCTCATTGAAGAATTACAAAGCAGCCGTAATTTGGGTACGCAAATAATGGATGAAGTTGCCAAAATAGTGCCGGGTGGGGTTTACTTAACAAAACTCGAGCGCAGAGGCAGCCAAATACATGTATTGGGACGTAGTGAATCTAATAACCGTTTATCAACAATGCTGCGCCAAGTACAAAGCTCATATTTACTAGAGAATCCTTCAATGCAAGGCATTGTTGCAGGCGATCAATCTTCGCGTTTACTTAGTGATTTTAATATGGAATTTTATGTAAAACCATTTGATAAAATTGGTGAGGTTAGCGATGAGCCTTGATTTTAAAGCACTGAGTGAAATTGATTGGAATGAAATAGAGCTTGATAACATTGGCGATTGGCCTATTGCAGTTAAAGCAATTTGCTGTACGTTTGTTGCCGGACTTGTATTGTTTTTTAGTTATAGCCTATTAGTTTCTGATGAAATTGATAGTTACCACAGTGCAGTTGCGAAAGAGGTCGAGTTACGCACAACTTATCGCACTAAATACGCAGTCGCGAGTAAGCTTGAGATCTACCGTCAACAAATGATTGAAATGGAAGATAAGTTTTCACAATTATTAAAACGTTTACCTACCTCTAACGAAACCCCTGGTTTACTTGATGATTTGTCGTATGTTGGCACAACAAGTGGTCTGACTTTTTTAAAAATAGGTTGGTTACCAGAAGTCGAGAAAGAATTTTATACTGAATTACCGATTAAAATAGAAGTGATAGGGACCTACCATGAATTTGGTGAGTTTGTGGGTAAAGTAGCTCAGTTACCACGAATTGTAAGCTTACATGACTTTTCTATTTTATCATCGGGCGATAAACAGTTAACATTTAGTGTTGTTGCAAAAACATATCGCTATGAAGAAGGGGTTAAAAAATGAAGCTCCTTCGCGTAGTACCTGTAGTAATGGTGTTTGTTTTGAGTGGTTGTAATGATGATACGTCTGAGCAAAAAGAATTTATTGATCAAGTAAAAGCAAGCACAACACCAAAGGTTGAATCAATTCCTGAGCTGACAAAGTTTGAAATATTTGAGTACAGTGCTGGTCAGCTACGTAGCCCGTTTGTAGCGCCTCAGCCTGAGATAATCCAAAATAAATTAACGCAAGTAAAAAACTGTTTGCACCCAGATCAAGAGCGTCGCCGCGAACCGTTAGAAAAATACCCGCTAGATAACTTAGCAATGAAAGGCACAATTGGTTCTAGTGGACAAATATGGGCATTAATAACAGCAGCTGACGCTACTTTGCATCGTGTAACGGTAGGGAATTACCTTGGTAGTTATGATGGCAAAGTAAAAACAGTAAGTAACGACTATATAGAGTTAGTGGAATTAATCCCTGATGGGTCTGGCTGTTGGAAAGAGCGCTTGACTAAATTAGAAATGTTAGAGGCGGCAACAGATGGCGCAAATTAATAATAAAAAAGGTAAAAATAGCATGCATAAGGATGTACTTTGGCTTCATCGTATTTCACAAACATTACTGGCTGCTGTTGCTTTAGTCACTGTAAATTCAGCCGTTGCAGGGCCGTTACTTTATGATGTTCGTTATAATCCATTACTTAAAGGCGAAACTGAGTTACAGCTTGTTTTTGATGAAGAGTTAACGCTTGAGCCAAAAGTTCAGGTGTTTAATAGCCCAGCCCGAATCGAAATGTTTTTTGATACCGCAGAGTTAGAGGTTGGTTTAAATGATGTTGAAGTTAATCAAGCTGGAATTAGCAGTGTTACTAATGTTTTAACTAACAGTGGTTTAAAGGTAACGGTAAACTTAGATAGATTAAAAATTTATGAAACTGAAGTTCATAACAACTTAGTATCAATACGCGTGTCTGATAATCCTCTTACAGAATCTGAAAATGAAGATGTAGCGATGGACTCAGGTGATGTAAGTGGAAATTACATCAACCGTATCCAATCAATTGATTTTAGACGTGGTGAAAAGGGCGAAGCGAAAGTACTCGTATTTTTACAAGACACTCAAGCTGCAATTGAAGTCCATGAAAGTGGCGGTAAAATTTACGCTGACTTTCATCACACCGATATTTTAGATGACCTACTTTATGAATTAGATGTATTAGATTTTGGTACTGTTGTAAGTAATATCGAGACTTTTAAAGAAGACGGATTAAGTCGTGTCGTTATTGAGCCAAACGCTCAGTTTACATTTACGTACCAGCAAATAGATAATATTTTAACGCTGACGGTAGAAAAAGATGAAACGCAAAACGCCTATTTAGATGGTGGCGTTGAGTATCAAGGTCGCCCTATGACCTTAAATTTTCAAGATATCTCTGTGCGAGCAGCACTACAAATTATTGCGGGTTATAACGATTTTAACTTAGTAACCAGTGATTCAGTGACAGGTAATATAACACTGCGCTTAGATGGCGTACCGTGGGATCAAGCGCTTGACGTAGTATTGCGTATTAAAGGGCTAGATAAGCGCATGGATGGCTCTATTTTAATGGTAGCACCTGCAGAAGAACTAGCTGCACGTGAAGCTAAAGATTTAAAAGCTAAACAGCAAGTTGAAGACTTAGAGCCTCTATACAGTGAATACATTCGATTAAACTATGCTAAAGCCGAAAATTTTGCTGATTTATTAAAAACAGATAGAAACAGCATTATAACAGCCCGTGGTAGTGTATCGGTTGATCAGCGTACAAATACCTTATTAGTAAAAGATACGGTAAAGAGTATAGAAAATATCCGCCGCATGATTGAAACACTCGATATTCCAGTACAGCAGGTTGTAATAGAATCTCGTATGGTAACTGTGCGTGATAACGTTACTGAGGACTTAGGCGTACGCTGGGGCTTTAGTGACCAAGGTAGTAGTGTTGGTATTTCAGGTTCACTTGAAGGCGCAGAAGGCATTTATAACGCGACATCAACTTCAAATGCGCCAAGTATTTCAGATCGATTAAATGTAAATTTACCTACATCAAACCCAGCAGCAAGTATTGGCTTACACATAGCAAAACTGGCTAATGGTACGTTAATTGATTTAGAGCTAAGTGCGCTTGAAAAAGAGAACAAAGGTGAGATTATTGCAAGCCCGCGCATTATTGCAGCAAACCAGCAAAAAGCGCGAATAGAGCAAGGTACTGAAATTCCTTACACTGAGTCAGCTTCAAGTGGTGCTACTACCGTAAGCTTTAAAAAAGCGGTACTGAGTTTAGAAGTAACGCCTCATATAACCCCGGATAATAAAGTAATACTAGACTTAGTGATTACTCAAGATACACGTGGTGATACCGTACAAACGGGTACAGGTGAAGCTGTGTCTATTGATACCCAAGAGATCCAAACACAAGTATTAGTTGAGAATGGACAAACCGTAGTACTCGGTGGTATTTTCCAGCAGCAAATCATTAATACTACAAGTAAAGTACCAATTTTAGGTGATATTCCTTATGTAGGAAGACTATTTAAAAGCACAAGTGAGTTTAATGAAAAGCGTGAATTGCTTATTTTCGTGACACCAAAAATACAAATTGATTAAAATACAGTGGTTTTATGTTAACCAACGGGTGATTATTTAGATTAATTGCTCGTTATATGGCTTTTTATCCTAATTGACTTGAAATACCCCTGCAATTACTGAGATAATCCCCTCCTTAATTTTGGGGCCAGGTCGTTAGGCGGGGTTTTATTTCAAATTTTAGAGTTTGTTTGTACTAAAAGATATGGCTGAGAAACGTAATATATTTCTAGTTGGCCCCATGGGGGCTGGCAAAAGCACGATTGGTCGTCACATCGCTGACCAATTACACCTTGAATTTGTTGATTCTGATCAAGAAATCGAACGCCGCACAGGTGCAGATATTGCATGGGTATTCGATCTTGAAGGTGAAGAAGGCTTTAGACTTCGAGAAGAGTCTGTTATTGGCGATTTAACCGAGATGCAAGGTATTGTACTTGCTACCGGTGGTGGTTCAGTAATGAGCAAAGAAGTTCGAAACAAGCTTTCGGCTCGAGGTATCGTTGTATACCTAGAGACACCTATAGAGAAGCAAGTTGCACGCACGCAACGCGACAAGCGTCGTCCATTACTGCAAACTGAAGAAGCACCTCGTAACGTACTAGAGCGCTTAGCAGAAGAACGCGAGCCACTATACAAAGAAGTTGCTGATTTTGTTGTACGTACCGATGAGCAAAGCGCTAAAGTTGTTGCTAACCAAATCATCGAGAAATTAGATTTTTAAAAACCAATAATAAAGGAATAGCCAAGCATGCTTAAATTAACTGTTAATTTGGACGAGCGAAGTTATCCTATTTATATTGGGCAATCTGCACTTCAAGATAATGGCCGCCTGGTTCACCACATTGGTGATTGTCGGCCTATCATCATTACTAATGACACAATAGCGCCTTTATATTTGCAAAGGTTACTTGATTCATTAGCTGATCTAAATCCGCTATCTTTTATTATTCCTGACGGTGAGCAATATAAATCACTTGAATGGTTTGAAAAAATATCAGCATTTTTACTACAAAATAACTGTGGCCGAGATACGTGTTTAATTGCGTTAGGTGGCGGTGTTGTAGGTGACCTAACTGGTTTTGTAGCGGCTTGTTATCAGCGCGGCGTACCGTTTATTCAAATACCAACGACAGTGCTTTCACAGGTTGATTCATCGGTAGGTGGAAAAACGGCAGTAAATCATCCGTTAGGTAAAAATATGATAGGGGCATTTTATCAGCCTCAAGCGGTTTTTATTGATACGCAAACATTACACACTCTACCTGCACGAGAGTTTGCAGCAGGTATGGCTGAGGTAATTAAGTATGGTCTGATTTACGATACCGAATTATTTGCCTATTTAGAGCGAAATGTGACTAATTTACAGCAATTAGATGAAGCATGCTTACAGCATATCATTTTTAGATGTTGTGAAATAAAAGCGCTTATAGTTGCTCAAGATGAAAAAGAACATGGCTTACGAGCTTTGTTAAACTTAGGCCATACATTTGCCCATGCAATTGAGGCACAGATGGGTTATGGCGTTTGGTTACACGGCGAAGCTGTTGCAACAGGAATGGTATTAGCAGCTAAACTTGCCAAGACACGCCAAGATTTAAGCGCAAGCGAAGTTGATCGAATTATTAAGCTGCTTGAGCTATATAATTTACCAACAGAAATTCCAAAGCAAATGACTAGCGAGCAGTTTTTAACGCATATGCGTAAAGACAAAAAGAATAAAAAAGGCACTATCCGCTTTATTCTACCTACCCAATTTGGCCAGTGTGCATTAGTTGATAATGTATCGGATGATCAAGTTAGAGACTTAATCGAGCAGTAAATGCAGTCACAAATTTTACCAAGCCGTGCGGCTTTGGTGGATAGAATCGCACTGCAATTTGAGTACGGGCAAAATTTAATTGTTTTACTTGGCACTTCTGGGCTAGGTAAAAGTTATATGCTCGAAACCTTCATTACAGATAAATACAACGACTTTAATAAAGCCTTCGTGCAAGTAAGTGCACAAATGACTGATGCTCAGCTAATGAGTGAGTTATTAGAGCAAAGCTTTAACTCTCCCCTGATTGATCATAACTTAAGTTTACCTGAAAACTATTACCAATTACTGCAGCAGCAACCATGCGGGCCATGTTTATGGGTACTTGATGGCGGTAGGCAATTATCTGATGAGATGTTAATTGAGCTTGAGTTACTTTCTAAAAATAGCCCAAATACGCTATATATTATAATAGCTTCACAGTCTAAACTGGCTTTAAATAACGCTGTTGAAATTTATCTGGAGCCGCTGACGCTTCGAGAAAGCAAGATGTTATTGCAGTGGTACTTTACAGACTTACCCTATGATGAAGACCCTGTATTTAGTACTTTTTTAGCTGAGGCTCATGGTAATCCCAGCTTATTGCTTGCTTGGCAACCTAGTGAGCACATAGCCGATATTATTGTTAAAGACAAAGTGTCTTGGCGATTACACTTATTGATTTTGATGTTGCTGATTATGCTTTTAATTATTGGTCTGCTTTATAAGTCGGATATGACGCAGTGGTGGCAACAGTATTATCAGCAAGAAGAAACACAAGTAGTAAATACAGCAATATCTATAGAGCAAGTAAGTGAGCCGGCTATAAAGAAAAATGACTCAATAATTAACTTAAATGACCCCAAAGTTGTTGAGCCAGATATTAAGCCAGAGCGTGTACACATTAATGATGTGCCTGCCATAATGCAAAGCCTTACCGAACCTGGCAACACAGTTAACGTATTAGACAATGATGTTGATGATAGTGCTAATAACAAAAGCAGTGTATCAAGTGACGTTAAATCTGAAGCTCTAAAAGTAAATACAGCAGAGCAAACTCAGATCAGCCAAGATAATATATGGTACATGCAGCAAATAGATACAAATAGTGTTATTCAATTATTAGCCGTAACTCAGCAGGAAGTTAGCGATAATTTTATTGCTCAATTCAATCTACAGCAGCAAACTCATACTTACCAAACAAAGCGAAATAATAAAGTATGGTGGGTTGTTACATTTGGCAGTTTTGAAAGTATAAACGAAGCAAAATCAGCAATGGATACTTTATCTGCTGAGGTTAGAAAAAATAAACCTTTCTATAAAAAAATTAGTAAAATAAAGCAAGAAATAGCACTCGTTGATCAGTAAAACACACTGCTTTAGTGTAAAATCGCGCAACACCAGATTGAAGTAAAGAGCCAATGCAGCAAAAGAGTAGAGCCTTCCTTAAATGGGCCGGCGGAAAATACAGCCTAGTTGAAAATATTAATGCGCGATTAAACCAAGCTAGCAAGCATGCTGATACGTTGGTTGAACCTTTTGTTGGTGCAGGCTCTGTGTTTTTAAATAGTGACTTTAAACACTATATTCTCAACGATATAAATGCAGACTTAATTAACTTATACAAAGAGCTAAAAAGCTCTCCAGATGAGCTGATTAGTGACGCTAAAAAGTTATTTGTAGATTTGAATAATCACGCAGATGCTTATTACGAATATCGTGTGCAGTTTAATCAAAGTCGTGATGTATATGAACGTTCAATATTGTTTTTATACATGAACCGCCATGGTTACAACGGACTCTGTAGGTATAATTTAAAAGGTATTTTTAATGTGCCTTTTGGTAAATATAAAAAGCCTTACTTTCCTGAAAAAGAAATGTATTTTTTTGCTGAAAAAGCACAAAAAGCAACCTTCACCTGTTTAGACTACGATGACGTTTTTAAGTTAGTACCTAACAATGCTGTTATTTATTGCGACCCACCTTATGTACCATTAAGTAAAACGGCTTCGTTTACCTCTTACGCTAAGGGCGGGTTTAATTTAGATGATCAGGCTAATCTGGCTAATCTGGCTGAGAAGGCGGCGTTTGAAAACAACACGCCAGTGCTTATATCTAATCACGATACTGTATGGACTCGAAAAATTTATAGCCAAGCATCACTTGATCAAATACAAGTAAAGCGCACTATTAGCCCCAAAGGTGGCTCTCGTAATAAAGTAGACGAGTTAATGGCTATGTATTTAGCACCCAAGCAACCACTGCATAAATTGCGATAACAAAAGCAATAAATAGTGTAATCGCAATTAAAATAATAGACGTAGGAGAGTGTTGTTTAAAATCAGCTTGGCGTTTATTTTCAGACTGAACACCAAAAAATGCTGCTAGTACACTTTGCAACGCACTAAAAAATTGCAGCATTATTTAAAATAAGGGTTTTAAAGAAGGGGGGTTTTTAGAATCATCAGAACTAGTAAGTAGTTCTAGCAAATCGAGGTAATGAAACTGAGCACTACGGCTATCGCCAGTTAACCACGAAAACCACGATGACTCTTCTTCAATTTTAATACACGTAGATAATGTGCTGTTAGCACTTACAGTTTGTGTATTATGGCAATTATTAACCGAGCTTAATTCTTGCTCAGAGCTTGAACCAAAGCTAAACGCCCCGATAAGCAGTAATGCCGACGCAATTAATATCCCAGTTTTAAATGCACGCATGGTAAAATCCAATAATTTGTTACTTTTTTAATCATAGCAAATATTGATTAAATATCAAACTTAAAGTTACCTGAAATAGGGGCTATTACGCCATATTACTTGGGTAACATCTTCAATTAAGTTACATTAACGCATTATACTATTTATTGATGGAGTTAATCATGTTTAACCCAGAGCAAAAATATTTAATTGCCCCTTCTATTTTGTCTGCTGACTTTGCAAAGCTAGGCGAAGATGTTGATAAAGTACTCGCTGCGGGTGCAGATGTGGTTCATTTTGATGTAATGGATAATCACTATGTACCTAACCTTACAATTGGCCCAATGGTGTGTAAAGCACTAAGAGATTACGGCATTACAGCACCTATCGACGTACATTTAATGGTTAAGCCTGTTGATAGCCTTATTCCACTGTTTGCAGAGGCAGGGGCATCAATTATTACTTTTCATCCAGAAGCTAGCGAGCACGTTGATCGTACAATACAGCTGATTAAAGATCACGGCTGTAAAGCAGGCTTAGTGTTTAACCCTGCAACAAGTCTAAGTTATTTAGATCATGTTATTGATAAGCTCGATACCATCTTACTTATGTCGGTAAACCCAGGTTTTGGCGGGCAAAGTTTTATCCCTCATACGCTTGAAAAATTACGCCAAACAAAACAGCGTATTATTGAATCAGGTCGAGATATTCGCTTAGAGGTTGATGGGGGTATTAAAGTCGATAACATTGCAGCAGCGGCTCAAGCGGGTGCAGATATGTTTGTTGCAGGTTCTGCTATTTTTAACCAACCAGATTATAAAGTGGTGATTGATCAAATGCGTGAACAGCTTGGAAGTGTAAAATAATGAAGTACGATATCGCCTTATTTGATTTAGATGGTACCTTGGTTGATAGCGTTTACGATTTATATATAGCAATAAACCTCACATTAACTGACCTAGCATTCCCGATAGTAAGTCAACGCTTGGTTGAAAGCTGGGTAGGTAATGGTGTTGAAGTGCTAGTTAAACGTGCCTTGAGTGGCGATATGCAAGTGAGTGAACATTTAGATGAATCACTCAGCAGCAAAGCTATTACGCAGTTTTATAAACATTATGAGCAACATGTGGGTGAATATAGTGTGTTGTACCAACATGTAGAAACTGGGCTTGCAGCACTTCGCGGTATGCCCAAAGCATTAATCACTAATAAGTCTCGTGTGTTTACAGAGAAGTTGCTTGATAAACTAGCACTAGCGAGCCATTTTGATGTGATTATATGTGGTGACGACATGGCAAAAAAACCATCTCCAGAGCCTTTACTATTCGCCTGTAAAACGCTAAATGTTGAACCTAATAAAGCAATAATGATAGGTGATTCTAAAAGCGATATACTTGCAGCTAAAGCCGCTAACATAGACGTAATTGCACTTAATTACGGCTATAACCAAGGTGAAAACCTTGCAGATTATAATCCGCAGTACCTATGCGATAACTTCTTAGATATAATACCTGTTCTAACGCAGCGTTAAATATTATTAATTAAGCTAAATAAAGGAAAATCATGAGTAAACCAGTAGTATTAAGTGGCATGCAGCCAACCGGTGGTATGACAATAGGCAACTATGTTGGCGCTATTAACCAGTGGGTTAAGCTACAGGAAGAATATGATAGCTACTTTATGCTTGCAGATTTGCATGCGATTACGGTACGCCAAGACCCAGAATTACTTCGCGCTCGCGTATTGGACGGAGTTGCACTATATACAGCATGTGGTATCAATCCAGAAAAAGCAGCGCTATTTGTACAATCTCAAGTGCCTGAACATGCTCAACTAGGTTGGGTTTTAAACTGTTATGCGCAAATGGGTGAATTAAATCGTATGACGCAGTTTAAAGATAAGTCAGCAACGCACGCTAATAATATTAACGTGGGTTTATTTGCTTATCCAGCTTTGCAAGCGGCGGATATTTTATTGTATCAAGCAGATAAAGTACCTGTAGGAGATGATCAAAAGCAGCATTTAGAGCTGACTCGCGATATTGCTACGCGCTTTAATAATGTATATGGTGATATTTTTACGCTACCAGAACCGTATATTCCTGAATTTGGTGCTCGCGTAATGAGCCTACAAGATCCACTTAAAAAGATGTCAAAGTCAGATGAAAACCCAAATGGTTTTATCATGATGCTAGACGAGCCTAAAAAGATTGAGAAAAAACTTAAAAAAGCAGTAACAGACTCAGACGAACAAGCGCGTATCTACTTTGATCGCAAAGAAAAGCCAGGCGTATCAAACTTGCTTACTTTATTAAGCGTTGCAACTAAGCGCTCAATTGAAGACTTAGTGCCAGAATACGAAGATAAAATGTATGGCCATTTGAAGAAAGATACCGCTGATGCTGTTGTAAGTATGATTGAACCTATTCAGGCTCGCTTTAAAGAGATTAGAGAAGATCAAACGCTTCTTAACAACATTATGAAAAAGGGCGCTGAAAAAGCGAGTGCTCGAGCTGAGGTTACATTAAAAGCGGCTTATGATGCGGTTGGATTTATTCCACGTCCATAAGGTAGCTTTACCACTTATGTAAAAATGCCGCTTACTTCAAATAAGCGGCATTTTTTATATAATACTAATTAACATTAAAAAACCAAATATAAATAATAACGACATTGCTTGTTTGTCTGTCTTGTCCATTATTCAGCGTCTTTAGTTGTTATTTTAACGCTCTCTTCAACATCAACTAGAGAAACTTTATAGCCCTTGTTTTCAAGTAAGGTAAGTAAACTATCTTGTCCTGCAAGGTGGCCAACTCCAACAAGTACAAACTCATTTTTGTCGTTGTTAAACATGGCTTCTACTTTTGGTAACCAATCATTATTTCTATCTGTAATGAGTTGTTTATAGCTATTCGGATCATTTTTCTGCATACCTTCAAGTGCCACTTTATTCAGTGTGCCTGTATCACCTTTGCGCCAGGCAGCTAAAAGTCCTTTAAACATATCGCCATAGTTGTGAAGCTCAGCTAAGTTACGTTTAATGAAATCGTTTTCGTTGCCTTGACCCATTGTTTTATAAAGCTCTAACTGAAATTCCATTGTTTCTAAGTAATTTTTTGTTTTGTTATCTTCAGTCGCTTTTTTAGTAAAGTAAGCATCAACCCCTTCACCCATTAAGTTTTGCTTTTGAAGTTCCATCGACATTAAGACAATACTAACCATAGCAGGGCGAAAACCATCTAACTTAGCTAGGTTAGCGCCAAACTCGCTAAGCTTATTTTCAAGTAAAGCCTTAATCTCGGGTTCTAGCTTTTGACTCAACGTTTCGTTATTTGTATACGATAGCGCACCTAACATGTGCATTTGTGCATTGGTGTCGGCTGGGTCAGGTAACGGTGCTTCTAAAATAATTGTATCTGCTTGTTCATAAGCATGGTTAAACTCGGCGGGTAGTAGCATTTCAGCTTTAGGTAGTATGTGAACTGTACCGCCAATAAATAGTGAGTCATTGCCATTACTTACTTGCCATACAGAGCTTTGAGCCTGTGCTGTATTTGCTAAAAGGCTACAACTAAGTAATACGCTAGCAGACACTAATTTTTTTGTGAATTTTTTCATGATCATTCCTTAATATAGCTTTTAATTTGATTTTTTTAGTTCGATAACACATTGCTGAAATATGCAGTTATTGACGATGTTACCTTTGAAAGATTTTTATCAATTTGCGAGTTTATTTTGCTCATTGAAGAGTCAAGCTCAGCTGATATTTTTTCATCTATTGAAGAAAGTAATGTTTGCTTATCAACATTACTTTTTAAAGGCTTAGAAGCGTCTATTTTGATTGTGTTTTGTAGCTCTTGATTAACAGGGTTAATTGCCTCTATGCTTTCACCAATCATGCATTTCTCAAAATTATTTTGAACGGTATCTTGTTTAGCGTCAGCTGCAATAACTGAAGTAGTATTAAAAGCCGTTGCTAGTAGTAAAGCTGGTAGTACTTTTTTCATTGTGTTGTTCATAATTAAACCTTTTATATTTTTTAAATGCAGCCAATTTAGAATGACAAATGATTTTTACTAAGCTGCTTGTTGATGACGGTTTAAAGAATATCGCTGAATTTATTAAGAGTCGCTTATCTAGTTATGAGCAATTAATAGATAAGGTTTTAAATATAAAAAATTGTTAAAATTTAGTGTGTTAGCTTTAAACCTTATAATGCTAATATAAGGTTTAAAATGCTTTTTCTATAAAATAAAGTGTAGATGTGATACGGTTTATAAAAATAAAAATACGTAAAGACTATGAATTATCAAATCGGACCTTGGCAATTTATTAGTAATCGCTGTGTGATTACTTCAAACCATTTAGAAAGGGAATTAGATCCACTTTTAGTAAAGTTATTACTCCACTTTATAGGTAAGCCTCAACAAATCGTTTCCCGGCAAGAGCTTATTGAGAGTGTGTGGCAACAGAGCTTTGTTGATGATAATGCGATTAACCGTGCAATCTCAGAGTTAAGAAAGCAGCTTGCCCACCCAATTGAAAAAGCACCGCTTTTAAAAACGCATTACCGTAAAGGATATAGCCTAACAGTAATACCTGAGCGTTTAACGCAAGCAAACGTTTCGAAAGAGCCTGCAAATATTTTGCCTGACTCACCGGGTATTTCTGCCAAAAATGAAGAAATAGCTAGTGCAACTATTTTGCAACCAGTTCAAAAAAAGAATAGTAAAAAGTTTTTGATTTATTCTTTACTCGTCATTATCTGCCTCTGCTTTTTAGTATGGTTTGGGTTGTTTTTTATTAATACACCTTCTAGTGAAAAGATTAAACAGATCACGGTTAATAAGGTAGCAAGCACGTGGAATATAGGCAGTGAGGTTCACCCTGAGATGTCCTCAGATAAACAATATTTAGCTTATACAAATGTTGAACCTGAAAATGACGTAATGCATGCATTTGTAAAGCGACTATCTGATCAAAGGGAAGTTGAAATTATCTATCCTGGCTTTCAAGTATCCATTTTATCGTGGCAGTTAAATCAGCGCTCTGTGTTGTTACAAGCTACCAACTTAAAGCAGCAAAAGTGTGAAATGGTACTCGTTGATTTAAGCCAGTTTCCTGTTATAGGAGAGGCTACTTTAATTAAAAAGTGCGACCTTAGATACACAGGTTATGCGCAAGTAGACGAAAGTGGTGGGCATATTTATTACACCGAATATAAAAATGAGCATGAGGGTTCAGGTTTATATAAATATGATTTAGAACTTAAAAAAGAATTCATAGTGATTCCACCACCAGGCGTCATGTATGGCGTAATCATGCCTCGTTTATCTCATTCTGGTAGTAAAATAGCATATGTACTTAGTCAAAAGGGTAAGCCTTTTTCTGTATTTAGCTACAATTTTGAGACCCATGAAACCAAGCGGTTATTTAAAGCAAAGAAAAGCATAATTAGCTTCGCGTTTGACTGGCTTGCAGACGATAAAGGCGTGATTGTTTTTGAAGACTCTGAGCTTTCAACCATTGTGTTTGATGAAAATAATATCATTAAACGCACACTAACGGTTACCCCAGCAATTTCACCTTATTATATTGCAGTTCAATCTGCTAATAGCCTTTTTTACTCAGCAAATAAAACACAAGCATTTTCGTTAATTAAAGCGACTAATCTTTTTAGCGATGTTCCTGAGTATGAAGCACTCTACAAAAGTGATGAAGACGACTACAACATTGTAGAAGTCATTAATGAGAAAGGGCCAGCGCATATTTTTGTATCCGAGCGCTCTGGCAGCAGTCAGTTGTGGTTATCTCAAAACGGGCTTACAAAGCAACTTAGTAACTTTACTTATGAAGGGAAATCTAACTTTGCTATTGGCGGGCTAAGAGTATCGAGTAAGCAAGATCGTGTTTTATTAAGAGTTAATAGTGATATTGCATTTTTTGACGTTCTGTCGAGCAAGCTCTATACCATAGCTGAGTTTAAAGGGCGAAAAATACTAAACTATGTATGGTCTAAAAATAATGAAAGTATAATTTATTTAGAGCGAAGTGGTTCAGAAAATCTATTTGCTCAGTTTAATTTATTAACGCGAGACACAACTATATTAGAGGATATTAAAGCCAACAAATTAATTTCAGGCGCTGACGGTACTAATTATGCAATTACTAATAATCAGTTAATTAAATTATCAAATAAACAGAATTGGGAATTGCCTAAAGACGCGCGACAAGCGCAACTTTTTGCCATTAATGGTAATTACCTTTATTACTCAGATGCTATTTCAAGAGTTGCTCGGCTTAATTTAGAAGATAAAACAGTACAAGATGTACATGTAGATTTTAAACCCATCGCATTTTTTATTAGTGATAACAATCAGATTTTCTTTACAGAATCAAAATATAAAGACATGCAAATAATACAGATAAGTTGGAACGACTAGGGCGTGTCTATCTTTTTAGATTAAGTTTACGTTGTTTTTCTCTAATAGCATTTTCGATTGTTATGTTGATAAAAGAAAAGTTAGAACAAAAAATAGCGAGAAGTGATTCTTCTCGCTATTTTTAGTTAAATGTAATCTCGGCAGTTAAATAACTTTAATGCCGATTGATTTTCTATAGCTAGACCTCTATTTACTTAATAGAGCTTTTAGGTAATGCCCAGTATGTGAACGCTCACATTCAGCAACTTCTTCTGGTGTGCCTGCAATGAGTATTTCACCACCGCCAGCACCGCCTTCAGGACCTAAATCGATAACCCAGTCTGCTGTTTTAATCACATCGAGGTTATGCTCAATAACAACAATAGTATTGCCGTGATCGCGCAAACGATGAAGCACTACAAGCAGCTGTTCAATATCAGCAAAGTGTAAGCCTGTTGTTGGCTCATCTAATATGTAAAGTGTTTTACCTGTATCGCGCTTTGACAGCTCGCGCGCTAGTTTTACACGTTGCGCCTCACCACCAGAGAGAGTAGTAGCCGCTTGACCTAAACGCACATACGATAAACCAACATCCATCAATGTTTTAAGCTTACGGGCAATAGCTGGTATTTTATCAAAGTAATCATGAGCGTCTTCAACGGTCATTTCGAGCACTTGGTGTATGTTTTTACCTTTGTATTGCACTTCGAGCGTTTCGCGGTTATAGCGTTTGCTCTTACATACATCACACGGTACATAAACGTCTGGTAAAAAGTGCATTTCAACTTTAATTAAGCCGTCACCTTGGCACGCCTCACAGCGTCCGCCTTTAACGTTAAAGCTAAAGCGACCCACTTTGTAGCCACGAGAGCGCGCTTCTTGGGTGCCTGCAAATAACTCACGAATACCGGTAAATATTCCTGTGTAGGTTGCCGGATTTGAACGCGGAGTACGACCAATCGGGCTTTGATCAATATCGATTACTTTATCGAAATGATCTAAACCGCTAATTGATTTATACGGTGCTGCTTCGGCAGTTGTTGCGCCATTTAGCTCTGTATGAGCAAGTTTAAATAATGTGTCGTTTATTAACGTTGATTTACCTGAGCCCGATACACCTGTCACACAGGTCATTAAGCCAAATGGAATTTTTAAATCCACATTTTTAAGGTTATTACCCGTTGCGCCAAATAGCTCTAGCCATTTGTCGTTAGTTGGGTGACGTTCTTTTGGTATTTCTATTCTACGCACACCTGATAAAAACTGGCCTGTAACCGACTCTTTGCTTGCTAAAATATCGTCGCGCGTACCTTGAGCAATAATATGCCCACCATGAACACCTGCACCAGGGCCAATATCAATAATATGGTCAGCGGCACGAATAGCATCTTCATCGTGCTCTACTACAATAACGGTGTTACCTAAGTCGCGTAAATGGACCAGTGTTTGTAGTAAGCGGTCGTTATCGCGTTGATGCAATCCAATTGATGGCTCATCTAGTACGTACATTACACCTACAAGGCCAGCACCAATTTGGCTCGCTAAGCGAATTCGCTGAGCCTCACCACCCGATAGTGTGTCTGCACTACGTTCAAGTGATAAGTAATTTAGGCCAACGTTAATTAAAAACGATAAACGGTCGCGAATTTCTTTTAGTATTTTTTCAGCTATTTGGCCTTTTTGTCCGGTTAGCGTTAACCCTTCAAAAAACTCCATAGCTTCACCAATACTCATGCACGTGATTGCAGGTAAGTTGGTTTTTCCAATAAATACATTTCGAGATTCTTCGCGTAAACGCGAGCCATTACAGCTAGGACATGCTTGGCTTGTTTGGTATTTAGCAAGCTCTTCGCGTACTGAGTTTGACTCGGTCTCGCGGTAGCGGCGATTCATGTTATTTAAAACGCCTTCAAACTCATGATTACGCGTAATTAAATCGCCACGGTCGTTACGATAATTAAACGCAATTTTAGTGCTACCAGAGCCATCTAAAATAATTTTTTTCGAGTCGCTGTCTAAATCTTGATAAGGCACATCTAAATCAAAACTATAATGCTCAGCAACGGCTTGTAGCATTTGATAGTAATAAAAGCTGCGTTTATCCCAGCCTTTAATTGCACCGCCAGCAAGGCTTAACTCTGGGTTATGCACTACGCGATTAGGATCAAAATATTGACGTATACCTAAACCATCACAGGTTTGGCACGCACCAGCAGGGTTATTAAACGAAAACAAACGCGGTTCTAGCTCAGTCATTGCATAGCCACAAGTAGGGCAGGCAAAGTTTGCTGAGAAGAGAATTTCTTCAGCGCTGCTATCATCCATGTATGCTACATGTGCAACGCCATTAGACATTTCAAGTGCAGTTTCGAACGATTCCGCTAAGCGTTGCTGTAAGCCATCTTTTACTTTAAATCTGTCTACAACAACTTCTATTGTATGTTTTTTATGGAGCTCAAGTGTTGGTGGATCAGACAAGTCACATACTTCACCGTCTATACGGGCGCGAATATAACCTTGGCTTGATAGCTGCTCTAATAACTTAACATGCTCACCTTTACGCTCTTTTACTATTGGCGCAAGCAGCATTAATTTACTGCCTTCAGGTAGAGCCAAAACAGTATCTACCATTTGACTAACTGTTTGCGCAGCAAGTGGTAAATCATGTGTAGGGCATCGTGGTTCGCCAACGCGGGCAAACATAAGTCGTAAATAATCGTAAATTTCGGTAATAGTACCCACAGTTGATCGTGGGTTATGAGACGTTGATTTTTGCTCAATAGAAATTGCAGGAGAGAGGCCTTCGATGTGATCTACATCAGGCTTTTCCATAAGCGATAAAAATTGTCTTGCATACGCAGAGAGTGATTCAACATACCGGCGTTGTCCTTCTGCATAAAGTGTATCAAATGCAAGTGATGACTTCCCCGAACCAGATAGACCAGTAATAACTATTAATTTATCACGTGGGATGGTTAGGCTGATGTCTTTTAAATTATGCGTACGGGCGCCTCGGACTTCAATGTTTTCCATGCTATCTCGTTTATTACCAAAATTATTTACTCAGTATCGCATAATACGAAGCAATATTAATCCTTGATCAATGAAAAATCCTTACTTATAGGCGATTAATTATTGCCAAGCTTATGGTAGAATCCCAACCTCAATTTTTCATAGAGTAAGATCACGCAGATAATGACCGCATCTTCACTTAATTCACGAGAAAAACGCGCCGCAGTATCGCTGGCGAGTGTGTTTGCATTTAGAATGCTCGGCTTGTTTATGCTGATGCCTGTATTGGCTATTTATGGACAATCGCTTGAAGGTTTTTCGCCTATTTGGATTGGCTTTGCCATTGGTGCGTATGGTTTAACGCAAGCCGTATTGCAAATACCTATGGGTCGATTATCCGATAAAATTGGTCGTAAAAAGGTTATTGTTGGTGGCTTAGTCGTATTTGCTATTGGCTCTGTAGTTGCTGCATTAGCTGACTCTATTCAAATGGTTACCGTAGGCCGCGCTCTACAAGGTATGGGCGCAATAGCCAGTGCACTACTCGCGTTTGCTTCAGATTTAAGCCGCGATGAGCAACGACCAAAGGTAATGGCCGTTATTGGTATGAGCATAGGAATGAGCTTTGCCTTTGCTATGCTACTTGGGCCAATTGTTGCAGCTTCGTGGGGTATTGCGGGTGTATTTTGGTTGACTGCTATTTTAGCTGTTTTTGGTATATTTATAGTGACTATGCTAGTGCCAAATGCGGTAAATAAAGCGCCCAAAGGCGATACATTAGCAAGCTTTAGCGACATTAAAAAACTAATTAAGCACCCTCAGTTAGCACGATTAAATGCAGGTGTATTGCTATTACACTTAACGCTAACCACAATATTTGTCGTACTGCCGAGTCAATTAATTAAAGATGGCTTAGTTGCCGACCATCACTGGTATTTATATATTCCAGTGCTATTTTTAGCATTTTTATTAATGGTACCAATAATGATTGTGGCCATTAAAAAAGAGAAAGAAAAACAAGCATTTATTGGCTCGGTAGCCTTGTTAACTATTAGTATGCTAGCAATGTCGGTATGGGTTAATAGTGTAGTAGGCATTGCTGTGTGTATGCTGCTTTATTTTGTGGCGTTTAACTTTTTAGAAGCCACTATGCCTGCGCTTGTATCGCGAATAGCACCTGCAAGCCAAAAAGGTTCAGCAATGGGTGGCTACTCATCTAGCCAGTTTTTAGGCGCCTTTTTAGGCGGTATGTTAGGTGGCTATGTAGCACAAACAACAACGACACAAGCTGTGTTTGCGGCAGCAGCACTTGTTGGGTTAATATGGCTTATTATTGCGTGGAAAATGCAAGTCCCACCCAAAAGTAAAGTTATTAGTTTAATGACCAAATTAGATTCTGAAGAGCATGCTCAAACACTTGCTTCTCAGTTAGTTGCTTTACCAGGCGTAATAGAAGCAACTGTGGTTCGCGATGAAAGTCGCAGCTATTTAAAGATTAATGATAAAGAATTTGACCTAGACCAAGCACGTAAAGTAGCTGGTTTAATCTAACATTTATAGGAGATGGTTCCATGGCACGCGGTGTGAACAAAGTAATTTTGGTTGGTAATTTAGGGCAAGATCCTGAAGTTCGTTATATGCCTAACGGCAATGGTGTAGCAAATATTACCTTAGCAACTTCGGATAGCTATAAAGATAAAAACACTGGCCAAATGGTTGATAAAACTGAGTGGCATCGTGTTGTGTTCTTTGGCAAATTAGCTGAAATTGTTGGTGAATATTGTCGTAAAGGTTCACAAATTTATGTTGAAGGTAAACTTCAAACACGTAAGTGGACCGATCAACAAGGCCAAGAAAAATACACTACAGAAATAGTTGTAGATGGCTTTACTGGTCAAATGCAAATGTTAGGCGCACGTGGTGGCGATCAGCAAAGTGGTGGTTACCAAGGTAATCAGCCGCAAGGTGGACAACAAGGTGGTGGTTACCAAGGTAATCAGCCGCAAGGTGGTCAACAAAGCGGTGGTTACGGTCAAAATAACCAAGGCCAAGCTGCACAGCAAAGTGGCTATAATCCGCAGCAACAAGCCGCACCAGCAGCACAACCAAAACCGGCTCCAGCACCACAGCAGCAAAGTAATCAATATCAGCCGCAAGGTGGTTATGCACCACAGCAAAAAAGTGCACCACAACAGCAAGGTGGTTTCGCTCCTAAACCACAAAGTGCTCCGCAAGGTGGCGCATCAAACCCAATGGAACCAACCATTGATTTTGACGACGATATCCCGTTCTAGTTTTCTAACTTTTACAGTGTAAAGATTTATTATAGGAAAGCCCCGTTCATACGGGGCTTTTTGTTTTTATGAGGCTTGTATTAGTTGATATATAAATGATTGCAATCTATCCTCTACAGACTTTTTTTGAACGAATCTATGAGAAATATGAAAACCTATTTAGCGACTGTATTTCTTTTTTTTCAGCTACTGAGCCTTAATGTACAAGCGCTTATATCGCAAACAAATATTTCAGATACAATTGCTTCAAAAAAAATAATTCAAAAAAAAATCTCTTCAAAAAATACAACCCAAGTTTTACTTATAAACTCTCTAAACCAAGATTCTCCATGGCAGCAAAGTGTCGAGAGGGGATTACGTTCTGAATTATTAGAGCGCAATGCCGGTTTTGATCTTTTTATTGAAAATATGGACGTTGGTCGATTCAATGAAATGCGACAAAAGCGATTGATGAAGGCTTATTTACAACAGAAATATTACGATAAAAGAATAGATATAATTATTAGTCGAGGCGTTCCTGCTGCCTCATTATTATCTGAATTTGACACCTTATTTACAGGGATTCCAATAATATACCTAACACCGGGTGGTAAGTTTAAAGTACCAAAAAATGAAAATGGAATTATTATTCGACCCAAACTAAATTATAAGCAAGGGGTGATAAACGCTGTTAACTTAACAAACCCTAAAAAGTTAATTGTTATCCTGGATAGAAAAAGTGGTATAGGGTCTAATTTTTACCAACATCTTATGCCGATTATTAATAGAGACTTTTCGCATTTAACGCTAGAAAAATGGTTTGATTTACCTGCCGATGAGTTAATAAATAAAGTAAATAATGCGCCTGCTGATTCAATAATACTATTTACGCCGATTTTTAGACGTTATAACGATACGGTACTTAGCCCATTTCAATTTGTGGAGCGACTAACAAGTAACAGCTCTGTTCCTATTTTTAGTTATTGGCATTCACTGTTAGGTTCGGGGATTGTTGGAGGATATTTGCTATCTGGTGAAAAAATAGGCGCTCGAGTTGCCGAATCAATAGTTTTTTTTGATAATAATAAATATTTAGAACCGGTAGATAGCGATCAGTTAAGTACTTACTATTATGATTTTAAACAATTAAAAAAGTTTGAGATAGCCCCCCAAAACCTTCCTGAACATTCCATTATTATTAATAATCAACCTTCATATTTCGAACAAAATAAAATGCTTATTTATAGCGCAATTGCAGTAATCACAATATTGAGTGGTTTTTTAGCTTTTGTACTACTTTTAAATAGTAAGCGGGTTCAATTATTAAAGGAACTTGATAGCGAAAAACTTAAATTAGAATATAGAGTTGAGCAGCGAACGGAAGAGTTGTTAATTGCAAAAAATGAAGCTGAACATTCAGCGTCAATAAAATCAGACTTTTTAGCTAATATGAGCCATGAAATTAGAACTCCAATGAATGGTGTTATTGGACTTACTAATATTTTATTAGACAGCAATTTACCACCAGAACAAAAACAGTATTTAGATAAAATAAAATATTCTTCTGACCAGCTGCTCATTGTAATTAACGATATTTTAGACTTTTCAAAAATTGAGTCTGGAAATATTAACCTTGAGGAATTTCCTTTTTCTGTAAATTCGGTTGTTGACTACATAAAAGCAACTTTTGATGAGCTAGCTCAAAGCAAAGGGATTACATTTGATATTGTCATTGGTAAAGAGGTTAAACTTGATTTAATAGGTGATGTAGTTCGAATAAACCAAGTACTGCTAAATTTATGCTCTAACGCAATTAAATTTACTACACACGGCTTTGTATCTGTATTAATAGAATCAAAAAGATCGTTAGCTGATCCTAAGAGCGTTTGTTTGTATTTCATTGTTAAGGATTCCGGTATTGGGATTGCTGAGCAAAGCCTTACCGATTTATTTGAATCTTTTACTCAAGCTGACAGCTCTACAACCAGGAAGTTTGGCGGCACAGGTTTAGGTTTAACTATAAGTAAGCGTTTATGCCAATCGATGGGTGGGGATATAACGGTAAAAAGTACTCAAGGTGTAGGTAGTGAATTTATAGCTTCGATTAAGGTGAAATTGAATAACCAAGCGTTGATTGATAACACTCCCGACCTAACTTTTACTGATCCGTTTGAGGTATTAATTGTAGATGATAATGAAGATGATCTTAAGGTAATTGAAAATCAGCTAACGGCTATGGGGCTGGTATGTACGGCCTGTCAATCTGCTAAACAAGCTATTGATATTATTGAGCAGAATAAAGAAAAATTTAAAGCCATTATTGTTGACTGGGCAATGCCAGCGATGAGTTGCGAAACCTTTTTAATACGTATTCATAGTATTAGCCCCCAGCTTTATAGCAAGATTATCGTACTTACAATGAGTGATGAAAGTTTAATTAATGATGCAGGCAAGAAAGTCAGTATACAAACTATTTTGCATAAACCTGTATATACGAGTGTTTTGTATGAGGCGATTGAACGTAAAGTGGTGGGCTCTATAAATAAAGCACCTGTAGCCAATATCGTCAGTGAAAAGTCACTGGCGGGTATCAAAATATTAGTTGTGGAAGATAACTCGATCAACAGAATAATCGTTACAAATATACTTGAAAATGCTGGTGCCCAAATTCATTTGGTCGACAATGGATTGGAATGTATTCAAATAGTAAAATCGGAAGCGTTTGATATTATTTTGATGGATATTCATATGCCTATAATGGATGGTGTTGAGGCGAGTCAAATTATTCGTAGTGATAATGACGAAACTATCGCAAACATCCCAATAATCGCCTTAACAGCTAACGTTATGAAAGATGATATTACACGATACTTATCCATTGGCATGAATGCCCATGTTGCAAAACCAATTAAAGCGCAAAAATTATGTGAAACTATAATCCTCTGCTTGAGTAAATAGTTGAGCCATTAAAATTAACTATATCAAATATCTACCATAATACCTCCCATTGTCTTGAGCTAATTTTAAATAACTTAAAAGTAAATTTTATAAAATAGAGTTTGACTCATAGGTCTTTATGTGTGAAATTTCATATATACGATTTTCCATATACTTATTTTTACCAAAGGTTGAGTTATCAATGTCAGAAGTTAATGGGTTACTAAATACAAATAAAGCACACAGTGTTGTTCCACTCACATCAAATTTTAACGTTAGTTTTTCTGAGCATAAACCTAAAATTTTATTGTTATATGGCTCATTAAGAGCGCGTTCTTATAGCAAGTTAGTTATAGAGGAGAGCGCTCGTTTATTAACGCATTTTGGTGCTGAGGTTAAAATTTTTAACCCTGAAGGTTTACCTCAAACCGATAGTGAAGATGAATCACACCCTAAAGTACAAGAGTTGCGAGATTTAATGCTTTGGTCAGAAGGGCAGGTATGGTGCTCACCAGAACGTCATGGCTCAATGACGAGTATATTCAAAAATCAAATTGATTGGATCCCTCTTAACCTAGGAGGTGTAAGGCCAACGCAAGGTAAAACATTAGCTGTGTTGCAAGTTAGTGGCGGTTCGCAATCATTCAATGTGGTGAACCAACTACGAGTATTAGGGCGTTGGATGCGCATGGTAACAATACCTAATCAGTCGTCAGTGGCACAAGCGCACTTAGAGTTTGAAGAAAATGGACGGATGAAACCCTCTGCGCTCTACAATCGGATTGTTGATGTTATGGAAGAGCTGATTAAATTCACTTTATTATTGCGAGATCAAAAAGATTACTTTGTAGATCGCTATTCTGAACGAGTGGAATCTGCAGAAGATCTTAGCCAACGCGTTAATCAACGCTCTATTTAGGGGAGATAAATGGGATTATTTGAGCGGTATCTTTCTGTTTGGGTAGCCTTAGCAATCGCTGTTGGTATTTTTACAGGCTCAATAATACCAGAGCTATTTATACTCATAGCAGGCTTTGAATATGCGCATGTAAATATAGTAATAGCGGTACTTATTTGGCTAATGATTTACCCAATGATGGTTCAAATTGATTTTTCATCTATTAAAGACGTAGGTAAAAAACCAAAAGGACTATTACTAACCGTTGTACTTAATTGGCTTATTAAACCATTTACAATGGCGTTTTTAGGTTGGCTATTTTTTAAGGGTATATTTGCAGACTGGGTCGACCCAAAAACTGCAACTGAATATATTGCAGGCATGATTTTACTGGGTGTTGCGCCATGTACGGCTATGGTTTTTATTTGGAGCCAACTGACTAAAGGCGACGCTAACTATACGCTAGTGCAGGTATCTATTAACGATATTATTATGATATTTGCATTTGCACCCATAGCAGGTTTATTGCTGGGTGTAACCGATATAACAGTACCATGGGATACGTTATTTTTATCTGTGGTGTTATATGTACTTATACCGTTAATTTTAGGGGCGGTTACGCGTAAAAAGCTAGATAAAGCCGGGGATCATTCTCGACTCAATCAGTTTTTGAGCATTATGAAGCCCTATTCTATTGTGGGTTTATTAGCGACAGTCGCTTTATTATTTGGTTTTCAGTCACAAACTATCTTAGCCAACCCCGAAGCGATTGTACTTATAGCTATTCCGCTACTGATTCAAACCTATGGTATTTTTGCTATTGCTTATTTTGCCGCAAAAAAAATGAAGCTAGAGCACAATATAGCTGCGCCAGCGTGCATGATCGCAACATCTAATTTTTTTGAGTTAGCAGTTGCAGTGGCTATTTCATTGTTTGGTTTACACTCTGGTGCTGCACTTGCAACCGTAGTAGGTGTGTTAGTTGAAGTCCCTGTAATGCTAAGCTTAGTGTATTTTGCTAACAAAACACGTCATTGGTTTAACTAGGGCTAGAGCATGATTGCTATGCTGGATGGTTTCAATTGCGAAACATCTAATATTAACTTAAGCCTGAGGAGTTAAATTTAATCTATTTATAAAAGAAAGGGCATAGTTGTTTGTTTTTGTAAGTTCTCGTTTATTTTGGGCTTTTTTGTTTAGTGCTATTAATAAACGTTTAAACTTAGTTTATAGCCTTGTACTTCTATAGATATTGAACAACACTTTAGTTAATAATTTAACGGGTGGCAGGCTATGCAAAAGAGTAAAATCTGGCTTTTCAAGTACTTCAAAGGTATCTCTTTTGTCTTATTTTTAATGATGCTTATTAGTTTTAATTTCGTTTTAAATGATGCATTACATCAAAAAGTTCATGCTTCTGGGCAGCAGTTCGTTAAACACGTTTACGAGCTGAATTTATCCCCTTCTATAAACAATGAAGTGTTGGCTGCATTAGCTAAAAGTGAAGGTTTT
Organism: Pseudoalteromonas sp. NZS127_1; assembly: GCF_015864295.1. Classification (NCBI taxonomy): domain Bacteria; kingdom Pseudomonadati; phylum Pseudomonadota; class Gammaproteobacteria; order Alteromonadales; family Pseudoalteromonadaceae; genus Pseudoalteromonas; species Pseudoalteromonas sp. NZS127_1. Next base: position 112,491 of record NZ_JADYXO010000005.1, on the reverse strand, counting down.
GTGTTGGAGGTGCCAAAGCCTGCAGAGCATGTTAGGCATTTAGTGAATATAGAGCGCGAAGTTTTTTCTTACAAAACATTAAGCTTGAGCCTCTATCACTATCCTGCTTGGGTAACACAAAGTTACTTATTTATATTGCTAAACTTGATCATATTAGGCGCCGCTGGCTGGTCTTATCGTTGGTGGGGCTTATTGAATGTAAGCCGTAGAATTACGCCCAAAAATACAATGATACAACCTACTAAAATTATTAAACAAAAACAAAATAAAATACGATTAATTAAACAAGTAAAAAAATGTGAATTAAGTTCTTTGTATGGGGTTAATAGAGCATCACATAGCTTATTTTTACTCATTGAATGTGACTTTGATAAGAAAACTGATCAAGAAGCTATTTTTAAAGTGTTAATCACTAGAAAATTGACTGAATTTAAAGATGTGTCGGTAAAAATACTAAATTCCAGTTACTTGGCCGTCACCTTGCCACATATTCCTACTCCCGAGTTAGACAGCTACGTTGAAAAGCTCCATCAGAGCGTGTTTTTACTATGCCAAAATTATCAAAAAAGTATGACTCATAAAAACATTAAAATAGGTGCGTGCGACTATCGATTAGGCGCAGATAAAATTGCGGTTTATCAGTTAGCAAAATCAGCACTTATGCTATCGCAAAACAGCTCAGTACAGCACTTTCACCGCTTAGCGTTAAATTACTGTCAAGAAAAACCACTTTCTAGTAAGCAAGTTATCGAAAATATTAAAAAGAATAAATTTATATTATTCTTCCAGCCTTTATTTGAGCTCTCTAGCGGGGAAATTTTAGAACATGAAGCTCTTATCAGGGTTAGGCATAGCCAACTTGGTTTACTAGCTGCTCGTTATTTTATTAATCAGGTTTATAGTAATCAAGACGCTTTAATATTAGATAAAGCAGTAATAACACAAGTTAAAAAGCTAATGCTGAGTGAACCTTCGGCCTTAACAGTTAGTGTAAATCTACACCCTAAAAATTGGTTTAATACTGTATTTTGGGAGTGGTTAGCCAATCAAATGGCAGAGCTTAAGTTAAATACTAAATTACAATTTGAAATAAGTGAGGCAGAATTTTTTACTCATAGAGAATCGATAACTAATGCACTTAATGTAATTAAAAAAAGCCGTTCACAAGTTGTGATTGATAATGTAAAAAGTAGTGAGAAAGTAGCTGTATTAGCTAATTATAATCAAGTATGCGGACTTAAATTATCATACGAACTAATTCATTTATTAAATGAAAAAACTCAAAATCAAAGGCGAATAAAAAAGATAGTTGAAGCCGCAAACCTTTTAAATTTACCTGTGTATGCAGTTGGCGTAGAGACTCAAAAAGAGTTGTTTACGCTTGCCAAATTGGGAGTGGTGGGAGCTCAAGGGTTTTACTTTTCAGAGCCACTTCAAGAGTTTACGCAAGCGGTATTTAATTAAATTAATCCTCTATATTTAAGTCCATTTAGCCCCTGAAGCCCGCCAGTATGAACCGCAATAATTTTACTCCCAGATGGGAAATAATCTTGCTCAATAAGCTGCCATAATGCATACATCATTTTCCCGCTATAAATAGGCTCAAGTGGTAGATTATGTGTGCGGCTCATATCTTGGCAAAACTGCCATAACTCAGGTGAAAACTTACCATAGCCGCCACCATGAAACTCTGTGAGTAACTGCCAGTTGTTTTGATTATTAGCTTTAGCGCTCAGCTTTTTTATTTCTTCTTTTAAATAATTAGCTTGTTTTAATACTGCTACACCAATCACTTGTGTTGTTGAAGCACTGCCTTCTATTAATCCAGCAAGCGTGCCACCACTACCGGTAGGGCACACTAAGTAGTTATGCTCAGGTAAGCTTTGTACTAACTCTTTACACCCTAATAAGGCGTGCTCGTTTGTACCACCTTCAGGAATAATATGAGCATTTGGAAAGTGCTCTTGCAGAGCATTAAGGTAATCGGTGTCGTGGCGTTTTCGATACTCTATACGATTAACTACATGTAGGTTCATACCACAATGTTTTGCAAATTGGATTGTTGGATTGTTGTTATCCAGTTCAGGTCCGCGAATAATCGCGCGAGTTTTTATATTAAATTCTTTTCCGGCAGCTGCACAGGCGTGAATATGGTTTGAAAACGCACCACCAAAAGTCAGAAGTTCTGTTTTATTTATCTTTTGCATGTACGCTAAATTATATTTCAATTTACGCCATTTATTGCCACTTATTAGCGGATGGAGCAAATCATCACGTTTTATACCTAAATAAAGATTTCTCTTTTTTAGAAACGAGCTATCTATTTGTTGAATATAGTTATTTTCATCTATTTTGAATATTTCATGCATTTTGTTGGTTTTCAATTTGGCAAAGTAGTTAAAATGTACGACACTTATTTCATACACAATTAACAATAGTAGCTATATGAAAGAAAAGCTGTTTTCATGGTTAAATCGTAGTTTAGATCCAAATACAGCTATTGGTGTTGCAACTTACGCAGATACTGTTAACGCAGTATGTTTAAAAAAACAACGCGACCAATGGATGGTTCACAGTTCTCACAGTGTAAATGTGTCTGAGCAAACCGATTATACCGCTGCAATTGTTGCTTGTACAAATGAGGTTTCTACTGATATTTGTGCAGTTAATTTAGTCATACCGCACTACTTTTATCAAATAGTGCAAATGGATAAACCAAACCTTAGTGATGAAGAAATTATTCAGTCACTCCCTTGGACTACAAAAGATTTAGTTGATATAGCTTCTGAAAATATTGTGGCTGATTTTATCGATTATCCAATAACGTTACCGATGCAAAGCAGTAAAATGAATGTGTTTATTACGAATAAGCTGCAACTACTTCCGTTTATAGACAGTTTTGAACAAACTAAACCTGTTTTGCGTGCAATGACCTCTGAAGAAATGGTTTTAGTTACCTTGTTTGGCTCATACAAAGAGGCGCATATGCTGATTGTGCAACATGCTAATCATGAACCTCGAATCTTAATTATTCGTGATGGGCAATTAGTATTAGCTAGGCGATTAAATGGTTTTTTGGGTATTTCAGATAAGGATCAAAATCAAGAATTGGTAGAAGCGTTAGGATTAGAAATTCAGCGTTCTATGGACTTTTTTGAAAGCCAGCTCAAGCAACCACCAATTCGCAGCATTCAGTTACAGTGCGATGATTTATCCTCATTAACTCTTAGAGCCGGGCTTGCAGAGTTTTTACAAGTAAAAGTTGTAGATTTTGAGCCTAACTTAGAATTAGCGCAGCAATTAGAGCCAAATTTTTATTATGCGCTTGGGGCAGCCTATCAATTAACAGATCCTGAGTCTGTGCTATGAAAACCCGGATTAACTTTTATCAAAAAACCTTACGCGTACGGCGAGACCCAGTCCCTTTGTCTGGAATGATTACGTTATGGTTAGGTGCGCTATTAATTATTGCAATCACGTGGGCTTTTTACAGTTATAAAACATATTCTAGTGAGCTTGATTTAGAACAAAATAGGCAGTACCTAAAACAAGGAAAAGCTCAGTTAGAAGTTGTAAAACAGCAGTTAGCAGAGAAACAAAATAAAACACTCTTTATTAATGAGCTAAAAACACTTCAGCAAGAGGTTTTGCACAAGCAGCAAATATTTAGCTATTTAGAGCAAAGTTCAGATCAGTCTGCAACCGATTACGCACAGGTAATGCACGATTTAGCTAAGTATCATGAACCTAATATTTGGCTGACCCACATTAAGTTTGTAGGGCAAAGTGTGACGCTTCAAGGTCAAACATCGCAATCAAAATTCTTACCAATTTGGTTTGATAATTTAAAACAGTCGCCATTTTTTATTGATAAAGAGTTTTCAGTTTTAGAGTTATCTACGCAAGCAGGTGTGAGTGAATTTAATGTAGCGACAGACCTTAGTGATGAGGGCGATAAGCCATGAGCCAAACAACAAGTAGCCAGAATAATAAAAATAAAGGTTGGCCATTATGGGTCAAATACCAAGCTCAGTTTGCATCGCTGCAAAAACGTGAGAAGTATTCCACCTTATTTGTTGGTTTGTTTATAGTGATTTACCTCGGTCTCTGGTTCGTTATTTTTCCACAGCAAGATGAAGTTGCCAACATACGTTCAAAGCACAATACAACGCTGCAAGAGTTACAGCAGATAAATGCGCAACTCTCCATGTTAAACCAAGCACTAAACTACGACTACACTAAGGTTTTACGCGGTCAAATTGCACAAACCAGAGATGAATTAGCCGAAATAAATAATCAACTTAATAGTTTTAGCCAAGGCTTTGTAGCTGCTAAAAATGTACCTGCCGTTTTAAAAGATTTGCTCGTAGATAGTAGCGACGTAAAAGTGAGTAGCTTTAATGTAAAACCAGCACGGGCTATCGATGTAGAAAAACTAGGTGAACATGATACGCAAACATTATTTTTTGAGCATCAGATGGTAGTTACTTTGCAAGGTAGCTACTTTAGCTTACAAAAATATTTAGCCGCATTAAAAAATAATCAAGATAAGTTATTAATACAAGAGTTTAGTTATCAGGTACTAGAGTACCCTCAGGCTGAATTAACTTTACAAATTGCTACAGTGAGCGCTAATGAAAAATTTATCGCGTTATAGTATTTGTACTTTGGCTTTTTACATTATTGCGCCGAGTGCGCTTGCGCAACTTCGCGATCCGACTCAGCCAAATATGTTTGTGAGTAACAATAGTCCAGTTAAGCAAAGTACAGAACTTAAATTGCAATCTATTATTAAAAACAGTACAGCATTTAAGGCCATTATTTCAGGCCATATTTATCGAGTTGGTGATGCTGTAGATGATTTTCGGGTGCTAAGCATTAACTCAAAACAGGTTGTGTTAGCAAATGATGATAAACAAATAAAATTAGAATTATATGACTATGAAATTAAAAAATAATTTATCTCATCCGTGGCTTGTTCTTCTATTGTTACCTACATTTTTAACTGCGTGCCATAGCTTTAAACCAGGTAAAGAGGTTAAAAATCATATAGAGCAAGAGTTATCTGAAAGACCTACAGAGCCTAAAGTAATTGTGCCTTTACAAATGCCAAGCGAACTTACACAAAGCTTATTGTCATCTATAAATAATGAGCAAACTATAAGTGATGATTTATCTATAAAGCGTTTTGATGTCGCAGCAAATGATGTTGAAATAGGCGCTTTTTTTGCAGGCTTAACAGACGATACCCCTTTTAGTGTTGCTGTGCATCCTGAGGTAAATGGCACAATTAATTTAAATCTTAAAAGCGTTACGTTTAATGAAGTCATTAATGTTATTAAGCGTATGTATCCTTTAGATATTGTTAATGAAGGACGAATTGTACAAGTACTACCAGCCAAAATGCGCACAGAAACAATACCTGTAAATTATTTAATGATGCAACGCCATGGTCAGTCTACAGTGAGTGTTGTTGCTGGTGGGGTGAGTCAATTTGCACAAAGTGGCAGTGGTTCGAGTGGTTCAAGTTCAGGTAATAGTAACCAGCAAAATAGTGAATTTGGCGGCGATAATCAAAGCTTAGATTTGAATGGTTCTCGAATCCAAACAATTAATAAAAACGATTTTTGGAAGGAATTAGAAGTTGCCCTTAAGTCTTTAATTGGCGCAAGCGATGGGCGCTATGTTGTTGCAAGCCCACAAGCTAGTTTGGTAACCGTAAATGCATTACCAAGCGAAATTAGTCAGCTAAAAGAGTTTTTACGTCAAAGCCAAGAAAACCTACAACGCCAAGTTATTCTAGAAGCAAAAATAATAGAAGTAACCTTAAAAGATGAGTACCAACAAGGGGTCAACTGGGAGCGCATAGCCAGTGGTTTAGAAGGCGGTATTTCGTTTGCTACAACAGCGGGTTCTACAATTAGCAATAGTATTTCGGCTGCCATTGGCGGAGCGTCATCGCTGACAATTCAAAAGGGTGACTTTAATGGGGTTATTAATTTGCTAGAAACCCAAGGTGATGTGCAAATGTTATCTAACCCTCGCGTTACGGCTACAAACAACCAAAAAGCAGTTATAAAAGTAGGGCAAGACGAATACTTTGTTACTAATGTATCAAGTACGACGGTAACTGGTACTGCTACAACTACCTCGCCTGAGATTGATTTAACACCGTTCTTTTCTGGTATTGCGCTTGATGTAACGCCGCAAATTGACAAGTACGGCTCAGTCATCTTGCATGTTCACCCTTCAGTAACTGAAACAGAAGAGCAGCTAAAGGTAATTACTTTAGACGATCAACGTTTTGAGTTACCTCTAGCGCAAAGCAACATTCGAGAGTCAGATACCGTTATTCGCGCTCAAAGTGGCGAAATAGTTGTTATTGGTGGTTTGATGCAAACGTCAACACAGGATGAAGAATCAAAAACACCCGTGCTGGGTGATATCCCCATATTTGGCAACTTATTCAAAAGTATTCGTAAACGCCAAGAGAAAAAAGAACTAATTATTTTAATCAAACCAACCGTTGTTATGCCCGATACTTGGAAAAAACAACAAGGTGAAAGCCGTCAGCTTTTAAAAACATGGTATGAAAACTAACTATGTATTTAAGCTTTTTTAATTTAAGTGAAATGCCTTTCACATTAACCCCTAACACACAATTTTTTTGTGCACTTGAACCGCACCACGAAGCGATGCAAGTGCTAACAACAGCCATTGAAATGGGTGAAGGGTTTATTAAAGTCACCGGTGAAGTTGGGACAGGTAAAACGTTGCTTTGTAGAAAGCTATTAAACCAACTTGAGCCAGATTACATTGTGGCTTATTTGCCTAACTCTTATTTAAGCCCTGAAGAGCTTAGATGGGCGATTGCAATTGAGCTGGGTATGGATGTAGATAAAGCATTGGATCAACAAGCACTAGGGCAGCTTATAAATCATCACTTACTCGACTTACAAGAAGATAATGAGCGCGTAGTGCTTTTGATAGATGAGGCGCAATGCTTGAGTTGGGAGACACTAGAGGCGCTTAGATTATTTACAAACTTAGAAACAGAAAGCGAAAAGTTGATTCAAGTTGTGTTATTTGGGCAACCTGAACTTGATGAAAAACTGGCAAACAATAAAGTAAGGCAGTTACGCCAACGTATTAGTTTTTCGTATAAGTTACGGGCGATGACTGGCGCTGAGGTTGTTTATTATATTAATCATCGCTTACAAGTTGCAGGATTTAATAGGCCTCCTTTATTTAATAATAGTATGGGGCTTAAGATTGCCAGAGCAAGCCGTGGAATTCCTAGGTTAGTTAATATTTTATGCCACAAAGCACTATTACAAGCTTATGGGGAAGGGTTAAATACAATAACAAATCGCCATATTCAGCTTGCCATAAAAGATACCGAAGACTGCGCAAAATATCGAACCGGTCAATATTGGAGCTACAGCGCGTTAATGTTTAGTGTTTTAGCTATTGCTGCCATATGGGTATGGAGGCAGTGGTTATGAGCGTTATAAATAATATGCTTAAAAATATTGAGCAACGTGAAGCTAAACAAGTGAATATTCAAGAAGGTATAAGCGTAAAGCCAATATATGATGTAAAAAACATTGTATTTAAAGCCGCAATTTTACTTATTATGCTAAGTGTCATTTTTTTAGCATACCTGTATTTACCGACCGCCGACAAAAAAGAAACTCAACGTGAGTCTGTTTTACCACAGCAAAAAATGGTCGCGGTTTTGAGCTCTAATTTATCTGATTCTCAAGATGAAAAAAGCACTGTAGAGCCTTTAGTTGAGCAAGAAGTTGTGAAGAAGGCTGTGCAAGTTGAGCAAATAAAACCGGAAGTGAATGATTTAGCTGAATCCAAGTTGAGTGAAGCAACATCACTGGTTTCTCAACCAACGGCTGAGCCGGTTGTAATTGCCGAGGTTAAACAAAGCCCTGCACTAGCTAAAGATAATATGTTAGTGGCTAGCAAAGTTATTGTCAGCAAGCCAAAAACTACTTCAGTGACTAAAACTAAGCCACAAAATACTATGATCAAAAGCGCAGCAGAAACTAAGTCACCACAGGCTTTATTGGTCGAGCAATTAGCAGCAGCTAAACAGGCAATACAGTTTGGCTTATACAATGAAGCTATTAGTGATTTAAACATTATTTTAGCGCAATCGCCTTTACATGTTGAGGCCCGAAACTTACTGGCTGCAACTTACTTTAAACAACAAGATATAAATTCTGCGCAACAGGTTTTGCAATCAGGTATTCGCCAAAACCCTAACGTACTTGAATGGCGTGTAATGCTAAGCAAAATACTCATTATGCAACAACAGTATGAAGGAGTATTACTGCTTTTAAGTGATGAATTTGAATCCCAGGCGAATCTAGATTTTTGGGTGCTGCAAGGTACTGCTGCGCAAAGTGCGAGTAAGCACCATAAAGCACTTGAAAGCTTTAAACATCTTACACAGCTCCAGCCTAGTCAAGCCAAGTGGTGGCTTGCACTTGCAACCTCAAAAGATGCACTGGGAGAGTACCTCGATGCTAAACAGCTTTATAAAGTAGCTCTAGATTTAGGAGGGTTAAATACCGCTATGACCCAGCATGCATTACAGCGTTTAGTTGCACTAAAGGAGGCCGTATGAGACCTAGTTTAAAAATGCGCTTAGGCGATTTACTTGTCCACGAACACATGATCACCGAAGCGCAACTAAGTGAAGCATTAAATGTTCAAGCTGCAACGGGCCGTAAATTAGGTTCGACACTTATTACACTTGAGTTTATTAGTGAGCCACAATTATTACGCTTTTTAGCGCAGCAATTACAGGTACCTTTTTTAGATATATCACAGCGAAAAATATCACACGATGTATCTAAGCTTTTATCTGAGGTATATGCGCGTCGTTACAGAGCACTAGTAATCGAAGACAATGGTGACTCTGTTTTGGTCGGGATGAGCGATCCTGCTGATTTAAGGGGCCTTGATCAACTTGCGACTATGCTTGCTCCTAAACGAATAGATTTAGCTGTTGTACAAGAAAGCCAAATCATGGCTGCGTTTGACAATGTATATCGCCGCACAGATGAAATTACCAACTTTGCAGCACAACTCCATGAAGAATATCAAGACGTAGAAGAATTTGATTTAAACTCTTTAGGTGATGAGACATCCGATGCAACCGTTGTAAAGTTACTGCAATCAATATTTGAGGACGCTGTGCAAGTTCGCGCATCTGATATTCACATTGAGCCAGATGAAGGTTTGCTTCGCATTCGTCAACGTGTAGATGGAATATTACAAGAGCACACTCTTAACCAAGTAAAAATAGCATCGGCACTAGTGCTACGTTTAAAGCTTATGTCAGGATTAGATATATCTGAAAAACGCCTCCCTCAAGATGGCCGGTTTAATATAAAAGTGCGCAGCCATAGTATTGATGTGCGCCTATCTACCATGCCGGTTCAGCATGGTGAATCAGTTGTAATGCGTTTGCTTGATCAATCTGCAGGATTATTATCGTTAGATGAAACGGGTATGCCGGCACACATATTAAAACGTGTGCGCAGCATTATAAAACGTCCACATGGCATGGTTTTAGTTACTGGGCCAACAGGCTCGGGTAAAACAACCACACTTTATGGTGCATTAAGTGAGTTAAACCAACAAGAAAGTAAAATTATTACCGTAGAGGATCCCGTTGAGTATCGTATTGGCCGTATTAACCAGGTACAAATAAATAATAAAATAGGGCTAAGTTTTGCCAGTATTTTACGGACCGCTCTAAGGCAAGATCCTGACATTATAATGGTTGGCGAAATGCGTGACCAAGAAACCGTAGATATTGGATTAAGGGCCGCTTTAACAGGCCACCTAGTACTATCAACGTTACATACCAATGATGCAATTACCAGCGCTATGCGCTTAATCGACATGGGTGCACCGGCTTACTTAGTCGCAAGTTCACTGCGAGCGATTATTGCTCAGCGATTAGTAAGGCGAGTATGTAATGACTGTAGAGTACCGTACTTGCCAGATCGCCAAGAAATAAGTTGGTTAAAATATTTAGGCGAAGAGATTACAGATGCTCAATTTTCTAAAGGGCAAGGTTGCACAGCATGTAATCACACTGGTTATAAAGGACGTGTAGGTATTTTTGAGTTGCTCGAAATGGATGATGCAATGATGGATGCCTTACGAGTTAACGACACACAAGGTTTTGCGAAAGCCGCTAAAAATAGCGCAAACTTTTCGCCACTCTCAGCAATGGCATTAAATTACGCTAAGAAAGGTATTACCTCTTTAGATGAAGTATTTAAAGTGGCTGAATATATCCCAGAAATAGTAGGGGATATTGATGCAACTATATAGCTATAAAGCGAAAGACAGCAAAGGTGTATTGGTAAAAGGCCAATTAGAAGCGAGTAACCAAGCTGGCGTAGCTGATAGTTTAATGAAGCGTCAATTTATACCAATATCAATTTCTTTAGTTGAAACAAAAAATAATATTAAAATTTTTGATAATTTATTTGTCGAAAAAATAACGCTAGACGACATGATTATGTTTTCTAGACAAATGTATTCGCTACTAAAAGCGGGTATTCCAATTATACGAGCAATGATTGGATTGGCAGATACAACACAAAATAAAGAATTTAAAAATGTATTGATGGAAGTTACCAGGCAACTTGAGCAAGGCCGCGACTTATCCAGTGCAATGGCAATTCATAACGAGGTATTTAGCCGCTTAACCGTGTCAATGGTAATGGTTGGTGAAGGTTCTGGCCGATTAGAAGATGCATTTTATCAACTCGCTATTTACTTTGAAAAAGAACAGGAAACTCGCAAACGAATAAAAGCAGCTATGCGCTACCCTACTTTTGTTATTTTGGCTCTTGTAGCAGCTATGGTTATTTTAAATATTTTTGTAATTCCTACCTTTGCTAGCATGTTTGCCAAATTCGATGCCGAATTGCCGTTAATGACTCAAATATTAATTGGTACTAGCAGCTTTTTTGTTAATTACTGGTGGTTATTGTTGGTAATGGGTATTGGAGCGGTATTTGCGTGGAAGCGTTATTTAAATACAGATGCCGGGCGCTTCAAGTGGGATCAATATAAATTAAAAATTCCATTTATTGGAGATATTTTAAAACGCACATTGCTTGCGCGCTACAGCCAAAGTCTAGCTATGGTATTGCGCTCTGGCGTACCTATGACCACGGGGTTATCGCTAACAGCGCATGCCGTAGATAATAGCTATATGGAAAAAGCGATTATAACTATGCGCCAAGATATAGAAAAAGGCGATAGCTTACTTAGAGCCTCAAAAAGTTCTGAGCTGTTTTCTCAGCTTGTATTACAGATGGTCGCCGTAGGTGAAGAAACAGGCCGGGTTGATGAGTTACTTCAAGAAGCAGCTGATTATTATGAGCGTGAAGTTGATTACGACCTACGTAGTTTAACCGCCAAAATAGAACCTATTTTAACTGTGTTTGTTGCCATTATGGTGCTGATTTTAGCATTGGGTATTTTTATGCCGATGTGGAACATGATGTCGGCAATTAAAGGGAATTAAGGTGAACACAACCACAGCTTACTCAAAAGGTTTCTCATTATTTGAGTTAGTTATTGTTGTTATTTTACTGGCAGTAATTTTGAGCTTTGCTATACCTCAATATATAGGTATTAAAAATCAAGCGCATAATGCAAGCGTAGATGCTATTGCGGGTAGTTTTTCATCGGCTGTTGGGATGGTTAGAGGTCAATGGGAGTTAGAAGGGAGGCCAAATAGTAAGTCAAATAAAACATTTGTTAATTATGGAGGAGTAATAGTTGGTGTTGATGGATCGTTAGGTACACCAACGAGTGACGAAACAGAAAAAAAAGATACTCGTGCAGAGTCTATAAATGCTCATAAATGCCGCCAAGTATTAAATGTAATTTTACAAGATGCACCAAGTAGTACCTCAAGTAGTGAAATATCGATAATAAAAAGTGTAAGTTTTTTAGTTAGGTACAATGCAGAAAGTACGCAATGCGTCTATTATTTAACTCATACCATTGATATTAAAAGTATACCTACCAATACGGGTGAAATATCAGGTTTAACAGGTTTTTCATACTTTGCTAAAACAGGCAAAGTAAAAATATTTAAAAACTAAGTAATTAAAAAGAGGCTTATTTATGAAAACGCAATCGTTAAAAAGTTTACCAATGAATAAACAAGCAGGTTTTACACTTGTTGAATTGATCATCGTAATTGTTATTTTGGGCATTTTAGCTGTTACTGCAGCACCTCGTTTTTTAAACTTGCAAGGTGATGCAAATGCTTCAACACTCGAAGGCTTACAAGGGTCGATTCGCAGTGGTATGAATATTGTAAATGGTAAGTCTATTATTGCTAGTGATCACAAAAAGGCAACGGCTACAGTTACTGTAGATACTGGTGTACCAGTACCTACTGTTTATGGTTACCCAGCAGCAACACTTGCTGCATTTGAAGCATTTTTAGATGTTAGCTTTGCTCCATCTACAGCACCAGACACAGATGACTTTAATATTGATGCGACAACAACAGGAACAGTTATTATATACCCTAATAGTTACATTGCTGATGATGAGTGCAGAATTGAATACATACAAGCAACTGCAACTACAGGGCCTGTTGTAGTAACGGCTCCTACAATTAATATTTTTACTGATGAATGTTAATTAATATTAAATGATAAGCAGTAGTAAGCAACGATTGCGTGGCTTCACACTCATTGAGTTAATTATTACTCTAGTGATATTGGGAATACTGTCGGTAACGGCAGTTCCCAAATTTCTGGGCAGCTCAACAGAAGATGCATACTCATATCGAGACCGTACTTTAAATGCACTGAGAACAGTGCAGTTACGTGCAATGCAAAATACAGCGACAACAAGTTGCCATACGCTTTATATAACCTCCACACTTATTGCTCCCCCCACACCTGATACATGTATCGGTGGCGCAGATACCAACAACACCGTTCATTTAGTGGTACAAATAAACACGCAAAGAAGTGACATAACATTTAGCGCTTTAGATAGTAACGCGAATATTTTTACCCAAATTAGTTTTGATCCTTTAGGTAAATCAAATCAAACTTGTACTACGCAGTGTCGAATAGACGTTGGATTAGCTGGCGTATGCATAAGTGGTGAAGGGCTTATATATGCGTGCCCTTAAAGTAAAAGGTTTCACTTTAATTGAGCTTATTATTGGCATAGTCATGTTTGCTATTGCATTAAGCATTATTACCGCGCTCATTGCCCCGCAAGCAAAAAAAAGTGCAGAGCCAATTATTGCTTTAAGAGCCTCTGAATTTGGTCAATCACTAATGAACGAAATTCAAAGTAAATCGTTTGATGAGCACAGCGATAGAAGCGCTCCTTTTAGGCGTTGCGGCGAAACAACTTTGGGTGCAGAGCCCTGTACAGCAGCAGGCGATTTAGGCACCGACTCAGAATCTCGAACTAGTTATAACGATGTAGATGACTATATTGTACTTTCTAACCAACCTATTACTAATAGCTTAGGTGAGGTGTTAAGCGAATACAGTGACTTTAACTTAGTTATTACAGTCCAGTACGATAGCGACTTTAACGAATTGACCATCAACGATGGCACAACCTTTAAGCGTATTACTATTGAAGTAACATCACCCTTAGGCGAAGTTTACGGATTTAGTGCATATAAAGGGAATTACTAATGCAAAGAGCTAAATACCAAAATGCATTTACCCTTATAGAGCTATTACTTGTCATGGTTATTATTGGTGTTTTAGCCGTAAGTGCATTTTCGTTTATTGGTGCTGGGGTCAGCATTTACTCACAAGGTATTGAACGCCAAGAAGCAGTAGCTCAGGCCCGCTTTTTAATAACGCGACTTAGTAAAGAGCTTCGCCACGCTACGCCAAACTCATTAAGGCTCTCTTGCGATAACAGCACTAGCGGAGCATGTAGTGCTCAGCAGTGCTTAGAATTTACGCCGTTTTTATCAGCGACTCACTATACAAATTACCTACCTACCGTAGCGCCTTTTAATGTTAGCGCTGTTGATTTTGAACTTAATAATTTAACGCAGCCGCAAGCTGGAGATTGGGCAACTATTTACCCATTAAGCAGTGCTGATATATATGATGAAAATAATAGTAAGCGCTTGCAAGTATCAGCATTTAATAGTTCAGCGAGCGAAATTGATGAGTGGCAATTTAGTAAAGCATTTGCCCAAGAGTCGCCGAGTAAACGCCTTTATTTACTTTCAGAACCGGTAAGTTTTTGCGTTGAAGGGCAGTATTTATATAGATATACCAATTACGGTTTTACTATTAATCAATTAGATGCCGTGAGCTTACAAATAAGCAGTGGTGTTAAACGTGATTTATTAGGTATTTACATTGCCAATAATTTAGCGAGCGATTTATTTTTTACTCTTGATGCGCTCTCCTTACAAAGAAACGCTGTGCTTAATGTGAATGCGCAAATGCAATTTAACGATACTGAAGTAATGAACTTTAATCATGAGGTACATATTCCTAATGTACCTTAAAAAAAATCCTCACGGAAAAGCCTTAGTCAGTAAACAAAAAGGGAACTTAATAATTGTTTCTTTGGTAATTATTGTTGCTTTATTAGCACTAGGATTAGCATTAGTTAAAGTGCTTTCTGGTGCATCTCAACAAAATACAATTGAGTACTATGGGGCTCGCGCTTTTATGGCAGCACAAAGCGGCCTAGAAAGTGGTTTAACGCAACTATTTCCAATAAATAGCTCAGTTCAAAGCTGTACATCAGTTACTACTGATTTAACCTTCCAAGCTGCATATTTAGCTAACTGTAAGGTCGAAGTGAATTGTAGCGAATATATAGGCTTACCCGATAGCAGTACGGCGAATGGACTTGTGAATATATATTATCTACAAAGCAGTGCAACGTGCGCCGCAATTGATTGCCCTGCAGGGAGTAGCTGCAGAAAAGATTATTGGCAAACACAAAGAACGCTCAGTGTGGAGGCTAAAACTTTACCATGATGAAAAATGCATTAGTCATTATATTTTTTAGCTGCGTGTTGCTTTGTAATTACGCAAACGCGGTACCGCCTAAAATTGAAGGGCGCTATATTGAGCTGCAAGACACATACACATCACCTATTTGGACAAAAATAAATTTTCAACAGCAATACATAACACCTCCTGCTGTTTTTATGCTCTCAACAAACCAAGGCGGAAACCCCGCAATAATAAGAATACGTAATATAACCACAACCAGCTTTGAGGCACTACCTCTTGAGCCTTCGGGTGAGGATGGTGAGCACGTTACGATGGGAGCTCATTATTTGGCTGTTGAATATGGCGTACATGAGTTTCCTGATGGAACAATCATGGAAGTAGGAAGTACCGATTTATTATTAGAGCTACAGTATGGTCCTAAGTCAGGCTTCTCCCCATTTACGCCAAAAGGTTATAAACAGTTAATCTTTGCTGAGCCATTTTCACAAAGGCCGAACTTTTTCCATTCATTACAAACGCTCAACAGCATAGATAGTAATCCACCTACTCAAGCATTAGTGCCTTTTTTGACCGTTGCAGTAGAAAGTAATTCTTTATCTGCTAGCGGCGTTAATATTGCTTTAGAAGCATCTGAAACAGCACTTGGGCTTATAAAAACCGAAACTGTTGCCTATATGGCCGTAGAGCCTGGAAGTAACCGCGTATTTACAGACGATAATGGACTTGAAGTGTCCTGGGAAACTTTTTTCACAGGCTTTGAAATTGACGGCTGGAGCAATGGCTGTAATTACTTTAGTTTTACTAATAATTTTAGTGTGGCTCCGTTAGTTGTAGCAAGTAAAAACTCACGCCAAGAAGATGATGGCGGGTGGCTACGCAGCTGTAACCTAAGGACCGACAGGTTAGGGCTTGTTGTTGACGAAGATCGTGATGGCGATAACGAGCGCCGTCACGTAAACGAGGAAGCATCAATACTCGCCATGACCAGTACCTTTGTATTTAATGGTGATATTTTAGATTGTGATACGTTATTCCCGGGCGCTATTTCTACTTATAATAATGGAGAGGTACAGTTGGTTCAGGGGGTAGAAATAACAGATGGCAATGCGCAGTTTGTCACAACCACGAATTTAATTTCTACAGCGCTGACGAGTCCTCCTTTATGTAATGGTCAGGCGTGTGTTGCTGGTGGTTATAACTCTTTAGAACCTAATCAAGCGGCGCAGGTGCCAACGGTTACAAATGATGGTAGCTCAACAGGGCCCGTACCTACTTCTTTAGCTGGCGACTATTATTACGATGAGTTGCAGTTAAGTATGCTGGAAACTGAGTACAGAGTAACAGCGCCTACACGTATTTTTTTAAAAGACACAACCTCACTTCTATCAACTTCATTTTTGAATATAGGTAAAACAAATATAGTAGTAGAAACTGGCGCGTACTTGGCTATTTATGTGGATGGTGCGGTTGCTATTGCAGCCGATGCAAATATTGCGGGCTATATTGTTGCAACTGGTGAGGTAAGAATCGCTCAAAATGTAACGTATCAGGGATCAATTACATCGGCTACTCAAATTATTACCGAAGGGAGCTCAACGTTTGACGCTCTACCAGTACCCGAAAGTATCCCTGGTTTTTGTGGTATTTATACACCAGAAACACTGGATCATTATCGTTTAACAATAAGCGATAACAAAGGTCTAACGTGTGAAGCTAAAGAAATGACACTAACAGCCTGCGCTAATGATGCCTGCGATTTATTATTTGCGGAACCCTCTAGTTTAAACCTTTCTCCAGATAATAGTGGTCAGCAAAGTTGGGTTACGGGGGAGAATATTAATTTTACAGGATCAGCGGTTGTCGAATTTGCTAAACGCACCACAGGCAGTGTTACATTTGGATATAACACTGCGGATCCTTCTGCACCTCTTCGTTGTTATATCGGTGGTAATAATGTTGGTTTGAGTGGCTGCAAAGTTACGTTTTCTGATGCTGGATTTATTTTTAATAATGATACAGATGGAAATACTACAATTCCTACTCAGTTATCAGCAAAGCCTTCAAATACTGGATTTAATGCAAAAGCGCTATCTATTCAAGCGGTAAAAACAAATACCACTACGGGCGTATGCGAAGCCGCATTTCCCGCCGGTGGTGATGTAAGCTTAGATTTATCGTATACATGCAGTGCTGGTGCAAGTTGTTCTGATACGGTTTCACTTAGTAACAACAATAATACCTTTGCGGTCGAGCAAGCAGCTAAATCGTTCACGCTAAACTTTGATAGTGAGTCTAAAGCCCCGATTGTTATAAATTATCCCGATGCAGGAAAGTTGAGTTTAAATGTAAAAACCAACTTAATTTTAGATCCAATTACTAACCTGTCAGTAAATCTAACAGGTAGTTCAAATGAATATGTTGTAAAGCCATTCGGATTAGCGATGGAAGTTGCAAGTGATGGTTATGCAGCAAACGCTAATGGGAGCTTATTTAGGTTAACTGGCGAAGCATTCGATTTAAAAATGAATGCGGTGCAGTGGCAAACAGGGCAAGACACTAACAACGATGGCTTCCCAGACAACTACAGCAATATTACAAATAACATCATTGCCAAGCATTTTATGACAGAGCAACCACTTGTAGAGGCATTACTTAAAGCGCCTACGCCAGGCATTCAAGGTACGCTTGAAGCGATGAGCACTGTTGCCTTTAATGACACAGGTAGTTTGAGTGAATCCGTATCGCAATATAATTACGACCAAGTTGGCATCATTGATTTAACAGCAGGCCTTCAAGATGCCGATTATTTTGGTGTGGGAGACGTAAAAGGTGAGCTATATAACGTTGGTCGTTTTGCACCTTCGCAGTTTCAGGTAGTGGGGGTTCAAGCCGCCGCGCAATGCACGCAATACGGCAGTAATTTAACTTATCTTGATCAGCCTTTTGAACTTGGCTTTACAGTACAAGCACAAAATCAAAATGGTGAGCTAATGGCCAATTATAAAGAGGGCTTTGATAAGTCCAGTGTAGCCATCAATGCCGAAAATAATGAAATAGCTAACTATGTACCCGCAACTAATTTTGCTAGCCGCTTAGTAAACCTAGGAAATAATAACTGGGGAGAGATAAGTGACGGCCAATGGCAAATGAGCCAAATAAATACCACACTTAAAAGATTAGGTGTAGGGCAACCAGATGGGCCATTTGCCATGGTCAGTTTGATGGCAACGCTTTCTAACATAGAAGGGGCAACACTAATTGATGCAAATGATAAACCTAATACACAAACAGCATGCTCGGGTGGTTGTAATAGCGTACGACTAAATGCATTGCCAATAGAGTTTAGGTTTGGACGTTTAGTCCTTGGCAATAACGCAGGCTCCGATCTCGACCCTTTACTTATTCCTATGCAGGCTCAGTATTACAACGGCAGTGGATTTGTAAATAACGCTGAAGATAACTGTAGTGTATTTGATCATACCCAAATTACTCAAATATCACCTAGCAGCCCACAATTAACCTATAAATATGGGACTGGTGTATCTGGCCAGCTAGAAGCGGGAGTATATCCGCCAGATAACGGTATTTATGCACAGCCAAATGGTTTGGGTGAATTTACCTTAGAATATAATACTTATGATTGGTTAAAGTGGGATTGGCAGGGCGATGGAACACAGCTTGATCCTCGTACTATTTTACAATTTGGACGCTTTAGAGGAAATGATCGGGTTATTTACTGGCGTGAAACACGCGAATAGTTGTAAACTAATATAATAATTGAACAAAGCTTGTGTTTTGTGCTGCAAGTACATAGCATAAGGCTTTAATTATAAAAAATAATAACGACCAAATAATTGCCGCTTTTTGGGACTGGAATATATGCGAATTACTCCTTTATCTCTGTTAATTTCAGCTAGTTTGTTAGCTAGTAGTGCATTTGCACAAGACACAGCTACAGTAACTGGAATTGACTCAGAGATTAGTGTTAAACAAACAGAATACGATAACTCGACAAGAATACTTGAAAAACATCTTAAAGAAGAAAGTCAGTTACAAAATCAACTAGAGCTACTTCGTTCTCGTTCTACTGAGCTAGATAAAGAAAAAAACCAAGCGCTCGATGCGATGAACGAAATGTACCGTCGTTTAATTGACGATCCCACTATTAATATTAGTGCGGCTCAATCACGCTATCAAAAAGCGGTGATTGATCATAAGCAAAATAAAGATGATATTTCTATGCAGTTGGCGGCAATTGCATCCCACCGTAAAGACATAGAGCAAATTCGTGTTGCTAAACATGCGCTTTTAAATACGTTAGAAAGTTTAAAAGAGCAGTTAACAACAGCCCGAGTAGAGCGTTTACGTAACGAGTTTACACGTGAAGGCACACTTGAGGTTAATCACACTATTAACTGTAAGCGTACAGAAACGCTAGCAGCGTGTGAGCAACGCGGTCAACAAATGGGTCTACAAAAAGCGACTAAACGCTTTGTTGATCAAATATTTGCAAACTTAACAGAAGAACGCATTGTTGAACCAAAGCGTAATTTGGCGGGCGCTCAAGTACAAATATTAAGTAGCCACGTGGTTAACAGTGCATTTAGTGGCCAGGGTAACTACAACGTTAACTTAAGTGTAACCATGCGCGGCGAAGTTAACAGCAGTCGTTTATGTAGCTTATTAAGTATAGATAACCGCTATTGTTCTGAGTACGGCACTCCGCTTACCGCTGCTTATCAACCCGCTTATGGCACAACATTTACTGATAGTCAGTTAACATTCAGTAATACCAAGGATAATGCCAACACAGTATCGGTTTCTCGTTTAAATGAGCAACCAGTACGTGATTATTCAATTAAGTCGGCACCGGTAAAAAGAGACTACTCTTCTATTGCCAATAAAAAGCAGGATCAGTCTGTAGAATTAACACTACGATCTAATGTTTATGACGATGAAGTGTTTATTGATGGTGTTAGCTTTGGTTCTACACGCTTAATAACGCGTTTACCGCGTGGTGTTCACAACGTTGAAATACGTAAGTTAGGTTATAAACCTTACCAAGCTCGTGTTGATTTAAACAAAGCACAAACAATTAATGCAAATTTAGTAAAAAAGCCTAAGTCGATTGCTGCACCGACCTATACTCGAGAGCAACCAGAAGTAACAGCACGCAAAGTGAGTGAAAACGTTAATGTATTAAATGCAAACGTAGAAACCCCAGTTGTGGTTATTCCTGCAGGCAAATTTAAAATGGGCGATATTAATGGCAATGGTTTAGCCAATGAGCGCCCAGTTATTGAAAAAGTAATAGCAAACTCTTTTGCTATGCAAAGCAAAGAAGTAACCGTAGGTGCCTACGAAAAGTTTGTAGCAAATACAGGTTATAAAACCCAAGCGGAAAAAAATAAAGGGTGTGCGTATTATTTAAATGGCGAACCAGTATGGGAAGCAAATTTAAATTGGCGTAATCCTGGTTTTGAGCAAGGCAGTGACTTTCCTGCGGTATGTTTAACTTATAACGACGCAAAAGCTTATGCTGAGTGGTTATCGGGTCAAACAGGGCAGCAATTTCGTTTACCGAACGAAGTTGAATGGGAATACGCAGCACGCGCTGGAACCGAAACAGAATACCCTTGGGGTAACGAAATTGGTAAAAACCTAGCTAACTGTGGTTGGTGTGGTAGTGAGTGGTCAAACAGACGTGCCTCGCCAGTAGGTTCTTTTTCTCCAAATGCATTTGGATTATACGATACCGTAGGCAATGTATGGGAATGGACCGATAAAGAATCAGGTGAGTCTGATGTAGCAGTAAGAGGCGGAGCGTGGAACTTTGCACCAAGCCTTGCTCGCGCATCTACGCGTTTAATTTTAGCGCCTGATTTTAGATCTAACTACATTGGTTTTCGATTAGTTCGCGAACGATAAAACTTAATTAAGGAAGCTTTGCTTCCTTTTTTCACAAATTCACAAAGGCGCTGCGCTTTATATTGCTCATATAGTTGAGCATGTTAAAGTGAGGCAGCTAATATAAGAACGTATTTCAAAGGTCATCCAGCCTCATGTTTAAAAAACTCCGTGGTATTTTTTCTAACGATCTATCGATCGACTTGGGTACAGCCAATACCCTAATTTATGTAAAAGACGAAGGCATTGTATTAAATGAACCTTCTGTTGTTGCTATCCGCCAAGAGCGTGCTGGTGGGCCTAAAAGTGTTGCGTCTGTAGGTACAGAAGCAAAGCTTATGTTAGGCCGTACACCGGGTAATATAAAAGCGATTCGTCCAATGAAAGACGGTGTTATTGCTGACTTTTTTGTAACAGAAAAAATGTTACAACACTTCATTAAGCAAGTGCACAACAATAACTTTATGCGCCCAAGTCCGCGTGTACTTATTTGTGTACCGTGTGGTGCTACTCAGGTAGAAAAACGTGCAATACGTGAATCTGCAATGGGTGCTGGTGCTCGTGAAGTTTACTTAATTGAAGAGCCAATGGCAGCCGCTATTGGTGCAGGCTTACCCGTATCAGAAGCAACCGGTTCTATGGTTGTTGATATTGGTGGTGGTACAACTGAAGTTGCTATTATTTCACTTAACGGCGTTGTTTACTCATCATCAGTTCGTATTGGTGGTGATAAGTTTGACGAAGCTATCATTAATTATGTACGCCGTAACTTTGGTAGCTTAATTGGTGAAGCAACAGCCGAAAACATCAAGCATCAAATTGGCTCTGCGTTTAAAACCGATGAGCCAATCGAAATTGAAGTGCGCGGTCGTAATCTTGCAGAAGGTGTTCCGCGTTCATTCACACTTAACTCACATGAAATCCTAGAAGCGCTACAAGAGCCGTTAATGGGTATTGTGAGCGCAGTAATGGTTGCACTTGAGCAATCACCACCAGAGCTGGCATCAGATATTTCTGCGCACGGTATGGTACTTACTGGCGGTGGTGCGCTACTAAAAGATTTAGACCGCTTATTAATGGAAGAAACGGGTATTCCGGTTGTTGTTGCTGATGATCCACTTACGTGTGTTGCACGTGGCGGCGGTAAAGCACTGGAAATGATCGATGTTCATGGTGGTGACGTTTTTAGTTACGATTAATGAAATTAATGTTTGGACGCACAGTCTCTTTGCAACTGCGACTTTTTGTCGCAGTGCTTTTGAGTATCGTACTCATAGTTGGAGACAGATATACGCAAGGTGGTACCGTTGTTCGTACCAGCCTTAATACCTTAGTTAGCCCACTAATTTATGTTGCTAATTTACCCTACGAATTATTTAGCTTAAGTGCTAAAAGCCTGCATACGCGGGATCAACTTCTTACCGAAAACGAAGCGCTGAAAAAAAAGCAAATGCTACAAAGCGAGCAATTGCAGCAGTATCAATTTTTAGCTAGAGAAAACCAAAAACTACGCGCCTTATTAGGCTCATCGGCAAAGCAATCAAATCGTAAAATTATTGCTCAGGTACTTTCTGTGCACTCAAACCCGTATAGCCATCAAGTTGTTATAAACCGCGGTACCACTGACGGGCTTAGTGAAAGCCAAGCCGTAATTGATGAAATGGGTGTAGTAGGGCAATTAACTAAAGTAGGCTCAACAACGTCACGCGTATTACTCATGACCGACACCACGCATGCTACACCTGTGCGTATACTTCGTAACGATGTACGAACCGTTGTTGAAGGCATAGGTAAAATTAACGTAGTTAAGCTCTCGCATGTACCTCACAGCTTAGATGTACGCATTGGTGATGTACTTGTTACATCAGGTTTAGGTGGCACATTCCCTGAGGGATATCCGGTAGCTGTAGTAACCGAAATAAACCGTGATGAAGGTCGTCCATTTGCACAAGTTTTTGCAGAGCCTATTGCGCAATTAGATCGCATTCGTTTGCTAGTTATTTTATGGCGTAATAAACAGGAGCAAATCAGCGATGATTAACCGTTATTCATTGTTAATTGCGCTAAGCATCTTTTTTGCGTTAATAATGGCATTAATGCCACTGCCATTTTCGTTTGAACCATTTAGGCCTGACTGGGTTTTACTTGTACTTATGTATTGGTCACTTGCAGTACCTCATCGATTAAATATTGGTACGGCTTGGGTTGTTGGCTTATTAATAGATTTAGCATCTGGCTCACCGCTAGGTGTGAACTCGCTTACATTTTCAATATGTATATTTGTAACTGCGAGTAATTTTCAAAAAATTCGTAACTTTTCGCTTTGGCAGCAAAGCTTATTAATTGGTTTGTTTTTAACGCTTTATCATTTAATGCAGTTTTGGCTAAATCACTTTTTGCTAGGTGTTTACTTTAATCCACAGTACTTATGGCCAGTAGCAACCGGAATGGTTAGTTGGTTTTGGGTCTTTTTATTACTTCGTAAATATCGCAGACATTTTAGGATCAGGTAATGACTACCGCAGTATATTTGGCATCAGCCTCTCCCCGTCGTAAAGAGTTATTAAGCCAATTAGGTGTCGAATTTACACAATTTAGTGTTGATGCAGATGAAAGTGCACTTCCAAATGAACAACCTAGAGCACTTGTTGAGCGTTTAGCGCGCTTAAAAGCTCAAAGTGGTGTAGAGCTTGGGTATACAGATCGCCCTGTACTTGGTAGTGATACAGTGGTTGTTATCGATAACGAATCACTGGGTAAACCACGCGATAAAAACGATTTTACAAATACATTAAAACGCCTGTCAGGTAACACACATCAAGTACTTACCGCTGTAGCATTTGCGACGCAAAATGATGTAATTAGCTGCGTTGTAAGCACTG
Organism: Pseudoalteromonas sp. NZS127_1; assembly: GCF_015864295.1. NCBI lineage: Bacteria > Pseudomonadati > Pseudomonadota > Gammaproteobacteria > Alteromonadales > Pseudoalteromonadaceae > Pseudoalteromonas > Pseudoalteromonas sp. NZS127_1. Next base: position 88,667 of record NZ_JADYXO010000005.1, on the reverse strand, counting down.
ACGTTACTTTTAAAACCTTAACAGATGAAGAAATTAATGCCTACTGGGAGACGGGTGAGCCACAAGATAAAGCCGGCGGATATGGTATCCAAGGTTTAGGTGGTCGCTTTGTAACTCATATTGCGGGTAGCTATTTCTCCGTTGTAGGCTTACCTTTATATGAAACCGAACAATTATTAAAAACATTCTTAAGAAGGTAACATGAGTACAGAATTACTGATCAATGTCACACCGAGCGAAAGCCGTGTTGCCCTAATAGAAAACGGTGTACTACAAGAAATACAGCTAGAGCGAATTGGTAATCTAGGTATTGTAGGCAATATTTATCTAGGAAAAATAAGCCGTGTACTTCCGGGTATGCAGGCTGCTTTTGTTGATATCGGCCTAGAAAAAGCCGCATTTTTGCATGCATCCGATATTGTAAATAGTGCCTCTATTGTTGAAGGCGTAGACGACGTACCAATAAAAAAAGTACAAGATATTAGAGAGTTAGTTCGTCAAGGCCAATACATTATGGTGCAAGTGGTAAAAGATCCGCTAGGCACTAAAGGCGCAAGACTCACCACTGATATAACGATACCTTCTCGCTATTTAGTATTTATGCCAGATGCGACCCATGTCGGGGTTAGTCAGCGTATTGAAACTGAAGAAGAACGCTCACGCCTTAAAAAAATAGTCGCAGAATATGGCGACGAAAATGGCAGCTTTATTGTACGTACTGCTGCAGAAGGCGCTAGCGAAGCTGAATTACGACACGATGCCGGTTTTTTAAGAAAACTATGGGAAAAAATAACATCACGTCGCAAAAAAACCAGTAAAGCCAGTATCCTACACGAAGATTTAACGCTTGCCTTTAGAACCCTACGTGACTACGTAGGTGAAGACATGGAGCGAATTCGCGTTGACTCTAAACTTAGCTATGAAGAACTAAAGTTATTTACAGAAGAGTTTGTCCCGCAGCTTTCCCAAGTACTTGAGTACTATCCTGGTGAGCGACCTATATTTGATTTGTTTGACGTTGAAAACGAAATTCAAAAAGCACTGCATCGCAAAGTTACCTTAAAATCGGGCGGTTATATAATTATTGACCAAACTGAAGCAATGACGACTGTTGATGTTAATACCGGTGCATTTGTAGGACATCGTAACTTAGAAGAAACCATTTTTAATACCAACGTAGAGGCAACCTCTGCAATTGCTCGCCAGCTTAGGCTGCGCAACTTAGGCGGTATTATCATTATCGACTTTATCGATATGGTAAGTGAGGATCACAAGCGCCGCGTATTGCATTCTCTTGAGTCAGCACTCGCTAAAGATCGCACTAAAACGAATATTAATGGGCTTTCAGCACTTGGACTTGTTGAAATGACGCGTAAACGTACCCGCGAAAGCTTAGAGCATATTTTATGTGATGTATGCCCTGCGTGTTCTGGTCGTGGATCGCAAAAAACAGTTGAAACAGTGTGCTACGAAATACTGCGTGAAATAGTACGCGTTAATCGAGCATACGCTGCCGATAAGTTTATGGTATATGCAGCGCCAGCTGTAAGTGAAGCCTTACTAAACGACGAGTATCATAACCTTGCCGAGCTTGAACTATTTATTGGTAAGCAAGTCAATATTCAAACGGAGAGCTTATACAGCCAAGAACAGTTTGATGTGGTAATGATGTAATGAAAGCAAAAACGGTCTGTTTTTTTTGTTTTAGAAAGTTATGGCAGACCTGCGCCATAATTTTGGTATTACTGGCCGTTATTGTTTCAATTTTAAAATATACCCTCCCGTATGCAAACGAATACAAAGGTAATATAGAAAGCTATTTACACGAAAAGTTTCAAATAAGCTTATCTATAGGTGAAATATCAGCAAGTTGGCAGGGTAGTGGTCCTGCATTAGTACTAGAGAATTTATCGTTTAAAGATAACGAAACTGCGCCAATATCACTCACCATTGCCAAAACTAGCTTAGAGCTAAACTTATGGGAAAGCTTAAAAGCACTGCAATTTAAATCCAATTATTTTGTTATTAATGGTTTTCATACCAGTGTAAATATTACCAACTTGTTTAAAACCGGTGATAACGACGAAGTCTCTTTTGAACAAAAAGAGTTAATAGAAGAATTGTTTTTAGGTAAAACAGGTCACTTTGCAATAGAAAACTCTAGTATTAACTTTATTTTAGAAGACGGTAAAGAACGTAAGTTACTCCTTAAAAATATTGTTTGGCAAAATGACGATGAGCAGCATCTTGGCAGTGGTAGCTTAGCATTGCCGGGTATTTCGGTCGGTGATTTTGATGCGCGCATAGCACTCACTGGCGATACCTTAGAGCAAGTTGCGGGCGACATTTATGTGCAAGCAAATAAGGTCGATGTATCTAACTGGTTTGCACAATATATTAATACCGAAAAACAACAACTGCATAGCGACATTAATTTACAAGCATGGTTAAAGCTAGATAAAGGCCTTGTAAGTGATATAAAAATGCAATGGTTGCCAAGCTTTGTGCGCTGGCAGCGAGAGAATCAAAGTCAGCAAGTTAGTTTGAGTGAAGGTGGCTTTCACCTATATCCAGATCAAAATAGCTGGCACTTAAAAAGTACCGGTTTAACATTTAATAGTAACGACAAAATATGGCCAAGTTTAGAATTTGAAGCTCAGTTAGGGCCGCAAAATAAAGTGTGGCTTCATCAAGTCGATTTTGAATTACTCAGTAACCTAATGGGACTCAGTAATTTTAATGCACTTGAACCCTTTTTAGAGCGTCACCCTAGTGGGCAAATAGATCACGCTTATTTAAATTTCTCTAATATAGATCAATGGCAATTATGGTTTGAGGCCGACAATATTGGCTGGCAAGAACTAAACTCGGTGCCTGCAGCACAAGGGCTTAGAGTAGATGGTTTACTTACTCAAAGTAATGGGCGAATAAATTTATTTGGTGAAAATGGTACATTGATCACAGGCGAAAGCTTTAGTAACGACATAAATTATAATCAATTAAATGTAGAGCTAGATTTAGCTAAGCGAGACGACGGCTGGCATATAAGTAGTGATAATATTTGGTTTGATAATAACGAAATTACTGTTGCTGCAGAATTACAAATTAGCCTCACTGACGATCCCCGTTTAGATCTTTATGCTGAAGCATTCGCTGCAGATGCAAAAATTGCAGGTCATTACTTTCCACTAAAAGCAATGAGTCCAGATTTAGTGAATTACCTAAATGGTGCTATTAAAGGGGGCGAAATATCTAAAGCACAAGTGCTATTTGCAGGGCCGCTTTCAGGTTTTCCATTCACCGATAGCAGTGGCCAGTTTGATGTATTGGCGCAAATAGATAACGCAACGTATCAGTTTGATCCCGAGTGGCCTGTGGTAACTAATGCCAATGTGCAACTACATTTTGCTAATGAGCGTATGGATATTTATAGCCAGCAAGGTAAGTTGGTTAATTTAGATATTGGTAATAGTGTACAGGTAAGCATTGCAGATTTAATGCATGCTGATGAACTTATTGTGCAAATTGATAAAAAAGCACAAATGGAAAAGTTACATGACTTTTTTGCAGCCACCCCTATTGCCAAACCTCTTGCTGAAATTTTTAAAGTTGTGCAGGGCAAAGGCGAAGCCGATGCCAGTATTGAGCTTTTAGTAGGCTCAAAATTTAAAGGCGGAGCCAGTGTTAGTGGCAAAGTTAATTTAAATGATTTACCTGTATTTATAGCAACGCCAGGTATTGAGCTTAAAAACTTAACTGGTGAGCTTAATTTTAAAAACGACAATATCACGCTTAAAAATGCGACTGCGAAATGGTTGGGTATGCCGCTAAATATTAATTACAGCAGTAAAAGTGATGCAAAAAATTACCAAGCAAACATAGATATAAACGCCAAAATTGACGCCGATACACTAATAGATAGTGGGCAAGGTATATTAAAAAATTATTTAAGCGGCCAGAGTGATGTTGATATTGGCTTGGTACTTAATTTTGAAGAACAAGGTTTTAATTACCGCGCCCAAGTTACCTCTGAGTTACTTGGCTTAACGAGTAACTTACCCGCACCTTATAATAAAAATAGCGAACAAGTGTGGGCGCTTGATGCAGTAGTACAAGGTGATAAAATATCTAACTTAATTACCGCAAACGCCAACCAGCAATTTTATTTTAATGCTATTTTAGAAAATGGAAAATCACAGTTTAGTAATGTTCACTTTGTGCTCGGAAAACAAGATTTAGGATTAAACCAAAAAGACTTAAGCGTAAATATAAACCTTGAACAGAGTGAATTAGTGCCTTGGTTTGATCTAATTGATCAAATAATTAAAGCTGGTAAAGCAAATCCAGATAAAGAATCAAAAGGGATTATGCCACCGCTTAATGAGGTGGTTGCAAGTATAGGTATGCTTGATGCGAGTAACATCATTTTTAATGATTTTGAAATGCGTTTAGCGCCATCAAAAGACGATCTATACCTAAAGTTAAATGCTAAAGAGCTTAGAGCAGGGGTTTTTATCCCTACATCACAGCCGAGCCAGCCCATACGAATAAATGCCGATTATCTAAGGCTCAACTTTGCAAAAAAAACCGAGCAAGCACTTGAAATAACAGATGTACTTCCTGAAGAAGACTTGAACTGGCTTACTAAAATACCTGCTATTGAGTTTGAATGTAGTGATTGCAAAATAGATCGCTACCAACTTGATAAAGTGAGTGCGTCGCTATTGGGTGATGGCGAGCGTTTATCAATATCACAACTTGTGGTCGATAAAGGTAATCATGTACTGCGCACTAAAGGGCAATGGAAAAATGGCTTAACAACGTTAAGTGGCGAGCTTAAAAGTGATGATATAGGCGCACTATTTGGCGAGTTTGATATAACCTCTGCGATTAAAGATTCAAAAGCCGATCTAAATTATGATCTTACTTGGCAAGCAGCCCCTTACAATTTTGATGTGAAAACCTTAAGCGGTGAGGTTGATTGGGATTTAGGAGAAGGTCATTTAACTGAAGTTAGCGATGGCGGTGCTCGCGTATTTTCGTTACTGAGTCTTGATTCATTAGTACGCAAGCTCAAACTTGATTTTAGAGACGTATTTTCAAAAGGCTTTTTTTATAACAGCATGCAAGGCTCTATGCAGTTAGAAAACGGTATCGCTTACACTAAAGATACCAAAATGGACGGCGTACCCGCCGATTTAACCATTAAAGGCTATGCAAATTTAAACACGCTAGATATAGATTATGACCTTGCTGTTGCGCCGCAGGTAACCTCGAGTATTCCTGTAATAGTTGCATGGATGGTAAACCCAGTAACAGGGCTTGCTGCCTTAGCAATTGATAAAGTGATTCATTCTGCAAGAGTGATCTCAGAGATCAATTTTAAAGTGACGGGTAAAATGAACGATCCTATTGTTCAAGAACTCGATAGAAAAAGCCGTGAAGTTACGCTACCTCAAGCTGCGCAAAATCAGCCACAAGCATCAGTCGATTTAAAACTTAAAGATGCACAAGTAACAGTAACGCAATGAACAAAACTGAAATACTAAGCACACCCACAATAGTTGCCCTGCAAATGTGTTCAGGAGTAAACCCTGATGACAATATAGCAAGCTTAAAGCGCGCACTTAAAACTCTTCCAGCAACAAGGCCATTACTTGTTTGTTTGCCTGAGGCTTTTTTAGTGTTTAGTAAAAGTGGTAACGATACTTTAGAAGTCGCAAAGCGTATTGAGCGCTATAAACAACAGCTAAGTACATTATGCCAAGAGCACAATATTTGGTTAAATGCAGGCACAATGCCTGAGCCATTTAACGAACATAAATATTATGCAGCGTCGCACTTATATAATAATCAAGGCGAGCTGGTTGCAACGTATAACAAAATACATTTATTTGATGTAAACGTAGATGACAAAACAGGTAGCTACCGAGAGTCGGATTTTACCCAGGCAGGTAGTGATGTGGTTGTTGTTGATTCTCCCTTTGGTAAAATAGGCTTAACAGTATGTTATGATCTGCGCTTTAGTGGCTTATTTAACGAACTAGTACGCCAAGGCGCCGATATTATTTTAGTACCCAGTGCATTTACAGTCGTCACAGGGCAAGCGCATTGGCAACCATTATTAGCAGCGCGCGCCATAGAAACACAATGTTATGTAGTTGCAGCGGCTCAACACGGTACACATGAAAATGGCCGACAAACATATGGCCACAGTATTATTATTTCACCTTGGGGAAGTATCCTGAGTGAATTGCCAACAGGCACCGGTTTTATAAGCTGCAACGCAGATTTAGACCAGTTACAAAAAATTAGACGAGATATGCCCGTGCAGTCTCATCAACGATTTAGAGAGCATTTATTATGAATTCGGTTGAACAGCATTTACTACACGACAGCCAGCTAAATAGAGAAGAGCTCGAAAAAACGCTCGCTTACATACATCAGCATAAAGTGGATTACGCCGATTTATATTTTCAATCAAGCCACCACGAATCATGGGTGCTTGAAGACGGCTTAGTTAAAGAAGGCTCTTATAACGTTGAACGTGGCGTTGGTGTACGTGCTGTAAGCGGCGAAAAAACAGGTTTTTCTTACTCTGATGCAATAAACCTCGAAGCGCTAAATAAAGCGGCAACAGCAGCACGTAGTATTGCAGATGCCGGCGAAGATAGAGCGATTAAAGTATTTAGTGATGTTAAAGCTAAAGAGCAGTTTGCACCGCACCAGCCAATTTCGAGTATGAGCGATACCGACAAGGTGAGCTTATTACGCGAACTTGAAAACTATATTCGTGAGCTAGCACCCGATGCAGAGCAAGTAATTAGTTCAATGTCAGCGGTTTACGAAGAAGTATTAATCGCAGCAAGTGATGGTACGTTTGCCACCGATATTCGCCCGCTTATTCGTTTAAACTGCTCAGTACTGCTTGAAAAAAATGGTCGCCGTGAACGCGGTGGAGCAGGCGGTGGTGCACGTTTAGATTATGGTTACTTTAAAGAACTTGTTGACGGTAAACCGCGTTGGATGGAATTTGCCGAAGAAGCAGTACGCCAAGCTAAAGTGAATCTTGAGGCTATTGATGCCCCTGCAGGCACGATGGAAGTTGTACTTGGTAATGGTTGGCCTGGCGTGCTTTTACACGAAGCGGTAGGGCACGGACTTGAAGGCGACTTTAACCGCAAAGGCGCGTCTGCGTTTAGTGGTAAAGTGGGCCAAAAAGTAGCATCTGAGCTGTGTACAGTTGTCGATGATGGCACAATGGCCGATCGCCGTGGCTCACTTAATGTAGATGACGAAGGCACACCAGCCGCTTACAACGTACTCATCGAAAACGGTATTTTAAAAGGCTATATGCAAGATAAGCTAAACGCGCGTTTAATGGGTGTAAGCCCTACCGGTAACGCACGCCGTGAGTCGTATGCACATTTACCAATGCCTCGCATGACTAACACCTACATGTTAGGTGGAGAGCACAGCCAAGCCGATATTATCAGCTCAGTTAAAAAAGGGGTATTCGCGCCTAACTTTGGCGGCGGACAAGTTGATATAACCTCAGGTAAGTTTGTATTTAGCGCATCAGAAGCGTATTTAATCGAAAATGGTAAAATTACCCAACCAATTAAAGGCGCAACGCTTATTGGTAACGGCCCAGAAGTAATGCAGCAAATATCTATGGTTGGTAACGACTTAGCGCTTGATAAAGGTGTTGGTGTTTGTGGTAAAGATGGTCAAAGCGTACCCGTAGGCGTAGGCCAACCAAGCCTTAAAATTGATCGGTTAACAGTCGGTGGTACAGCTTAAGTATTACTCAAGCGCGAAGTAAATTCGCACCTACGTGCTTGATGTTTATTGTAGGTGAGGTTTTACACCTCGCTTTTTACTTTTAAGCAGGGCTCTATGCGCGAAGTAAATTCGCACCTACGATTTGCATTCTTACTTTGGGTAGGTGAGGTTTTACACCTCGCTTTTTAAATACAGACTTAGAAATAGAGCGCGAAATAAATTCGCACCTACGATTTGTATTTTTACTTTGTGTAGGCAAGGTTTAGGCTTCTCCTTCGTCCTCTTTATTTTTTTCAGCCTCTTTATACCATAACGCAAAAAAGCACTCTGTTAATTTGTGCTCTATCTCAAGCGCTTTTTCTGTTGGGCAAAACAAGGTAAAGCTTGCTTTAAATTCACCTAAATCGGTTGTACCAAAGTGAATTACCGGCTCTGGGCCAGATATTTTTGCATCAAGTTTACGCTCAATCATCGAATTATAACGGCTTGCTACTTCTTGAAACTCTTCGCAGTACAGTTTAGCTTGCTCATTCAATGTGTCGTGAATAGGATACGGGTTAAAGCTCTCTCTGCGCACAATAATAAAATGATGTGTAACAAAGCGTTTTACAAAGTTTAAGTTTTTAATAGAGCTGGTAATTAGCTTATTATTAGGAATATATATGGTTTTTCTTGAAAATTGATAAGTATGTATATCAATTTCATGCATGGTTGTTTTTATCCAATCCGTTTCAGCTACTTCACCAAAGTAATCACCTACTTGTATCCAATCACCCACTCTAAACGGGCGAGTTGTTACGAGGTAAAAAAAGCCTATTACACACTGAATAAACTCACGCGTTGCAAGTACAATCGCCACAGCAAAAGCAGCAATAGAAAGTGCAAAGTTTTGAATTTCAGTAGACCATACAAATAGCAGCGATATCATCATTACAAAATTAATAAAGTGCTTAATATTGTGTGCGATGTAACGAATATCTTTTTCTTTTTTTTCTGCGCGATTTTTAGCCAGCTTATCAACAAGTACTTTTAGTACAAATGCAATTGTGATCATTACAATTGAAAGAAGAAACGGATGCAGCAATATATCTTTAGTCATAATATCCAATTAAACGCGAGTTGATAAAAACAGGCTCAGTATATTGATTTATTAAACCAATTAGCAAATTTAGTGCAAAAAAAGTAACCAATAAAAATGGAGAAACGCTATTGAGTTACTTCATCAGTGCAATGTTTGTGATTTTTAGCCATTCTTTTTCGGCATATGAGTACAAGCTCAATGGCTGAAATAAAAATCAAAGTATAGCCAAGCGTTTCTATACCTTCTTCAACAATGTTTTTTACCGCACGTACATAGTCATCACCCATTACTGAATGCCAAAATGCGCCTTTGCCCATCATTCGCGAAAATGCGAGTAAAGTAACCATGCCTGATAAGCAAATTCCATAACTAGGAGTGAAACTATAGGCTTTTAAAGCGTTAAAAATACTTCCTTTGTTTGTTATTAAATAAACAAACACGCCAGCTAAAATTGAATAGACGATACTTTGCCAAGCGCCATCAAAAAAGTATAAGTCGAGGTAGGTATCAAACTCTCTCACAAACATCATTGCCGATAACGCAGCTAGTAATACAGCTGGTATTTTGAGTTGAAAGTTAATTCGCGAAGCATAAAAAAATAAAATACAACTTAAAGAAGTTAAAACATCTTGCATATGTTCGGTAAGAGTTTCTTCACTGTAAAGTGCATACTGTTTTAATTCAAACCCTTCAAGTTGAATTAAATGAGCAACACCCGCTAGGCATAATAAATAAATAAAAGATCGCAGTAAAAACATAAATAACCAAGAGAAACTATAAATGCGCGAGATTCTAATTGTAAAAATGCCTTAAAGCCAAAACAAAATTTAAACTTTAATATTTTTATCGGTCTAAAATTTTTGCTGTTAAAATAATGGCTTAGATATTTATTTAATGTTGAATGGATGTTTTTAATGTGACGTTTTAAGTGGTTTGTTGTGCAAAATATAACAAGCATTAAAAAGCCCTTACTAATTACTTAGTAAGGGCTTTTTATAATTGAGCGCTTAGAGCTTAGAGCTTAGCGCATCGTTACAAATTCTTCCGAGCCAGTCGGGTGAATCGCAACAACGGCATCAAAATCAGCTTTAGTTGCGCCCATTTTCATGGCAACGGCAAAACCTTGAATCATTTCATCAACCGCAAAACCAATACCATGTAGGCCAACTACTTTTTCGTCTGGGCCGGCACATACAAGTTTCATTTTACAAGGCTGGCGATGTTTAGTTACCGCTGTGTACATAGCCGTAAAACCAGATTGGTAAATTTTAACGTTTTCTTCGCCGTACTGAGAAATAGCTTCTTGCTCAGTCAAACCAATAGTACCAATAGGTGGATGACTAAATACAACAGTAGGGACTAAGCTGTAATCCATTTTTAAATCATCTGGTAGTTCTTTATTAAATAAACGCTCAGATAAAGTACGGCCTGCTTTTACTGCTACCGGTGTAAGTTCAATACCATTTTCGATGATATCGCCAACCGCGTATACATTTTTAGCTGTGGTATTTTGATACTCATCAACTTTTACAAAACCACTGCTGTTTACTTCTACGCCGGCTGCTGCAACGTTAATAGCATTGGTTGTTGGCTCGCGGCCAATGGCCCAAATAACTTGATCAACGTTATGAGTTTTGCCGTTATCTAAATGCAGTGTTACAGAGCCATCATCTTCTTTTACCAATTTATTTGGTACAGAGTGAGTATGTAAAGTAGGACCTTCGGCAGCCATTACTTCAACAAGCGTATCTACAATATATGGGTCAAAACTACGAAGTGGGGCATGCTTACGTACAAATAAATGTGTCTCAGTACCTAAACCATGTAATACACCAGCAAGCTCAACGGCTATGTAGCCTGCGCCTATTACTGCAACGCGTTTAGGTTGCTCTTTTAGCTCAAAGAAACCATTTGAATCGATACCGTGTTCAGCACCTTCAATATGCGGAATGCTTGGGCGGCCGCCTACTGCAATTAATATATGATCGGCTGTGTAGTGCTCGCCGTTTACTTCAACTGTTTTATTATCTACAAATTTAGCAAAGCCTTTAATTACAGTAACGCCATTGCTAGCAAGGCCACTGTCGTAACCTTTATGAATTCGGCCAATGTAGGCTTCACGGCTTTCTACTAGTTTGCTCCAATCAAAGCCTTTTACTTCAACATTAAAGCCGTAATCTGGGGCATATAAATTAATTGCTTCAGCAACCTGAGCACCGTGCCACATTACTTTTTTAGGTACACAGCCCACGTTTACACACGTGCCGCCCATGTGTTTTGCTTCTATAAGTGCTACTTTAGCGCCACGCATTGCCGCTCTATTTGCAGAGGCAATACCACCACTGCCACCACCGATTGCAATATAATCAAAGTGTTGTGTCATTTTATGTCCTTAGGCGTTGAGTTTTATGCGCATTAGCATAACATTAAGTTTTAAAAATAAAGAGTGTTTAGGTGACCTATGTTTAGTAAAAAAACATTCGAATTTCTTGCTCAGCTTGATAAAAACAATAATAGAGACTGGTTTAACGACCATAAATCACAGTACGAGGAATACGTAAGAGAGCCCGCTTTAGATTTCATTAGGCAAATGCAAGCACCACTTGCTGAGGTTTCTAGCCATTTTGTCGCATCAGATAAAAAAGTGGGCGGTAGTTTAATGAGAATCCATAAAGACGCGCGTTTTAGTAAAGATAAAACCCCGTATAAAATTAATGTAGGGATTCAATTTCGCCATTTTATGGGAAAAGACGTACATGCCCCGGGTTTTTACTTTCACTTAGCAAATGACGAATGTTTTGTAGGAGCTGGTATTTGGCGACCAGAATCAAAGGCGCTTAACGCAATTAGAACCTGCATAGATGAAAACCCAAATAGCTATAAAAAAGCAATTTATGATGAGCAATTTAAATCTATATTTGAAATGTCAGGAGAATCGCTAAAACGCCCGCCAAGAGGTTTTGAAAAAGAGCACCCCTTAATAGATGAGCTCAAACGAAAAGACTTTATAGCCATTAGCCCACTTACTCAAAAGCAAATATGCAGTAATAACCTAGTTGATACGGTGTTAGAACGTTATAAAGTGGCCGACTCATTAATGGGTTATTTGTGTTTTGCTTTAGAGCAACCTTATTAAAATTAAACAACTTAAAAGCGGCTGAGTTGTTTTTTTACTTTTAGACCCAATTTAAAACGTAATGCATTAACGCAAAGAGAGTATTTATGAGCAACCCATTAATTGGCCTTGAAGGCTTACCACCATTTTCAAAAATAAAGCCGGAGTACGTAGTACCAGCACTAAAAGACGGTATCGAGCTTTGTCGTAAAGCCATTGATGACGTGTTAGCTAAAGGCTCGTATACGTGGGATGACTTAGTATTACCCCTTGAAGAAGCCGATGATAAATTATCGCGCATGTTCTCCCCTGTATCGCATTTAAATTCAGTAATGAATAACGACGAATTACGCGAAGCTTACGAGCAGTGCTTACCGTTAATATCTGAATATTCAACATTTGTAGGTCAGCACCAAGGTTTATACAACGCGTATAATACGCTTTATAACAGTGACGAATTTAAAACGCTGACTACAGCACAACAAAAAACAATTACTAATGCGCTACGCGATTTTAAATTATCGGGTATTGCTCTGGCGGCAGAGCAGCAAAAACGCTACGGCGAAATTAGCGCGCGTTTATCAGAACTTGCCTCAAAATTTGGTAACAACGTAATGGATGCCACACTTGCTTGGCACAAGCATATTACTGATGAGAGTGATTTAGCAGGCTTGCCAGAATCGGCTCTTGCACTTGCAGCTGATACAGCAAAAAGTAAAGAATTAGAGGGTTGGTTATTTACACTCGATTTTCCATCATATTTACCAATAATGGCTTACGCAGATAACCGCGAATTACGCAAAGAAACTTACACCGCGTTTTCTACGCGCGCATCAGATCAAGGCCCTAACGCCGGTGAGTTTGATAACTCTGACATTATGAGTGAGGAGCTTGCGCTTCGTCATGAACTTGCACAGTTACTAGGGTTTAACAGCTACGCTGAAAAGTCACTGGCAACTAAAATGGCCGAAACACCAGAACAAGTATTCTCATTTTTAGAAGACCTAGCAGCTAAATCAAAACCACAAGCAGAGCAAGAAGTGGCCGAGCTAAAAGCGTATGCTGAGCAAAAACACGGTATTTCTGAATTAGAAGCATGGGATTTTGGTTACTACAGCGAAAAGCTTAAGCAAGAAAAGTATGCAATTTCAGACGAAGTACTACGTCCTTACTTCCCAGCAAATAAAGTGCTTAGCGGCTTATTCGAAACCGTTAATCGCTTATTTGGTATTAGCGTAAAAGAAGTTACTGACTTTGATACTTATCACAAAGATGTACGCTTTTTTGAAATTGTAGATAGTAGCAATACTCTACGCGGACGTTTTTATCTCGATTTATATGCACGCGACCACAAACGTGGCGGCGCGTGGATGGACGACTGTATGGGTCGTAAAGTACGCGCTAACGGCGAACTACAAACTCCAGTGGCTTATTTAGTGTGTAACTTTAATAAGGCGGTTGGCGATAAACCGGCGCTGTTTACTCATGACGAAGTAACTACTTTATTTCATGAGTTTGGTCATGGTATTCACCACATGCTTACACAAGTTGATGCCGCGCCAGTGGCTGGCATTAATGGTGTAGCGTGGGATGCGGTAGAGCTTCCTAGTCAGTTTTTAGAAAATTGGTGTTATGACGAAGAAGCCCTGAGCTTTATTTCAGGTCATTATGAAACGGGTGAGCCGTTACCTAAAGAGCTACTTGATAAATTACTAGCGGCTAAAAACTATAACTCAGGCGTACAAATGCTACGTCAAATTGAGTTTTCGTTATTTGATTTTAAAATCCATAACGATTACAAAGTGGGTGAGCAATGCCAAATTCAAGCAGTACTAAACGATGTACGTAGCCGCACATCAATCGTTAAACCGCCTGAGTTTAACCGTTTTCAAAATGGTTTTAGCCATATTTTTGCCGGTGGTTATAGTGCAGGTTACTACTCGTATAAATGGGCTGAAGTACTTTCTGCTGATGCATTTTCTAAATTTGAAGAAGAAGGTATTTTTAACGCTGAAACAGGGCAAGCCTTCATGCAAAATATTTTAGAAAAAGGCGGTAGCGAAGAGCCAATGGAATTATTTAAAAAGTTCCGTGGTCGTGAGCCAAATGTCGACGCGTTACTACGCCATAGCGGTATTGCTGTTTAAAAATTAATATTTAGCACAAACCAAATTAAAGCGCCTATATGGCGCTTTTTTATTATTTTAAAATTATTATCTAATAATTTTTAGTAATTTCATCCTACCGTACTATGCTTTTAGCACACCTAATAAAATGGACTAAGGCATGGCAAAGTTGGTATTGGCAATTGATGACGACAAGTATGTTCATCATATAATTGAAGAGTCTTTAGCAGGGTTTTGTAAAATAATTCATGCAAAAGATGGCGATGAAGGATTAAGGCTAACCAATAAATACAACCCAGATATTATTTTACTCGATATTGAAATGCCAGGTATGTCAGGTTATGACGTATGTAAAACAATAAAGCAAAGTCAAAATACTCAGGATATTCCCGTTATGTTTCTCTCATCTAAAATAGAGCTAAGCGATCGGGTAAAAGGTTATAGCGTCGGCGCATCTGATTACATTACAAAACCTTTTAATGCAGAAGAGTTAATAGCGCGAATAAAGGTACTTTACGAATATAGGCAAAAATGCGCAAAACTAAAATTGGATATAGTAAAAGCGAATAAAACAGCTGAAATAGCAATGACAGAGTCAGGCGATATGGGGCGTATAATGCGCTACGTTGGACAAAGTTATCACGCTAATAACTTTCAATCGTTGAGTGAATACTTTTTTACCTTTTTTGCTCCTTTAAATTTAGATGTTGTGGTGGTGTTTTGGTATCAAGGAAAAGGTATTTTTTACAGCCAGCAAAGTGGTGTTTGCCCGTTAGAACAAGAGCTGCTTGAGCAACATCGAAATGCTCAACGATTTGTTGATATTGGTAGCAGCACTATCATTAATTATCCCAAAGTGTCCCTTTTGATAAAAAATATGCCAGTTGATAACGATGCTTTGTATGGGCGCTACAAAGATCTGTTCCCGCATATATTAGAAGTAACCAACGAGAAGGTTATTACCATGGAAAGAAGCGAAAGCAGTTATGAGCAGGCAGCTCAAATAAGTACAGCCCTTCAAGATATTGTTAAGCAGTTAACTACTCAAAATGTAGAGCAAAACAAAAGTACTAAAGAGTTTATAGAGCAGCTACATGAACTTGACTGCGCTATTAAGCTACAACAAACACAAGCAAATCCTGCGGATCTCACTTTATATATATCTCAATTGGATCAAACAATGCAGTTATTTGTATCGGCTAATAGTGATTTAGCCTTTATCAAATATCAGCTTAAACAAGTTGCCGAAAGCCGCAATGAACTTATATCCAATTTACGTACTAAAGCGGAAGCCGCAAAGGTCAATACGAATCATCATAGTGATATAGAGCTATTTTAGTGCTTTAAAGTAAAGCGGTTGATATACTACAGGCGTATTTTATCGTCGGAGTTTATTGTGGTTATTCAGTGTGCTTTTAAAGAGTTACGCCCTTATTTAAATGAATTAGAAACACGCTTTGGTTTAGCCCAATGGGCGCAAAATTGCAGTGGCTTTAGCTTACATTACGATGATAAAGGGTTAAGTCTATTTAAAACCGACGAGCCAAAACTAGGTGCAATTAACGTTGATTTTGTAACCGGTGCTGCCGCCCATAGGCGTAAGTTTGGCGGTGGTAAAGGGCAAGCAATTGCCAAAGCGGTGGGTTTAAATAAAGGTGCAACGCCTGTTGTACTTGATGCTACCGCTGGTTTAGGGCGAGATGGTTTTGTACTTGCCTCGCTAGGGTGCAAAGTTATATTACATGAACGTCACCCGGTTGTAGCTGCACTTTTATACGATGGTTTAAAGCGAGCCTATAGCGATATTGAAATTGGTTTGTGGATGAAAGAAAACATGAGCCTAATATTTGGCTCAAGTCATACTTTGCTCTCTCAATGCGAAAGCATGCCTGATGTTGTTTATTTAGATCCCATGTTCCCGCATCGCGAAAAATCAGCATTAGTTAAAAAAGAAATGCGCGTATTCCAAGAGCTTGTTGGTGCAGACAACGACGCTGACGACCTACTTGATTTTGCCTATCCACTTGCCAGTAAGCGTGTCGTTGTAAAGCGCCCCGATTACGCTCCATTCTTAAACGAAAAAACCCCAAGTATGCAGATCAAAACCAAAAAGAACCGTTTTGATGTCTATGTAAAGGCGGCAATGGTTTAAGCATCAAAACAAATCGGCGTTATATCCCTAGAATTTACCCATGTAAGAATTGTTATATTGGGTTTGATCATAGGATCTAGCCTTTTGAATCTAGGATCTTATTACATTTTCATGTTAGAATTTGCGCAATTTTTTGGCATAGCAAAGTAGCACAGTAATGATCTTAGATGATATTCGCATTGTTTTAGTTAACACGTCACATTCCGGCAATATTGGTTCGGCGGCTCGCGCCATGAAAACCATGGGTTTATCAAAACTTTATTTAGTTGATCCTGCTTGCGAAATAGACAGCCAAGCAAGTGCATTAGCTGCAGGCGCAACTGATGTTTTAGGCAATGCAGTTATTGTAGGTACCGTTGAAGAAGCTATCGCTGACTGTACATTAACGATTGGCACAAGTGCGCGTTCTCGTACGCTTTCGTGGCCAATGGTTGAACCACGTGAATGTGGTGAAAAGCTCGTTGCTGAAGCCGTAAATGGTCCTGTAGCGCTAGTATTTGGTCGTGAAAACAGTGGTTTAACTAATGAAGAATTACAGCTTTGTAATTACCATGTATGTATTCCTGCTAATCCAGAGTACAGCTCGCTTAATTTAGCTATGGCCGTACAAACACTTAGTTACGAAACTCGCATGGCATTTTTAAATCAACAACCTAAAAAGGTTGAAGAAGACGATGCAGTTTACCCAAGCTCAAAGCAAACAGAGTTGTTTTATGATCACCTTGAAGACACGTTGTTTAAAACAGGTTTTATCATCAAGCAACACCCTGGTTTAGTTATGACTAAATTGCGCCGTTTGTTTAACCGAGCTCACCCTGAAGATGCTGAAATGAATATTTTACGCGGTATTCTCACCTCAATTAATAAGGCTATCCCTAAGTAACTTAGGTATAGCTATTAGTTATAAAAGACCTAGACTAATTAACGCGCTAATACTTGACTAAATTACTCAGGTAATTACAATGGCTGTAATACTTGACCAAAGAGGTCAAGTATTGAAAATTTGTTAACTCTACAATTTAAAAGTAAGAGTTTCTAAATCAAATTTTTATCAAGTGATAATACTTGACTAATTTACTCTGGTAATTAAAATTTGCACTCTTTTGTGCAGGGGGCGTTATGAAGTTAACATCAAAAGGCAGATATGCCGTTACAGCTATGCTGGATGTTGCACTACACACAGGTGTAGGTCCTGTAGCCCTTGCTGATATTTCACAAAGACAAGAAATTTCTTTGTCTTACCTTGAACAATTATTTGCTCGTTTACGTAAAAATGGCCTAGTAAGTTCTGTTCGTGGACCTGGTGGTGGTTATTTACTAGGGCGTGAAGCGAGCGTTATCTCTGTTGGCGATATTATTAGCGCCGTAGACGAATCGGTCGATGCAACACGTTGCCAAGGTGCCGATACCGGCTGTCAGAGTGGTATGCGTTGTTTAACACATAATTTGTGGTCAGACTTAAGCGCACGCATAGAAGAATTTTTGAATAATATTACCCTTGCTGAATTGGTGGAAAAATCAGATGTGAAAGAAATAGCATCGCGCCAAGATAACAGTATTAATAATGCAATTAAGCAGTTGGAAAACATTCAAGTAAGCTGTCAACTTTAAGGTTGACCTGCAGCGGAGAGAGAAATGAAGTTACCGATTTATTTAGATTACGCAGCGACCACGCCTGTTGACGAACGTGTTGCTAAAGAAATGATGCAATGCCTGACAATGGACGGTAAGTTTGGTAATCCTGCGTCACGCTCACACCGTTTTGGTTGGCAAGCAGAAGAAGCTGTTGACCAAGCACGTACAGATATTGCTGATTTAATTAATGCAGACCCACGTGAAATTGTTTTCACATCGGGTGCAACAGAATCAAATAACCTTGCTATCAAAGGTGCAGCACAGTTTTACAAGAAAAAAGGTAAGCACGTTATTACCGCTAAAACTGAGCACAAAGCTGTAATCGACACATGTCGTGAACTTGAGCGCCAAGGTTTTGAAGTAACTTACATGGACGTTGAAGAAAACGGCCTACTTGATTTACAAAAACTTGCCGACACAATGCGTGACGACACAGTACTTGTAAGCATTATGCACGTTAATAACGAGCTAGGTGTAATTCAAGATATCGCGACTATTGGCGAAATGTGTCGCGAACGTAAAATTATGTTCCACGTAGATGCAGCGCAAAGCGCGGGTAAAGTACTAATCGACGTGCAACAGCTTAAAGTTGATTTTATGTCGTTCTCTGCACATAAAGTGTATGGCCCTAAAGGTGTTGGTGCACTTTACGTTCGTCGTAAACCACGTGCTCGCCTTGAAGCGCAAATGCACGGCGGCGGACATGAACGCGGTATGCGCTCTGGTACACTAGCAACTCACCAATTAGTGGGTATGGGTACAGCGTTTAAAATTGCTAAGCAAGATTTCGAAAAAGATCACGCACACATCAGCGCCTTACGTAATCGTTTAATCGACGGCATTATGGCTGATATGGACGAAGTATACTTTAACGGCACGCAAGACCAATCAGTACCTGGCATTGTAAACATCAGCTTTAACTTTGTTGAAGGTGAGTCGTTACTTATGGCAGTAAAAGACATTGCAGTATCGTCAGGTTCAGCCTGTACATCTGCAAGCTTAGAGCCTTCTTATGTATTACGTGCACTTGGCCGTAACGACGAATTAGCACATAGCTCAATTCGTTTTAGTATTGGTCGCTTTACTACCGAAGAAGAGATTGATTACACCGTCGAATTAATGAAAAACTCTATCGGTCGCCTACGTGAGATGTCTCCACTTTGGGAGATGCATCAAGAAGGTATTGATTTAGATTCAGTTGAATGGGCTCACCACTAATAGTGTGAGCACATACCCTAGCAGGTAATGAGGATAGAATAATGGCTTATAGTGATAAAGTAATCGACCACGTAGAAAACCCACGTAACGTAGGTACTCTAGATAAGAATGATCCGTCAGTGGCAACGGGTATGGTAGGCGCACCAGCATGTGGTGACGTAATGAAATTGCAAATTAAAGTATCTGCCGAAGGCGTTATTGAAGATGCAAAATTCAAAACCTACGGTTGTGGTAGCGCAATTGCTTCATCTTCACTTGTAACAGAGTGGGTTAAAGGCAAAACGCTAGACGAAGCAGCGACAATTAAAAACACTGATATCAGTGCAGAGCTTGAATTACCACCAGTGAAAATTCACTGTTCAATTTTAGCCGAAGACGCAATTCAAGCAGCAATTGCAGACTACAAAAGCAAACAAGCGAAGTAAGAAGAGAAACTCATGGCAGTGACATTGACAGATGCGGCAGCAAACCGCGTACAATCATTTTTAGCAAATCGCGGTAAAGGTTTAGGCCTGCGCGTTGGCATTAAAACGACGGGCTGTTCAGGTCTTGCTTATGTACTTGAGTTTGTTGACGATTTAAACGAAGACGATGAAACTTTTGCGGCTAAAGGTGTCACATTAATTGTTGACGCTAAAAGCTTAGTTTACATCGATGGCACAGAGCTCGACTACACTAAAGAAGGCTTAAATGAAGGGTTTAAATTTAGAAACCCTAATCAAGCAGATGAGTGTGGTTGTGGCGAAAGCTTTACCGTTTAAGCTTAAAATATCTTTGTAGTATAAATAAGCCCTGCCAGTTAATGTAGGGCTTTGTTATTTCTGAATATTATTGGTTGAAGTTATGCGTTACTTTGAATTATTTGCAGTTCCCGTTGATTACAATATTGATTTAGCAACGGTTAACAAGCACTACTTGGAATTACAGCGTACTGTACATCCAGATCGCCACGCGAATGCGAGCAGCCGCGATAAGTTAATGGCAGTGCAAAGCGCCGCCGAAATTAACGATGCGCTACAAACATTAAAGCACCCAGTAAAACGTGCTGAATATATGCTGAGCGAGCTAGGCGTTGATATTCGTGCAGAGCAGCAAACCTTGCAAGATCCAATGTTTTTAATGCAGCAAATGGAACTTCGCGAAGAGCTTGAAGAGCTAACATCGTCGCGCGATCCTGATACCGCCATTGCAAATTTTGAAAAACAAATTAAGCAACTAAACACGCAGTACAGTGCACAACTTGCCGAACAACTAGCAAGTAACGATGAGCAGCAATATCAACTTGCCGCAGATAATATTCGTAAACTGAAGTTTGTTTATAAGTTACGTGACGAACTAGAGCGTATTGAAGACAGTTTATTTGACGATTAATTACTTGCTGCAAAGCGAGCAACACGAGTTTAAAGAGCATTATGGCATTATTGCAAATTGCTGAGCCGGGGCAGAGCGCGGCACCACACGAACATAAACTAGCTATTGGTATTGATCTTGGTACAACTAACTCATTAGTTGCAACAGTACAAAGTGGCGAAGCCCGCACGTTAACTGATGATCTTGGCGCGGCTATGTTACCGTCGGTTGTTCGTTATCAAGCAGGCGGTATTACTGTTGGCGCAGAGGCTGCACAAGCCGCAACGCAAGACCCTGCTAATACACTTATTTCGGTTAAGCGTTTTTTAGGTAAAACTCAGGCTGAAATAGAGAAAAGTTATGGGCAACTACCGTATGAGTTCTGTGAGCACAATGGTGCGCTAGCAATAGAAACTGCGGCAGGTAAAATCAGTCCAATTAAAGCATCAAGCCATATTTTAGCTGCATTAAAAGCACGAGCTGAGCAAAGTTTTGGCAACCAAGAAATTTTAGGGGCTGTAATCACAGTACCAGCGTACTTTGATGACGCACAGCGCCAAAGTACTAAAGATGCCGCAGAGCTGGCTGGTATTAACGTACTACGTTTATTAAATGAGCCAACAGCAGCAGCCGTTGCTTATGGTTTAGATTCTGGCCAAGAAGGTATTATTGCTGTTTACGATTTAGGCGGTGGTACATTTGATATATCAGTACTTAGATTACACCAAGGTGTATTTGAAGTAATGGCAACTGGCGGCGACTCAAGTCTCGGTGGTGATGACTTTGACTCACTACTTGTTGATTACTTTAAGCAGCAAACTGGTGTGTCAGCGTTGTCACCTTCAGTTTTACGTTTATTCATCAATAAAGCAAAAGCGTGTAAAGAAGCATTAAGCCAATACGCTAAAGTAAACGTGGGTCTTGAGTTTGACGATCAAAAATACACAGTAGAAGTAACACGCGAAACGTTTGATGAAATGGCTATGCCTCTCGTTAAAAAAACACTGCGTTCGTGTCGTCGTGCTGTAAAAGATGCTGGCATAGAAAACGACGAAGTACTGCAAGTTATTATGGTAGGCGGTTCAACCCGTATGCCACTGGTACGTAGCCAAGTACAAAGCTTTTTTGATAAAGAGCCGCTAACTTCAATCGACCCTGATCGTGTTGTAGCCCTAGGTGCTGCGCTTCAAGCCGACGTGTTAATTGGCAATAAGCCCGATTCTGACATGCTATTGCTTGATGTATTACCGTTATCGCTAGGCCTTGAAACTATGGGTGGTTTGGTTGAAAAAATCATTCCGCGTAATACAACAATTCCGGTAGCACGCGCGCAAGAATTTACAACGTTTAAAGACGGCCAAACAGCTATGTCATTACATGTGCTGCAAGGTGAGCGTGAGCTTGTTGATGATTGTCGATCGCTTGCTAAGTTTAGCTTAAAAGGTATTCCACCAATGGCGGCAGGTGCTGCGCATATTCGTGTAACCTTTAAAGTTGATGCTGATGGCCTATTAAGTGTTTCAGCTATGGAAAAATCAACAGGCGTACAAGCTGAAATTCAAGTTAAGCCTTCGTTTGGTTTATCTGACGACCAAGTAGCTAACATGCTAAAAGAGTCAATGAGCAACGCTAAAGGCGACATGCAAGCACGTATGCTTAAAGAGCAACAAGTAGAAGCGTTACGCGTAATAGAAGCGCTTAATGCATCACTTGCAGCCGATGCTGCATTACTTGACGATATGCAACTTGCTAACTTACGCGCTGAAATTGCAGAACTGGTAAAAGTGCGCGAAAATGCACAAGAGCCTGGCGAAATTAAAGCAGCTATCGAAAAAGTCGATAATGCGAGTAGCGACTTTGCATCGCGTAGAATGGATGCATCAATTAAAAAGGCCCTTACAGGGCAGTCAGTAGACAACATTTAAGAGAGATTAGAATGCCACAAATTGTTTTTCTTCCACATCCTGAATTATGTCCTGACGGCGCTGCAATTGAAGCCCCTGCAGGCCAAACAGTACTCGACGCTGCACTTAAAAATGGCATTAGTATTGCGCATGCCTGCGAAAAGTCGTGTGCATGTACTACGTGTCATTTAGTGATTCGTGAAGGATTTGATTCACTACAAGAGAGTGATGAGCTAGAAGATGACATGCTAGATAAAGCATGGGGTTTAGAGCCTGAGTCACGCCTTGGTTGCCAAGCAATTATAAGAGATGAAGACTTAGTGGTTGAAATACCTAAGTACAATCTCAATATCGTTAATGAAGAGCACTAGTTTTTAACGATGTATATATTAAAAGCCGCTGTTTGATACAGCGGCTTTTTTGTTTCAAGAAAGCATTCATAAACACGTAGCAGCGACTTTATGTCGCGTTTTAAATCTCAAACGTTTTAAGTTAAATTTTTCTAATCTCAAACTTGAACATCAAAATGATCACGTATTTTTCAGATTATATAAACGCGGGGTAAACCCGCTGCTAAGAGTTCAACCCAATCCCTAAAATCTATTTCGGAGGTTTATTTTGAGTAATCTTATTTTCTCAGACTCATTTATTAACGGCGAATTTTATAAGACTGATACGCACTTTAGCGTTAACGATCCCGCGACCGAAAAAAGTATTGTTGATGTAAGCGATATTGACGAGCAGGGTGTAAATAGCGCAATAGCTGCAGCTCAAGGGGCTTTTGTTAAATTAAAAGCGACGAATGCCACCGAGCGAAGCGAAACGTTGATGCGCTGGTATGAGCTAGTTATAAAACACAAACAAACACTTGCAGAGCTTATGACCAAAGAGCAAGGTAAGCCACTTAAAGAATCCCTTGGTGAAATTGATTACGGTGCAGGTTTTATCAAATGGTTTGCTGAGGAAGCCAAGCGTAGTTACGGTGACGTGATTCCGCCAACTGATGACTCACATCGTTTAACTAGCTTTAAGCAGCCTATCGGTGTTGTAGCTGGTATAACGCCTTGGAACTTCCCTGTTGCTATGGTTACTCGTAAAGTAGCTCCAGCTTACGCTGCGGGCTGTAGCTTTATACTTAAACCTTCTGAACATACGCCACTATGTGCTATCGCACTTGCTTATTTGGCCGATCAAGCTGGTTTTGTTAAAGGTGCATTTAATGTACTGGTTTCACAAGATGCCAAAACAGTAGGTAAAATGCTGACTGATTCAGAAGTCGTGCGTAAGTTTACATTTACCGGCTCTACCGGTGTAGGTAAGCAGTTGCTATCTCAATGTGCAGACACAATTAAACGCACCTCGATGGAGCTTGGCGGCAATGCGCCTTTTATCATTTTTGATAATGCAGATTTAGATGAAGCTGTAGAAGGGCTAATGGCGGCTAAATTTAGAAATAGTGGGCAGGCATGTGTTGCTGCAAACCGTATCTTTATACAGCGTAATATTCTCGACAAAGTACTGTCAAAAATCACGCCTAAGGTTGCAGCGTTAAAAGTGGCAAATGGTTTTGAAGACGATGTTGATATTGGCCCACTCATTTACCCTAAAGCCAAAGAGAAAGTACAACAGTTAGTACAAGACGCACTCGATAAAGGTGCTACGTTGATTGGCGATAATAGTGACTTAGGTGGCAGCTTTCAAAACCCATTAATAGTAAACAACGTAACTACTGACATGGATATTTACCACGAAGAAGTATTTGGTCCAGTATTAACGGTTATTCCTTTTGATGAAGAAAGTGAAGTGCTTGCACTTGCTAACGATGTACCATTTGGTCTAGCAGCCTATTTTTATAGCCAAAATATTAAGCAAATTTACCGAATTAGTGAAGGGCTTGAATTTGGTATGGTAGGTGTAAACGAAGGTGTTATATCAAACCCAGTAGCGCCTTTCGGTGGCGTTAAACAATCTGGTTTGGGCCGAGAAGGTGGGCATCAAGGGCTGGATGAGTACCTAGAAGAAAAATACGTGTGTATTAAAATATAACGGCAGTTAAGTATACGAGCGCGAATTTACTTCGCGCTTTTTTATGACGTTAATATGGCAGATATATGAACTTTACCTTTTACTGTTGCTACCCAAAGCGCTAAATGCTACCTTTGGGAACATATTTTTTGTTAATAAAACAACATAAAAAAACAAATAAAAAGTAAAAGGATTTCTATAAGTAGAAATAACCCCGTGTGTAAATGCCACCGTAAGGTGGCATTTTTTTGTTTGGATAGGTATAGGCTGTAATAAGCGTATTTTGAATAAAGGCATGGCTTTATAGGTGCTAACTTATAGGTGTGTAACCGGGTAAGTTATCAAAATCTACCTCATCTAGCTGCTCTGGGTTAGCATATTCATTGATATAATTTTTATAGACTTGCGACTCAATAAAAATAGCAAAAATGTCAGCATCAAGATGGTTTTTAGCAACCATTGACCCTAAAATAAATAAACACTCACTGACCGGTTTTGCTTTTTTGTAGGGCCTGTCTACTGCAGATAGCGCTTCAAAAATATCCGTAATAGCCATTAACCTTGCAGGCACCGACATTTGCTCTTTGGTTAAACCTCTTGGGTAACCAGTACCGTCAAGTTTTTCATGATGACCTAAAGCATATTCAGTCACATTGCTTAAGTGTTTAGGGAACGGCAGGGCATCTAAAATATTTTTAGTTACATCCATATGACGTTTCATTACTTCACGTTCGGCTTCGGTTAACGTGCCTCTTCGTATTGTTAAGTTTTCAACTTCATCAGCTGAGAGCAATGGTGTATTAATATCATTTATAACGAGTTGGTATTTGTTTGCAATGCGTTCAATGTGCTCAAGTTCTGCATCACCTAAAAACTCGCCCCCTACATTCACACGCTGTAATAATGCACGGTCTAATGCCAACTGTTTAAGCTCGGTATCAAGTAGGCGTTCAAATTGTTGAACCTCGATAGGTTTTTGCAGCTTCATCGCACAGATGATTTTTTGCTGATACGCTATTTTTAAATCTCGGCTAATTATTTCAAATTTAGCATCTACATATTTTATTCGATCAAAAATAGTTTCTAGTTTTGTCGACTTTTCCATAATGTGATCGGGAGTCGCGATTTTCCCACAGTCATGTAACCAGCCTGCTATATCAAGTTCATGCCGGTCGGCCTCACTCATCGAAAATGAAGCCAAAGGGCCTTTATTTATATCATGTACGGCATCAGCTAGCATTAACGTGAGTGCTGGCACTCGTTTACAATGGCCACCGGTATGAGGAGACTTTTCATCTATTGCCATCGCAATTGTTTCAGCAAAGGTTGAAAAAAGATCTTCCATTCCCTTAATTAGTGTTGAGTTAGTTAGTGAAATAGCGCCTAAAGAGGCAAAAGATCGAATTAGAGTGACAAGCTCTTCACTAAAAGGAATGTTTTTATTTTGCGCATCTTTTACATTTATAAGCTGGATTACACCAATAATGTCATCTTCATGATCTTTTAAAGGAATTGTTAGCATGGACTCAGAACGATAACCCGTGCGTGCGTCCATTTTGCGAGCTGCGCTCATATCAAAGGGCAGGGCATCATACACGTCAGGAATGTTAATCACTTCGCCAGAATTTGCAGAGTGGGCAACAATAGCTGTTTCGTTTGGTTTGCCATCAATAAAAAGATCTATATTAGGAAAATCTACAGGGCTCCCTAAAGTGCCACCTAAATAAAGATTTAATGACTTATTTATTACCGTTTCAAACTTGAGTTGTTTGTTTGGGGTAATAGAGTAAATGCTGCCAGCATCAGAATTTGCTATCGACATCACAACTTGCAGTATTTCATCAAGTAACTTAGACGAGTTTTTTTCTGTTGTTAGCCTAATACTAATATCGATAAAATGCTGAAGGTTTGTTTTGTCTTTAATGTGCTGTCGCATATGTTTACTACTTTTTAGTATGTTTGAAGGCACCATTCCAATCCTTAGCTAGTGTTTGCAAATCAGTGCCCTTAATACGTTCGATAAAAATGGTATAAACGTCAGAGCTAAATACGGTCGTGCTGTGTAGTTCTTTAAATAAGCTAAGCGCTTGTGGCCAGTTTTTATTATAAAAAAGCGTCATGGCCTGCTGTGATTTTTTAACTTCATTTAACTGTTCTTCATCGAGCTTATCTGTAAAGTTTATAGGCTCAAACAACTGTATAGCCGTTGTTTTTCCGACAACTTGTACTTTATCTATTAAACGAAATGAAATATGAGGGCATTCGTTCATCGTTTCTTCTGTAACAAGAATAGCTACGCCATAAAATTTGGTCAAGCTTTCTACTCTAGCACCTAAATTAACAGTATCACCAAGAACTGTATAGGCTTTACGGTAAACCGAACCCATATCACCTACATTCATATCGCCAGTACTTAAACCGATACCAATTTTTATTGCAGGCTGATTGTTTTCTGCAAATAACTGATTTACTTGCGTTAACCCGTTAATCATACCCATAGCGGCTTCAACACCATGGCGAGCGTGGTTTTCATCTATTAGTGGAGCATTCCAAAATGCCATCACCATATCGCCTACGTACTTATCAATAGTTCCGTTATGATCAAATATGATTTTGGTAATAGCCGTAAGATATTCGTTTAAGTATTCACTTAACTGATGGGGCGACATACTTTCTGATACTGAAGTGAAACTACGAATGTCGGCAAACAACACCGTCATATTTTTTCGCTCACTTTTTTGAGATAAACTTTTACCCTGTAATATCATCTGATTTATACGCTCAGGAGGCATATATTGGTCAAACATAGATTTTATTTTTCGGCTATGTTTCATTTCAGCGATAGAACCAACAATGATGTAATAACCCGCTAATATAATGATGAGTAAAAGAGGCATTAATAAAGGTAAACTAATTTTTTGCACTGACCATAAATAAACGTTTAAAAATATAACGACACTTGTGACTGTAAGAGACAAAACAATAATAAAACGTGCGCTCTTACCGTGGCTAAAAAACGACAGTACGCTACCCGTTAATGTAATGATGAGTAAGCTTGCTCCCAGTGACCAATTAGGTTTAGATGGCAGTAGCTCTGGGTGCATTAATCCTTCAAATATATTGGCATGAACCTCCACACCAGGGTATTGCAAACCAACAGGTGTTGATCTTAAATCAGCGAGTCCAATTGCCGATGTGCCAATAAAGGCTACTGTGCCTTCTAATTCCTCTAAACCAATTTTTTTGGTCAAAATATCGGTAGCCGAATAATAAGGGAAGCTATGCGCACGCCCTTTGTAAGGAATTAATATTTGCCCATACTCATCAGTTTGAATCCACTTATCTTGAAATTTTATACCTTCGAATAAGGTTATACCATCTAACCTATTGGAACGGGTTTCTATGTTTTCAGCAAGGGTATAAAGTCGAGCAACTTCAAGTGCTAAAGAAGGATAAAGCTTATTGCCAACTCGATTTATAAGAGCTGCTTTACGTATAAAACCATCTTCATCGCTATGTGCATTGATAAAACCGGTACCCGTTGTAGCATTTTGTAACTGTGGAATATTTACAATAGCACCAGGAAACTGGTTTATTTGTGAATTAGTATGATCCGCATTTGCCCATATAACACTGCTTTTAGCTGGCAAGTTTTGATTAGTGAGTTGTTCATCAATTAATAAAAAACCAAGAACAGTATCATTTTTAGATAATGCGCTTGCTAGTTTTGTGTCTGCATCGACTTGTTTAGTAATTTCAGCAAAGGGGATGGTGTACTTTTTTGATAAATCAGGAATTTCAGACATAATTTTTGTAACAGGGTTTTCTTCCTGTTCAGAAAAAAATATATCGAATGCAATAACAATAACACCTGCATCAGTAAGCTTTGTAACAAGGTCGGCTACTTTTGATCGACTCCAAGGAAAGCGTCCTTGTTCTTGCATGCTCTTTTCATCGATATCAATTATTACAACGGTTTCATCAATACGCCTAGGCGTCTCTGAAAGCGTTAGTAATAAACGAGAGTCGTATATTATACCTTCTACGCGGTTCACTAACTTTGCAAGCGACCCAGTTGAAAATAGCTCTATTGATGCAATTAATAATGTAATAACAGCGCCAATGAAAAAGTGCTTTGAAGTAATTGGTTTTAAGGAGCTAATGAGTAACGCTCCTTGATAGACTAAAAATCAAAAACTCGTCCTTCTCGGCCGCATTCTATTTTTACCTGTTGAGCGTACTGCGTGTGTAAATATTTTTCTATAGCTAATAACTGTTCATCGGTTCTTGATGGATCGTGGCTAATAATAACCACATTTTTAATACTCGCTTTTATAGCAAGCTCAGCCACCTGATCTATGGTGCTATGCCCCCAACCATGTTTAAGAGGCAAGTCTGCATCTATAAATTGAGCATCATGAATTAGTAAATCAGCGCCTTCAATAAAGTTGACCCATTCGCTAATACTTGTGTTTGCTTTTTCTGGCGGATTTAGCTCATTGTCGGTAACGTAAGCCACCTTTTTTTCATCTGCTTTAATACAATAAGCAGTACCACCACCAGGGTGATTTAGTGGAGCAGTCGAAACCAAAAAATCATTAAGTGTAAATTGCTTTTGAGACGATAAATCAGTATTAAGCGTAATGCTGGCAGGTAAATCTTGATAACACACCGGAAAGTACGAACCACTCATTTGCTTTAATATGGCATCTTGGCTTTTTTTATCATCAACGTTACCCACAGTAATAGTTATATCGCGGTTAGGTTGGTAAATAGGTTTAAAAAAAGGAAACCCTTGAATATGATCCCAATGATTGTGCGTCAGCAAAATATTGATAGGGCTTTGTGTTTCTAGTAAACGTGTACCGAGTTCTACAATACCGGTACCAGAGTCTAAAATAAGATCTTTACCGTTACTTTGTTCAATGTACACACATGAGGTATTTCCCCCAAAAATGTGCGTATTACTTCCTGCTGAAGCCATTGAGCCTCTAACACCAAAAAATTCAACTTTCATAATTTAAGGCTAAGCTCCATCTTCTACAAAATTGAATTTAGAAATACTAACATTGTTAGAGTTAGTGTCATTACAGGTGCTGCTTACAACAACTTGGGTATCATTTTGCAGGATGATTGAAGTAAATATATGTGTACTGACACATTGGCTTGCTTCATAAAATCCGGCACCACTGGCTCCAAACGTATTATCTAAAGTACCGTCAGTTAAAATACGCGCTAACATTCCTTTATTGTTAGCCATGCCGGCTAAAATAATTTGATTGCTACTATCGAGCGCTGCACCACTTAGCTCAGTGTTACCGCTTGACGCCAAAGTATATTCACCGACACCATTTACGGCAAAGCTAGTATCAAGCGCACCCGTAACGAGCAACCTAATAACATTGGCTTTATTTGGCGAATCAATAAGGTTTGCTATTAAATATAACTTACCCGTTGTGTCAGTCAAAATCTGCGCTATTTTATTGTCGGTATCTGTGGTTCCTTCACCTACATATTTAAAGACTTCAGTACCGTTTGAGCTTAACTTCAATGCGATTAGCTTTGAAGTGCCACTTAATACTGCCTTACCGCCAATGAAAATATCCGCATTGTCGGTATGTACACGGTTATAGTACTCAAAAGCTGAGCCTATGATACTTCCGCCAGTGCCAAAGTTTGGCTCAAGGGTACCTTCTGGTGTCAACATTATAACGATTGGGCTAGGAGTGCCGCTTATTACGATTGACCCAACAGTAATAATGTTACCGCTATTATCAAGTGCAATACCTGTCAGGTTTACCAATTCTGCGCCACTGACAGAGGTTGTGTATACACCATCTGTTGCAAATGAAGTGTCTAAATTACCAGACTGATCAACTTTAGCTACAAAGCCTGCTTCACCATTTTCACTATTTTTAGAGCCTGTAATAACTAAATTGCCGTCGCTTTGCTCGGTTAAAGCGACGCGCGACTTACTCAAATCTATGGCAATTTCTTTATGGCCACTTTCGCTAAAGCTAGTATCAATATCACCCGCACTCGTAAAGCGTGTTAATACTAACTTAGTAATTGAGTCCGATTTAGCCGTTGATGCAAGAATATACTTACCGGCATGAGGGTCATTGCTAAGTTGTAAAACGTGCATTGATTCGTCGTTTGTCGCATCTACTAAATTATTAAGGGTAAAGTAACCATTCGTTTCAAAGTTACTAAATAATGTGGCTTGACTGTCTATTGCTGCAATAAACGGTTTTGTATTTGAATCATCATTAACACCAGCTACCCAAAGAGTGTCATTAGAGTCGATAGCTAAAGTGTTGGCAAATTGCTTACCACTTATACCATCAATTATATTAATGCCGGAGGTGCCATAGGCACTATCTAAAGTACCTTGATTATTAATCCGTGCTGAAAATAATTTTTCTGAGGCTGATACGCCAGTCGTCCCCGACAAGCTAATACCATTGTTGATGGGCTCGTGTTTAATGCCCGCAATGTTAGCGCCGCCATTACCATTACCACCATTACCATCAATATCATAAATTGCAATACCAGCATTGCCAAAGGTGGTGATTAGCTCCCCATCTTTATTAATAGCTAATACTACCGCTTCTTTTTCACCGCTGGTTCTTGTTACATATCCACCTGCAAAGGCAGTAAATTCAGAATCAACAACTCCGCCTACAGCAAAAAGTTCGTCGTCTTTATCATTATCAGATATATCAATTGTTAGTGCTGCGCCACCATTGAAGTTATTGTCATTATCGCCATCAGATTTTAAATAACGAAGTAGAGAGTCTTTTGTTCCCTCTGCATTGGTAACACTCCCAACCACTAAGTAATCGGAATCATCAAAGTTCTTAATTGCAAAGCCTTCATCATCTCGATTAGCGCCGCTAACATCGACAATAGCTGGAGTAGAGTTCTCAAAATCTAGATCTGATTTTTTATAATGTATCCATAAACTATCGTTTTGAGTGCCATCAAAGCGTTTACCTACAGCCAGTATTTTATCGTCATCAATTTCAAGGTCATTAATAACAAGAGTACTCGCTTGTGAAGTACAGCGAACTCCTGAATCATTCTCACCAGAGTCAGTACTTACAACGCCAGCAGTATTCATTTCCAATAAGCAGGCTTCAGTATTTGTGCCGTCAAAACTAGAATAAGCAATAAAGAGATCTGTACCGTCAGAAATAATAGCTGTGGCTTCTTCATCATCATCTAAATCTAATATTTTTATTCCATTACTATTAAAAGCATTATTTGTTATGCCAGCGTTGGTGTAAGACACAACAATAATATCTTTATCGTCGCCATCAACAAAACCAACAAAATAAAGGTTGCCATTAAGCTCAATACTGTCTTTAAACTCACCTCCAGAAAAAATGTTTGAAAGATCAAGCTCACCTGTAATCGGGCGGCCAAATGTCACATCTTCAGTTGGAATAAGAGGCTCAATTTCATCAGTAATATTAACGGTTATGTTAACGTTTGAACTTTCATTAGGTGTGCCATCATCAGTTATAGTGACATTTAAGATATATTGATTAGTTGTTTCAAAATCAAATGGGCTTTCACCTGCGGTTGATAAAACACCAGAGCTACTATTAATTTTAAATAAAGCAGTGTTACCGCCAGTTAAACTATAAGTTAAAGTCTGGTTCTCAATATCTGACGCGCTAACAGTCCCTATGATGTCGCCATCGGTAGCATTTTCATTAATACTAAAACTTTGAACCGATGCTACAGGTGCATCGTTAACACCAGTTACGGTAATGGCCACTGTGGCTGTATTGGTTCCGCCATTATTATCACTAATCGTATAAGTTATCGTGGCAAGTCCATTGGTATTGGCTTCAGGCGTATATTGAATTTGATTGCCAACTACTGAGACCGAGCCAATATCAGCTGAGGCTGAAGAGATCACCAAGCTGTCTCCATCAGAGTCAGTATCATTTGCTAATACGTTTATCA
This sequence comes from Pseudoalteromonas sp. NZS127_1, assembly GCF_015864295.1. Lineage (NCBI taxonomy): Bacteria > Pseudomonadati > Pseudomonadota > Gammaproteobacteria > Alteromonadales > Pseudoalteromonadaceae > Pseudoalteromonas > Pseudoalteromonas sp. NZS127_1. Next base: position 56,299 of record NZ_JADYXO010000005.1, on the reverse strand, counting down.
GTATTGGTGCTGCATCTTCAGCCATGGTCGCGGTATCGTTATTGGCAACAGGTGCATCATTCACGGCAGTTATCGTAATAGCGAGCGTGGCAGTATTCGTTCCACCATTATTATCACTAACAGTATAGGTAACTCTTGCTAAGCCGTTGCTATCGGCTGCCGGTGTGTATTGAATTTGATTGCCAACTACTGAGACTGAGCCAATATCAGCTGATGCTGCACTGATCGCCAGGCTGTCGCCATCTACATCTGAGTCATTTTCTAATACGTTTACCAGTATTGGCGCTGCATTTTCAGCCATAGTAGCGGTATCGTTATTGGCAACAGGTACATCATTCACGGCAGTTATCGTAATAGCGACCGTGGCAGTATTTGTTCCACCATTATTATCACTAACGGTATAAGTAACTGTTGCTAAGCCATTGCTATCAGCTGCCGGTGTGTATTGAATTTGATTGCCAACTACGGAGGCTGAGCCAATATCAGCTGATGCTGCACTTATCACCAGGCTGTCGCCGTCTTCATCTGAGTCATTGGCTAATACGTTTATCAGTATTGGTGCTGCATCTTCAGCCATAGTAGCAGTATCGTTATTGGCAACAGGTGTATCGTTCACTGCAGTTATAGTAATAGTGACCGTGGTAGTATTTGTTCCACCATTATTATCAGTAACGGTATAAGTAACTGTTGCTAAGCCATTGCTGTCGGCCGCCGGTGTATATTGAATTTGATTGCCAACCACTGAGACCGAGCCAATATCAGCTGAGGTTGCACTGATTGTGAGGCTGTCGCCATCTACATCTGAGTCATTGGCTAATACGTTTATTAGTATTGGCGCTGCATCTTCAGCCATGGTAGCCGAATCGGCGTTTGCTATTGGATCATCGTTTACGGAGGTAATAGTGATAGTTAACGTTGTTGTACTGGCACCACCGCTGCTATCGCTTACAGTATAAGTAACTGTTGCTACGCCGTTGTCGTCGGGTGCCGGTGTATATTGAATTTGATTGCCAACCACTGCGACCGAACCAGTATCTGCCGAGGCAGCACTGATAGTGAGGCTATCACCATCCACGTCAGAGTCATTTGCCAATACGTTTATTAGTATTGGCGCTGCATCTTCATCTACTGTCGCTGAGTCTGCGTTTGCAATAGGAGTATCGTTTACAGGAGTAATAATTATTGATAAGTTTGTAGTTGCAGTACCACCGTTACCATCACTTATTGTGTAGCTAATAATTGCTGTTCCATTTGTATTAGCAGCAGGCGTGTATTGGATTTTATTATCAACAACAGATGCAGAACCTATATCTGCAGTAGCAGCTGTTATTGTAAGAGTATCGCCATCAATGTCGGAGTCGTTAGCTAGTACGTTAACTAATAACGCAGGAGCATCTTCGTTCATCGTTGCTGAATCAGTATTTGCAGTAGGGGCATCATTAACGGGTGTCACGGTAATCGTCACACTTGCTGTTCTGTCGTTTATGCCTTCATTACCAGTGCTATAGCCATCCGTAATGGTGTAAGTTAGTACTATCTCACCTGAAAAGTTCGCTGGTGGAGTAAACTGTATTTTTCCGGCGACAATAGTCGCTTCTCCAGCAATATTTTCTATGTTCGAAATACTAATCGTATCGCCATCTGCATCAGTGTCGTTAGCTAGCACGTCTAATAAAGATGCAGAGCTGTCTTCGTCTAACGTAAATTGATCGTTATTGGCTTCTGGAAAAGTATTAACGCCGCTTTCACTTAATGTTACTTGAGCTGTTGCAGTTAAGCCTTGCTCATTTGAAATTGAATAGGTAAAGCTATCTACACCAATAAAACCTGAGTCAGGTTGATAAGTAAACGAGCCATCAGCATTTAATGTAAGTTCGCCATTTTGAGTTGTATTAATTGCCGTAGTATTAACCGATAAATCGCCAGCCTCAATATTAAAGTCGTTAATTAACAAGCCATTTTGTACTGTTACTTCAAATAGTTTATTTTTACTAAATTGATAGGCATCATTTTGTGCGACAGGGCTATCGGGTTCGCTGTTTATTACTAAAGTTACTGTGGCTGTAGAGGTTGCACCTAATGAGTCTATAGCTTGATATCGAAATTGATCAACACCATTAAAATTAGCATCCGGCACATAACTAAAGCTGCCATCAATTGCTAATAATAGTTGGCCATGTGTTGGTGCCACAATAAATGTTTCATCAACTGAAAAACTGTCATTATTTGGGTCAGTATCGTTACTAAGCACACCATTGGCTGCTGTAACCACAAGTGTTTCATCTTCGCTTAAACTATAACTATCATTTTTTGTTACAGGGGCTACGTTAGTGTTTGAGCTTACAATAGTTACATTTGCAATAGCCTGAGCACCTTGTGCATCAACAACTCTATACTGAAAGCTGTCTTGGCCTTGCATGTTCTGCTCGCCTTGGTATTCAAAGCTACCATTATCAAAAAGGGTTAATTGTCCTCTTGTCGGTTCGCTAACAGGCGTTGTATCAACAGTTAAGTTATCTAAATCAATATCGCTATCGTTAATAAGTAAGCCAGGCGATAGGACAACTAAGGTTCCATTGTTTGTAATGTTATAAGTATTATCAAGCGCAATAGGGGCGTCGTTAACAGCTAAAATGGTTATCTCTACAACTGCGGTATCTGTCATACCTAGCTCGTTAGCAACTTGATAGCTAAAGGCATCTTCACCATTAAAGTTTGCAATAGGGATATAAGTAAAATCCCCATTTTCATTTATATCAATGGTGCCATGCTGCGGTAGAATTAATGCATCTGCATTTACACGTAAATCGCCACTGTATTGATTCGTATCATTTGTTAGCACGTTGCCTTGCAGAGTTTGATCTTCATTTATCTGAAACTGATCGGCATTAGCTTCTGGTGCAAATGCAAGCTCTCCACCCACTGGTGCTATGTTTATTATATTAGCAAAGCCACTTTCACCACTGCCATCAATACCGGTAATAAGTACTTGATAACTTTTATCTGTAAGTGACTCGGTAATGCTTAATGCAGTATCTTGAATACTTAAAAATTGTTGCCCGTTTTCTAATTCATTAATATTAGTAGATGAAACTCCAGCTTGAGTTGCAATATAAACGTTATAACGATTAAGTTCGGGGTTAGCTTGCCACGAAAGATTAATATTATCTTCGTCTCGCTGAGCTGTAACACCTTCAATTTGATATGGTTGCCAGTTAAAAGTAATTGCATCAGCAAGGACTTGATTATTTAAAGTGTCAGTTATCCATATTTCTAGGCGTATCTCTCCTGGAGTTACACCATAAAGTGCAGGGCTGAGGCCTATAATTGATTTTTCGTAGTCAAAACCACAATCAGAAGAACACAGTGATATGCTTTTATTAACACTAGGGAGCACTAAATTAACTTCAGCAATGCCATCAGTATCCGAAGCTTCAAGTAAAAAAGAAACGTTGCCTTGCACAGTTTCGTTTGTTTGTGAAAAAACAATATTAGCGCGTGTATTAGCTATGCTTGATCCAACTACTCCTCTACTTGAAGTGACAGCACCTAAAACTTTTGTATTCTTGGTTTGATTACTCGCTATAACACCAGCTAAATTTATATAGCTAGTCACCGTTGGCGTTACTACTTCAGCCGTAGGTGATTGTATTGTCTCTTGAGCAGGGCTTTCTTCTGAGCCTCCACAGGCACTTAACAAAAACACCATAGAACCAAGCAAAAATATATTTTTTGCTGTCATTTTAAATACTCCATAATAAAAGCTTTGTATCCAATGTGTTTATGGTTCTAATTTAAAAGAACCGCTAGCATTTACATCAGGATTATTTATTTCGTTAAGATTAAAGTTGCCAGTAATGTTGTCTAAGTCATTCAAAAATATTGCATCAACATCGCCCTCGGCTTTATTGTTGCCATGGGATGCAAATGTAACGGCTAAGTCAAGTTCGCTTAAATTTATTAAACCGCTGTAAGCCGCATACCAATTTCCGCCCGCGTCATTAAAACTAATTTCGCCATCAGGCACTGTGCCATTATCAAAATCAACGGCCATAGTCATAGCAAAGTCAGTAACAGCACCCACACTCGAATTTACATTAAAGCTTGATGCTTCATAGTTAAATACACCTTGGCGCTGAGCTATTTGATCGACTAAAGATGCGCTGCTAACTGTTTGAAATTGTTGTTCAGAATATATATCCATAGTATCTGTATCTGCTTCAAAAGCATTTACTTCAACTTCAGTTACAGATGCTTGTTCAGTCTCTTCTTCGTTGTCATCTTTAGGGTCGATCGTTACTATATTTTGATCAAACACACGTGCTGCACGCGTCGTTTTTAATACTTCACCAGAGGCTGTAATTTGTGCAAACGAAAATGCCTCGTTATCACCCAAAGAAACCACGCTATTATTTTCTAAAGTTAAATCTATTGCGCCATCCCATACAGCTAAAAACACATTGCCTTCAACGAGCTGAACTTCAAAATGTGTTCCACGTATACCAATAGAGCCAACGGGGGTTTTTACATTATAAGAGCCGCCATTTTTTTTAATCACACCCGAAATAGAGCGTAAACCACCTTTAAGTAACTCAATAGAAGCAGAACCTTGTTGGGTATTATCATCAAATTCGTAGTTAGCAATATTTAGTTCTGAATTTTCTTTTAAAGCGATTAAACCACCATCCGACATTGAAAATTGCGCTTTGCTTTTCTCTCCGGTCGTAATGCGATCTACACCAAAAACGGTATCTCTGCGCTGCAACTGCCGTTGTTGTTCAGAGCTTCCATCAACCGCTAGTACAGAGCCTCGCGCTAAAATAGTTTTACCAGCAGGGGAGTTTGCTTGTGTATAAAAACTTACACAAAGTAAAGTGGTAATTACAGGGAGTAAATGTTTCATAAATACCTTAAATTAAAATGAGTAAGAAGCGCTTAAATTGATATCTAAACGGTCATATTCGAATAAAGAAATATTACTGGATTTATCTTGATAGTTGGCTGCCAACTGTATTGCTAAATCACGATTAACTAAGTAGCGAACAGAAGTTGAGAGCATAAAGAGGTTATCGGCACGTTCTTGTAAAAATAAAGGGTGATCATCTTTATAATTAATCCATTGGTATCCAGCAAGAGATAACAACTGCCAATGTTGAGCTAGTTGAGTGTTCACTTGGTAGTACAAACTCGTAATATTACGGCTATTAAATTCACCTTCAGTAATATCGGCTTCTTCATTTTTAGCGTTAACACTTAAACTTTGAAACCATTGCTTAGTTGCATAGCTAGCTCCTGCGTTTATTGCATAAAACGAATTATTGAGCTTTTCATCAAATCTATTATTTAAAACACCCGCAGTCGCAGAGCTAAATAAATTAACTTGTTTATTCAGCTTATAACTAGCACCTGCTGTTAAAGCTGATTCAGTACGATAAAGATCGCCATCAAGCATTAATGGAGTCGTCGATACTTGTGCAAACCAACTTATGTCATTTTGTTTATATTGATAGGCAGCATTAATATGCGCATTTATACGATCGTATTGGCTGAGTTCTGCAAACTTGTACCACCCGGTATTAACACTCAAAGTGATTAAACTTTTCTGATCTATAGGGTGAGAGTACTTTCCTCTGTAATTTAGTCGCGCATAGTTGTCTTGCGTACTTTTACTTTCTGGCGATAACAAAAACTCACCAATATTAGGAATTATAATCGTATTTTCTGCCGTACCCGCATTTACGTTGCCATCAACGCCAAGGGCAAGCTCAATATTTTGCTTATAAGAACGCCCCGCTTCTTGCTTTTTAAGTGTGGTTGTATCAAGTAACGACTGTGCTGAAGACTTTATGTTATTAGGTGTGTTAGGTGAGTTAATCAGTATTAAAGCTTGAGTATCGGCAGCAGGTAAATTATTAACGGTTAAATAAGCACGAACTAAGTACAAGCGAGCTTCATACCATCTAGGGTTGTTTTCAACCACGCGTTCAAAGGCAAATACAGCTGGCGCCGCATTTCCTGTTTTAAGCGCAGAGACCCCTAGTAAAAAATCGTATACGGGTTCACCCAGGTACTGGTATTCACTATTACTTTTTTGATAAGCCTGAGTATATTTTTTTTCAGAAACTAATTTTTGAAGTTCAATCAGTAGCTTATTATATTCATCATTGCTTTGAGCCAATGAGTTAAAGCTCATTACAGCTAAACAACTACACAGTAAATTTCTTAAAACCTGTTTAATCATGCTTAATTTTATATCCCAGTAGAAGTTTGATGTTTTGTATAAAAAGAGATGTATGTACTAGAAATTTAGCACTTTTTGTACTTAAGTACAGCCAATGTAATCACATTGGTTAAATAAATGTAATTTAATTTAGGCTAAACAATTGTTTAATAAATCTTCAAATTAAACTTATTAAAACAGAAGAGGTTGCTGATAAACTGCTTTAGCTTAAAATAGTAATTAATTTGGATAACAAAGGTTAAATATGCTGTATAGGATATAAAAAGATAATTTAGGGAGATTATTAAAATATAAATAAAGGGTATTACTAGGAGAAAAAGTGGGGCGATTGACGGGGCTTGAACCCGCGACAACCGGAATCACAATCCGGGGCTCTACCAACTGAGCTACAACCGCCACTACACACACCTTGTTTGGTGTGGCGCGCATAATACATAAAATAATAAATGTTGTGAAGCCTAAAAGTGAAATAAATTAAAATAATTTATTTCAGGCAAATATAATTAGTATTTGGTCGTTAATAACTTTCCAAAGTAGGCTTCATTTTATCGCATAATTGCCTCTAAAAAATCGAATGTACTTACATTTAATAGTATTAATTCATTATTTCATGAGAATAAATTGTAAATTAATGTATAATAATGCTCGGAAAACGCTTAATAAAAAACATTTGGAGTAAATATGGATTCAGTACTTAATTGGCTTAACGATAACTCAGGCCTAATCTTACACTACGGTATACAAGCTGTTGTTGCGCTTGTTATCTTTTTACTTGGTAGTCGTATCGCTAAGTTTTGTTCTAACTTAACTGAAAAAGGTTTTGCTAAAAAGAAAGTAGATAAAGCTGTCGGGTCGTTTGTTTCAAGCATTGTGTACACACTTGTATTTGCTGTTACTATTTTAATGGCACTTTCGCAAATTGGTATTGAAACAACTTCGTTCATTGCTATTTTAGGTGCTGCAGGCTTAGCTGTTGGCTTAGCATTACAAGGTTCACTATCTAATTTTGCATCAGGCGTGCTAATTATTTTACTTCGTCCGTTTAAATCTGGTGACTTTGTTGAAGCAGGTAATAAAATGGGTACTGTTAAGAAAATCGAAATATTTTCAACTGAACTTCGTACACCAGATAATAAAGTAATCATCGTACCAAACTCTCAAATAATGTCAGGCGCTATTACTAACTTCTCGCGCGAGTCTACTCGCCGTATCGATTTAGTTATTGGTGTTAGTTACGATGCTGATTTACGTCAAGCAAAAGAAGTATTAAAATCTGTGTTAGATGCAGAAACACGCATACTTAAAGACCCAGCTTATACAGTAGCTGTATCTGAGCTAGGTGATTCTAGCGTAAACTTTGTTGTTCGCCCTTGGGTTAACGCTGCTGATTACTGGCCTACTTACTGGTCATTAATGGAAAATATTAAAATTGCATTAGATGATGCAAATATTGCAATCCCATTTCCACAAATGGATGTTCATTTACACAAGCAAGACTAATTTTAAATAGTTATTTAATTAAAGTTATCTTTAATTGTTGTAGTGATAAAGCGGCTATTAGAAATAAAATTTCATGCAGTATTTGCTGCATGAAATTTTTTACATTATTACTTAGCTGTTTTGCTTGCTCTAACAAGTAACGCTTTAATAAAATAGATATACATTTATACAAAGGTTATTTTTTAATGAAATTAAAGCTTTTATCAGTTTTAGTTGCAGCATCTGCTGCAACAAATGCATTCGCTGCAGACGCAGATCAAAAAACGTGGGAAGTTACCAGTGAACTTGGTGCTATTATCACAAGTGGTAATACAGAAACGACCACACTCAAAGGTGGTATTAAAGTACAGCACAACCTTGAAAACTGGAACAACGAATACAAGCTAGACGGCATCTACAAAGAAGATGAAGTTGAAGATGCTAATGGCGACAAAAATAAGCAGCGCACTAATGAAAAGTACTCGATTTCAGCGCAAGGTAATTACAAATTAAATGAAGATCATTCTCATCTATTCATTTATGGTTCACACGTTTCAGATTATTTTGGAGCATATAGAAGTGAGTCAGTAATTTCTGCAGGTTACGGTTTACGTTTATTAAACGAAAAAACAATGTGGTTAAGTGCCGAAGTTGGTCCTGGTTATAAATATTTTGAATACCCAGATGACAGCTCTGAAATTGATGATAACGGTAACTCTCTTGCTGGCGAGTTTGAAGGCGAAGTAATTGCCTTAGGTAAATTAGATTACAACTGGCAAATTTCTGAGAGTGCACGTTTTACTCAATTAGTTGCTGTAGAGTATGGTGATACAAACACTAAAACTCGTTCAGAAACTGCATTGCTTGCAAAAATAAACGGCTCATTACAAATGAAAGTCGCTTTTAATGTCACTAACAACTCAGATGTTGCTGACGACAAAGAAAGCACTGACACAGAAACATCATTTACTCTGGTTTACAGTTTTTAACCAATGTAACTAAGTTAATGACACTAAAGTGACAAAAGGGACGAAAGTCCCTTTTTTATTTGCTCAAAATTAATGTATTATAGCCACCAATTTTGGTTGTAGACCTAGGGATATACCTACTCGTGAAAGTTTTTACACAATTTATTAGTGCTTTTATTCTACTTTGTAGTTTTAGTACTTTGGCTTTTACGCCAACAGCATCTCAAATTGAGCAATTTAAAAAGCTGCCAAAAGCTCAGCAAGAAGCCCTAGCAAAACAGTATGGTGTTGATGTTTCAACGATCACCGGTACAAACCAATCTAATAATCAAAATAATACAGAGCAACAAAACAGTATTGGCGAGCGCGCAGAGCCAGAAAAAGAAAAGCTAACAGATGAAGAGCGCTTCAAACCAAAAGCAGACGAATTAAAACCATATGGTTATGAGTTGTTTGCAGGTGAACCCACTACATTTATGCCAAGCGAAAATGCGGCAGTACCCGATACTTATATTGTAGGCCCTGGCGATCAATTAAAAATTAACTTTTATGGTAAAGAAAGTGACAGTTTTGAAGTAATAGTTGATCGTGAAGGACGTATTAGTATTCCAGATCTAAGCCCTGTAGAAGTGGCTGGTTTAACCTTTGCTGAAATTAAAGAACTAATAAAAGTAAAAGTAGAGCAGGAAGTTATTGGTGTAAAAGCATTTATATCGCTTGGCCAACTTCGTAGCATGCGTATTTTAGTGCTAGGAGAAGCGTATAAGCCGGGTAGCTACAGTGTTTCTTCATTAACAACTGTTTCGCACGCATTATTCGTAAGCGGTGGCGTGTCTGACATTGCCTCTCTTCGTAATATTCAAGTTAAACGAGCAGGCAACGTAGTTGCAAACTTTGACCTTTACGACTTACTTATTAATGGCGATAGCAGTAACGATATCGTATTAAAGCCGGGCGATGCTGTATTTATTCCATCAGTTGGCGCTCAAGTAAGAGTTGAAGGTGCGGTTAAACGCCCAGCTATCTTTGAACTTAAAAAAGGTGAGTCTGCTAAGCAGTTATTAGCAATGGCCGGAGGCCTTAAACCAAATGCATATGCCAAAAGCGCAATTGTAGAGCGCTTTAACTTCGATCGTAAAGAAGTGCTATCGGTAGATTTTTCAAAATCGCAAATTAACTATATTCCACAAGATGGCGATCGTATTCGCTTTAATTCAGTTAGCTCTCAATATCAAAATTCAGTTAGCTTAATTGGTGCAGTAGCGCGCCCAGGTAATTATCAGTGGCACCAAGGCAAGCGCATTTCAGATGTACTTAAATCAGTACGTGGTGATTTACTACCGCAAGCCGATTTAAGCTACGGACTCGTAATCCGCGAAATAAATATAAACGGCGATATAGAAGCACATCAGTTCGATGTTGCTCAAGCTATTATTAAAAACTCTGAAAATAACTTACAACTTCAAGCTAATGACAAAATTGTTGTATTTAGCCGTTTTGAAGAAAAAGAAGCCGAACTGTCTGCACTAGCAAATATGGCCCTTAGTCAAGAGCAACAAGAGCAGCAACTAAAAGCAGAGCAGTGGCATAAGTTTGAGCAAAAAGAGTTCGAAAAATACATTGGCGTTAATCAAGAAGACGAAGAACTTGTTCTTGAAGACAATAAAATACTCACTATTGCTGAAATTTCTAAGCGCAAAGCAAAAGAAGAAGAAGACCAAGAACTCAAACCTGAAGATTACGCGTTATTTAGCCGCCATAATTTATTAGCGCCAATTATTGCTAAATTTAAGCAGCAAGCATCAGTGCAGCAAGCTATGCAATTAGTTGAGATTAGCGGAAACGTTACTTTCCCAGGTATTTATCCACTAATGATTGGTGGTGAGGTAAGTGATTTAATAACAGCAGCAGGTGGCTTGCTGGAGTCTGCATACATAAAACAAGCTGAAATTACGCGAATAGTAGCGAGTGATGGTTCTAAAATAGAACACTTACGATTTGATCTTGAAAGCGCCATGAAAGGCGATCTTCAAAGTAATATTACATTACAAAGTAAAGACAGCATCAACGTATTCGCTATTCCAAATTGGCAAGAAAATGTAAAAGTAGAATTAAAAGGTGAGCTTAAATTTCCGGGCACTTACACCATACGCCGAGGAGAAACGCTTACTGAATTACTTGAACGCGCGGGTGGTTTTTCAAAATTTGCAGAGCAAAAAGCAGCTGTATTTACCCGTACGTCGATTAAAGAGCAAGAGGAAAAGCAGTTAGCACGTTTATCTACAGAGCTTCGCCGTGATATAGCTTCTAAGAGCTTCCAAAACTCTGTAAGCAGTAGCACACTTTCATATGAAGAAATGAACAAGCTGTTAAACGACCTCGCGAGTGTTGAAGCCGTAGGACGTTTAGTAATTGATTTACCTTTAATTGTAAATAACCAACAAAACTTAGTATTACAAGATGGTGATACACTTTATGTACCAAGCAAGCGTGATTCAATTAGCGTAATTGGTGAAGTTAATTACTCAACATCGCACCTATACAAAACTGGGGTGAGTGTTGATGATTATCTTGCTTTGAGTGGTGGCCTTAAAGAGCGTGCCGCTGAAGACAGAATTTACATTATTAAAGCCAATGGTTCAGTGAAAATACCAAACACAGGTGGCTGGTTTGCAGCAAATAATGCTGATCAGTTAGAACCAGGCGACACAATAGTAATACCAATGGACGCAGGACACATGGACAAGCTAACGCTTTGGAGCACTGCAACGCAGATTCTTTATCAGCTAGGCGTAGCAGTGGCAGCTATTGGTAGCTTATAAAAAGAAAATAAATAAACGCAATGAGTAAAACTATTGTTGCGTTTATTTTGACTAAAATATTGATAGAAATATAAATCGAAACTTGAGTTAACTGTGTTGTTTACTTCAGTTAAGTTATTTACTCCGTAAGAGTATTTATTTTTAATAAGTTAAGATTACTAAGTTTTGTAGTTTCATATCTTCCCAGTTATCTGTAGCTAAAAACTTAAATTCAATGTTTTGTTGAAAATTGAATCATATATCTCAGAAAACTGGCTGATAAGAGAATTACATGAGTAATAAAATTAAAGAATATCACAACGAGTTAAACTATTTAGAGCAAGACTTTGATGCAGAGATAAATTTAAAGGAGTTATTATCAGTACTATGGAAGCGTAAATTTATAATTATTTTCACATCGATATTATTTACTTTTATAGCTGTATTTTATGCATTGAGTTTACCCGATACTTATAAGTCTGAAGCATTATTAACTGCAGCAGAACAGAAAGAGTCTGGCGGCTTAGGTGGCTTATCAGGGCAGTTTGGTGGTTTGGCTAGCTTGGCTGGAATTAATTTGGGTGCAGGCTCTGATAATAAAACACAGCTAGCAATTGAAGTTTTGAAGTCACGTCAATTTACGAGCGAATTTATACAAAATCATAATATCCTACCCAATTTAATGGCAGTAAAGTCATGGAATAGTAGTACTAATGATATTTTATACAATGAAGATGTTTATCTCGCAGAACAAAAAAAGTGGGTTCGTGAAATATCTGCACCTTTCAAGCCAAAGCCTTCAATGCAAGAAGCATATAGAGCATTCAGCAAAGTCGTATCTATAAATACTCTAAAAGATACAGGGATGATTACAATTTCAATTGAACATGTTTCCCCTGTCGTTGCCAAGCAGTGGGTAGACTGGTTAATTGCCGACATCAATTCGGTTATGAAAAAACGAGATGTAGCAGAAGCCAATCGTAGTACAGATTTTCTAGTTAAACAGTTAGATAAAACAAAAATTGCAGATATACGTTCAATTTTATACAAGCTTATAGAAGAGCAAGCAAAAACGATTATGTTCGCTAATGTTCGTGATGAATACGTATTTAAAACAGTAGATCCAGCAATCGTCGCTGAAATTAAGTCAGGCCCCAAACGAGCTTTTATCTGTATATTTGCGGCAATTCTAGGGTTTATTTTGGCAACAATTAGCGTTTTAACTTTGTATTTTCTAAAAAAAGAAGACTGAAATAATCCGCTTTGAGCAGTAAAGTTTTAAAGGTAATTAAATTGAAAATACTAATAACAGGTGGTGCAGGGTTTATTGGCTCTGCTGTTATCCGACATATAATAGATAATACTCAAGATTTGGTTATCAATCTCGATAAGCTGACTTATGCAGGTAATTTAGAGTCACTAAGATCAATTGATAGTAATGAGCGTTATGCATTTGAGCAAGTTGATATTTGTGACCGTGTAGCCCTAGACCGTGTGTTTGCCGAGCACAAGCCAGATGCTGTAATGCATTTAGCTGCAGAGAGCCATGTTGATCGCTCAATTACAGGCCCCGCTGAATTCATTCAAACCAATATTGTAGGAACTTACACTTTATTAGAAGCTGCTCGCGAGTACTGGAATTCACTCGAAGATAGCGCAAAGCTCGCTTTTAGGTTTCATCATATATCTACTGATGAAGTGTATGGTGATTTACCTCACCCAGATGAGCAAGCGGGTAATGCGTTGAGTAAAGCGCTACCTCTGTTTACTGAACAAACATCTTATGCACCAAGCAGTCCTTATTCAGCAAGTAAGGCATCTAGTGATCACTTAGTTCGTGCATGGCTACGTACGTATGGCTTTCCTACAGTTGTAACCAATTGCTCAAATAACTATGGGCCATATCATTTCCCTGAAAAATTAATACCATTAGTAATACTTAATGCCCTTGAAGGTAAAAAACTACCGATTTATGGAAAAGGTGATCAGATTAGAGATTGGTTATTCGTTGAGGATCATGCTCGAGCTTTATATAAGGTAGTAACTGAAGGTAAAATTGGTGAAACATATAATATTGGTGGCCATAACGAAAAGCAAAACATTGAAGTTGTTAAAAGTATTTGCAGTATTCTAGATACTTTAGTGCCTAAGGACTCCCCGTACTCAGAACAGATAACGTACGTGGCAGATCGCCCGGGTCACGATAGACGTTATGCTATTGATTCATCAAAAATGAGTGCAGAGCTAAACTGGACACCGGTCGAAACCTTTGAAACAGGCCTACGTAAAACCGTTCAATGGTATTTAGATAATCAAACGTGGTGTCAAAACGTACAAGATGGTTCATATCAGCGTGAGCGTCTGGGCGAAATAAATATGACAGCTAAAGGAAAATAGCATGAAAGGAATTATCCTTGCCGGAGGCTCCGGTACACGCCTTTATCCTATTACTATGGGTGTATCCAAGCAGTTACTCCCAATTTATGATAAGCCAATGATTTACTATCCGCTTTCTGTGTTGATGTTAGCGGGAATACGTGAAATCTTAATTATTACTACACCTGAAGATCAAGAATCATTTAAACGATTATTAGGTGATGGCTCACGCTTTGGCATTGAGCTTAGTTACACGATACAACCAAGCCCAGATGGCTTGGCTCAAGCGTTTATTTTAGGTGAAGAGTTTATTGGCTCTGACGACGTTTGTTTATTGCTAGGCGATAATATTTTTTATGGGCAAGGGTTTTCACCTAAGTTAAAGCATGCGGTTGATAATGCTAAGAACGGACTAGGGGCGACTGTATTTGGCTATCAAGTAAAAGATCCGGAACGTTTTGGTGTTGTTGAATTTGATGAGAACCAAAAGGCTATTTCCATTGAAGAAAAGCCAGCTAAACCAAAGTCTGATTTAGCAGTAACCGGTTTATATTTTTACGATAATTCTGTTGTAGAAATAGCAAAACAAGTTAAGCCCTCGCATAGAGGTGAGCTAGAGATAACGTGCTTAAATGAAATTTATTTAAAGCAAAATAAGCTTAATGTTGAAATATTGGGTCGCGGCTTTGCTTGGCTTGATACTGGCACGCATGAAAGCTTACTTGAAGCGGCTCAATTTGTAGAGACTATTGAAAAGCGACAAGGGTATAAAATAGCGTGTTTAGAAGAAATTGCATTCAATAATAAGTGGCTAACTAAATCTGAAATTGAAGCGCTTGCAGCCCCAATGCTTAAAAATAGTTACGGCCAATACCTAATGGGCTTAGTAAAAAGTAATGCATAATCACTTCACCTTAAAGGAGTGGGATAGCCACTTTTTTAACAAGACAATATTTTCACTTGAGCTAGCAAGTGATGATATTAAAAATACGGATTGGCCTAGTAACTCACTAATAACAACTAAAGTTAGTTCAAATAGTTATCACGATTTAGATAAAGTGAACAAGTATGGCTTTAGTTTTGTTGAGGGAGAGGTTGTATTTCAAAAAAGCTTACTTGTCAGTAATGGCGCAGTTTCATTACCAAGTTTTAATTGTTATCTGGCGTTAGAAAGTGATATTGATGAGCTTAAAAGTATAGTAAATGATTTATATCTAAATAGCCGTTTTAGAGAGCCGTGGTTTTCTCCAAGTGAAAGAGATTGCTTTTATCAAACGTGGATCGAAAATGCAGTTTTATCTAAATTCGATGACTGTTGTTTAGTCTTAAAAAACGAAGGTAATGTTTCTGGTTTTGTTACCATTCGGATTAGAAATAATGAAGCAGTGATAGGGCTTATCGGAGTAGCTAATCGTTTTCAGGGGCAGGGAATAGGCAGTAAACTATTAAAGTTAATAGAGGCCTACTGCTTAGCTAATAATGTTAGCAAGATAAAAGTTGCAACACAAACTAGCAATACTCCCGCAGCAAATTTATATAGTAAAAATGGTTTTAGTATTGCAGATATATCATATTGGTTTTATAAACAGGTTTAAAAATGATCCCTTTTAATATTCCTCCTAAAGTAGGTACAGAATTAGCGTATATCGAGCAAGCGATTGCATCAGACAAGTTATGCGGCGATGGTTACTTCTCTAAAAAATGCGAAAAATGGTTTGAAGACAGCTTCAACACAACAAAAGCATTACTAACTCCCTCATGTACAGCATCGTTAGAGCTAGCCGCTATTCTGATTGATATTCAGCCTGGTGATGAAGTTATAATGCCCTCATACACATTTGTATCTACAGCGAATGCGTTTGTATTACGTGGTGCAAAAATTATATTTGTTGACGCTCGTCCGGACACAATGAATATTGATGAAACACTCATTGAAGCTGCTATTACGGCTAAAACAAAAGCAATAGTGCCAGTACATTACGCAGGTGTAGCTTGTGAAATGGATACAATACTCGCTATCGCAGAAAAGCATGACTTGTGGGTAGTAGAAGATGCAGCACAAGGCGTAATGTCTACCTATAAAGGTAAAGCACTAGGAACTCTTGGTCATATAGGTTGTTATAGCTTTCATGAAACTAAAAACTACTCATCGGGTGGTGAAGGTGGGGCTATTTTAATTAATGACCCTAAGCTAGTTGAACGAGCTGAGATTATACGTGAGAAAGGAACAAACCGTAGCCAATTCCTACATGGTATTGTCGATAAATACACATGGCAAGACATAGGCTCGAGCTTTTTACCAAGCGAGTTACAAGCTGCATATTTATATGCTCAACTTGAAGCAGCAGACACGATAAATAATTTCCGTTTATCAATATGGGAACGTTATTACAATAAACTGAGCCTAAAACTAAAGGCTGAACAGCTACCTCATATTCCGGATTCATTAACGCATAACGCGCATATGTTTTATATAAAATTGAGCTCAAATGAAGAGCGAAATGAATTTATTAGTTATATGAAAACGCAGGATATTACGACACCTTTTCATTATATCCCACTGCACTCAAGCCCTGCAGGAAAACAGTTTGGCGAGTTTTCAGGCAAAGATACTTATACAACGCAAGAGAGTTCAAGGCTAGTACGTTTGCCGCTGTATTATGGAATGACTACAGAAAATCAAGACAAGGTAATAAAAGCGTCTTTGGATTTCTTCCTTGAAAGCTAAAATAATTTTACAATTTGCTTTAGGCCCAATTGGTGCAGCACTTCTTGGGTTTATAACCCTGCCGTTTGTCGCTTGGTTTTTTACAGTTGAAGATGTCGGCCGTTTGACTATGCTGCAAGTGGTTTTAGGGTTAGCTGTATCCTTATTTAGTTTATCAATGCATCAAGCTTATGTTCGTGAATATCATGAAAAGACTGATAAGGAAGCTTTATTAAAATTAAGTATTCTTCCCGGTTTAGTCTTAATTACTATTGTTGCATTGATAGCCTTATTACAGCCTTACTCTATTTCTAAATTATTATTCGGGATAAATTCAAATTCGTTAACGGTTTTGTTATTTGTGGGATTGTTAGCTAGTTTTTTTATTAACTTCTTAGCACACGTAATTCGTATGCAAGAACGTGGTTTAGCATTTTCTATAACGCAGATTGCTCCTAAGTTATTTTTACTTATATTAATAAGCTTAATAATGCTTTTTGGCTTAAAAGCTGAATTTTATACGCTTATGTTGATGAATACGTTAGCGATATCGTTTTCATTAATTATATTTGCTTGGCTAACCCGAAAATCTTGGATTGCAGCTTTTACGAAGCGAATTGACACCGTATTATTAAAGGGAATGCTAACATTTAGCTTACCGCTGGTCGCTGGGGGCATTGCTTACTGGGGGGTGAGTACAATGGATAGGTTCTTCCTTAGAAGTTTGTCAGGCTTCGAGGAACTCGGTATTTATTCATTGGCAGCAGCTCTTGCTGGAGTTGTATCGGTTGTTACATCTATTTTTTCTAGCATATGGCACCCCCTTCTTTATCGCTGGGTCAAAGAGGGCTCTGAGAAAAGTAAAATCGAGTGTGTTATAGAAAATATGGTGTTATTTGTTGTGCTGATTTGGTCTTTATTTGGTTTATTATCTTTCATTATTCCTATATTTTTACCTCAGGAATACTCCGCTATAGAATATTTAATAGTAGCGTGCGTAGCTATGCCTTTATTTTACTTATTAAGCGAGGTGACAGGAGTAGGGATTGGTATAACCCGCAGAACTAACTTTTCTATGTTAGCGTCTTTTATAGCATTTGCAGTTAATGCAATTCTAAATTATCTACTAATACCTCATTATGGGGCTTCTGGAGCTGCATTAGCTTCAATTTTTGCATTTTTTATTTTTTTTACAGTAAAGACAGAATCTAGCGCGCATATATGGAAGGCCATACCAAGAGTTAAAATTTATGTATTGATGATTGGTTATGTCGCTGCTACATGCATTATGGTCATTACAAAAGCAAATGAACCGGCGCTAATGTGGATTTGGGTTTTCCTACTAATTTTGAGCTGCGTTCTATTTTTTAAAAGATTAGCAGAAACATATTTTTATTTAAAAAACTATTTAATGAAAAGGGTTTGAATGTTATTTATTTATGGTGCTTTACCAGTAGGTGGTATTGAAACGTTTTTTATGCGAATGGCTAAAGAGCGTCACAGGTTAGGGTTGCATACAACCATTCTTCTTTTGTCATTACCACACGAAAGTAACCCTGAATTATTAAACGAAATGAAAAAGTATGCAAACGTATTATTTCCTGATGATATATTTTTAAATTTAGGAAAATTCACACGCAGATTACCCCTACTCGTGCCCGTGAAAAAAAGAGCATTAGAGCGCATTTTAGAAAATGTCGATCAGATACATGCAAGCGATGGAATGCATGCACTAGTGGGATATCGCTTATCAAATATGTTAAATAAAAATATAATTGTTACGGTTGGTTTTTATCATTACATAAAGTTTTTGTGGGGCGGTGATGATGTTGCTTGGCATGAGAAAGTTAATCGCAAATTTATATTTGATTTTTTACCCGAAAAATCGCTACTTTTTTTCTCGGAAGGCAATCGCCAATTATATATAAAACATAAGCGTAAAAAATTGACTGATGCAAATACTTTTAGATTAGGTGTTATCGATAAAAAAGATATTAAAGTTTCAGGTGAAGTAAACTTACCAATAAAAATCGTAGCAATAGGGCGACTAGTTGATTTTAAAACATATAATTTTTATATGATTAAGGTCTTAAAAAATTTAAAAACGAAAGGGTTTAATGTTCAATTTGACATTTATGGTGATGGCCCTTTAAAAGCACAAATAGCTGATGAAATAAATAAGGCTGGATTGAGTGAATCTATTCATTTAAAAGGGACATTAGACTATCTAAAGTTTGATGAAACAGTGAGTAATTATAATTTATTCATAGGTAGTGGTACTGCTATAATCCAAGCTGCAGCATTAGGTTTGCCAAGTATTGTAGGCGTTGAAAATGTTATAGAAGCTGAAACATATGGATATTTTAGCAATGTTAACCAGTATGAATACAACCTAAAGGGATTGGATTTAGAAATGATATCGGTTGAGACAATTATTGAAGATTATATCAATATGAATACTCAGCAAAGAAAAGCCCTAATATCTAGTCATTTAGAGTGCATTGATAGTTTTACTAATGAGTCTTGTCAAAAATCAATGGATGAATTGAAATATATAACTATGCCGGCTAAAAAATTAAAATATAACCGCTGGATTTATGAATTTTCAAGAATATTAGACAGAGTTAGCATGCGTTTTAATAAAAGGCATCCTTATTTAACTCGTTTTGAAGGTTTTGAGAAAAACTAACTTTAACTTGATTAAATACGACATATTTAGAAGTGAAAAATTATACTTAAGTATGTAATAAGTTAGGTTGTTAGAAGTGAAAAAGAATTGATACTTTCTGTAGGTATTTATTTTAAAATGTTTAAGACATTTTTACGATTATAATTATTAGCTTATAAATATATAGCAGTTTTAATAAAGTATTGATACTCACTTTTTAAATTTACTCTATATGCAATGAAAAATGGTATAAAAATTAATTAAAGGTTTTTAGTATGAGTATAATTAGAAAAATCAGAAGTAATCTTTATAGTAATTCAAATTTATTACGTAGGTGTTGGTTTTACTTAAGTTTTTATAGAAGAAATGGGTATTTTTTAACAGCTTTAAACCCAACAACATTTAATGAGAAAGTTCATATCAGAAAGAGTAACCCTTCTAACCCGCTGTTTTCTATATGTTCAGATAAGCTTGCCGTTAAAACGTGGATTACTGAAAAAGGGCTAGCTGAAATTGTAATCGAAACTTACTATTCTGGTAAAATTATTACTTATGATACGTTAAAAAATATTATCCATGAAAATGGTGATGTATTACTCAAAGCAAATCATAACTCTGGACCCGTTTATTTATTAACAGAATCTTGTAGTGATGAAAAAATTAAATACGCTTGTGATGATGTAAATAAGCAGTTAAAAGTTGATTATGGAAAACTCAAGAATGAGCCATGGTATAGCGATATTCCTCCTTCAATATTAGTTGAAAAAAGGTTACTACCTCACCTTGGAGAGTCAAGTTTAAGAGACTACAAGTTTCATGTTTTTAAGCAGTCTAATGGTGATATGAAAACTATTTTACATATCGATTTTGACAGGGATGAAGCACATCATCGTTCTTTTTTTGATGAGAAACTAAACTGGATTCCTATAACGAGTATATACCCGTCAATTATTACCAAAATAGAAAGGCCAAAAAACTTTGATACTATGCTAGAGCTTGCTAAAAATTTAGCTAAAGATTTTAGCTATGCCCGTGTTGATTTTTATAATGTAGATGGAAAAATATATTTTGGTGAGCTTACTTTTGCTCATGAATCGGGCGATGCAGGCTTTAACTCATATGCTTACGATAAGTGGTTAGGTGATTTATGGCAGCAAGATCCAAGGATGTAATGCTTTGATAAAAAAATGCTTTGAAAAGAAAATAACGCTTTTTATCAGTTCACTCGCAGGCGGTGGTGCTGAGGGGGTGTGTGTTACTGTCGCAAGTGGTTTAGCTGAAGCAGGTTGGGATGTAACGCTTGTAATACTTACATTGAAAGATGCTGCTTATCGCACTCGATTAAGTAAAAAAGTAAATTTAGTTGTATTAGATTTACCAAATGCCCGTAGTTCTATTTTGCCTATATATAATTATTTAAAAACACATAAACCAACTAAAGTAGTTGTTTTTAATTATGAACTTAGCCTTATATTGTTACTTATTAAGCTTTTCATGAGAGTTAATGTAAAAATTATAAGTAGGAATATAAACTCACTTTCTGAAAATTCAAAAAGTGTTAAAAGGAGTTTTCGTACTTCTGTATTTTCTTTCTTACTCATGAAAATTTACAAAAGATCTGACCATATTGTTAATCAGTGTGAAGGCATGAGAACTGATTTATTATCAGTGTTCCCAAAATTAAAAAATAAAACAAGTGTTATATATAACCCTGTAAATACAACAGTCGAAAATGAAGCTGTTAATATAAAACCAAGCGAAGTGTTTAAAGGCGATTATATTTTATGTGTGGGCAGACTCGAAGATCAAAAAGCATTTCATTTTGCAATTCAGGCTTTTTCTGTCTTATCAAAAAATCATCCTAGTTTAAGGCTTAAAATAGTTGGTCAAGGAAGTTTGGAGCAGAAGTTAAAGCAACTTGTATCAGACTTTAATTTGAGTGAAAAAGTCGATTTTGAAGGCTTTCAGCAAAGCGTAATACCTTATTACTTGCATGCTAAGTTAACATTACTAACCTCTTTGTACGAAGGTTTCCCCAATACTTTAGTTGAATCTATTTCCCTAGGCACACCTGTCGTTGCATTTAATTGTAAAAGTGGTCCAAGCGAAATAATAGAACAAGGTAAGAACGGCTACCTGGTTGAGTATCAAAATATAAATAGCCTACAGGATTATTTAGACAAAGCTCTTAAGTCTCCTTTTAATGGCGATGATGTTTTAAAGTCATCAGAGATATATAAAATTAAAAATATAATCCAAAGTTGGGAAGCTTTGTTAAATGAGTACTAATATCAAAAAATACAATTTTTATGATCGCTCTTTTAGGATTAACCCTAAATCACATAAGCTACTAAGTTTTTTTATAGCATTATTTTTTTGTATATTTTTAACTGCATTACCTATAGATGGGTTGGTTGATAGAGAAAACTATTTATTATACCCAGAAAGCTCACCAATCTTATTAGTAAAAAACTTTTCATCTGGGGTGTTGCCGCTATTGGTTAACGAGCCTTTGTGGTTGGTTATTAACTCATTACTTTCGTTTTTTATTTCTCCTGAAAATATCGTGAGAATAATAATTGCTTTTTCTACATTCTCTACGTTTTACTTGGTATTAAAAAATACCAATAAAAAGTATTTTTATATGGTAATGCTATTTTTATTACTACCTTTGGTGCTAAAAAACAATTTAATTCATTTACGACAAGGTTTTGGGGTAGCAATCTTTTTAATTGGGTGGTTTAGCGCTTCAAATAAAGTAAAGTATTTTTTTTATATCTGTGCTGCACTCATACATTCATCATTCATTATAATTTTGCTAGGTATTTTGGGTGTTAATTTCTTAATGCACTTAAAACTTTCACACGGTATCAGAAGTATATTGTACGTATTTGTTGGAGTTGTTGTTGGAGCTATGGGACTTTACTTAGCGCAGTTTATTGGCGCAAGGCAGGGTGAAGAATATAGTAATGGGGCTTCGCAAAGCGCAAGTGGCCTAGGCTTTATTTATTGGAGCTTTGTTTTCATGTTATTTGTTATGCAAGGCAAAGTCTTTTTAAGATATAACACGCAAATTATATTCTTTCTAATTCTGTACCTTTCAACTTATTTTTTATTACCTGTTACAGCAAGGATATTTGAAAGTGTTGTATTGCTAGTGTTGTTAGCTTCACTTCGTTTTAAAGTAAAATATAAACGTATTTTTCAATTAGTTTTCTGTTTATATTTTTTCCTAGTTTGGAGTTTACACTTTAGGCTTGAAGGTTTCGGTTGGTTTGTTAGCTAATTATCGTTTAAAGGTATTTTAATTGAAAGTATTACACATTATTACAGGGTTAGCTGACGGTGGTGCTGAAGCTGTTTTATATCGCTTATGCACAACCGATTCAAAAAATAGCCATACAGTTATTTCATTAATGGGCTTGTCTAAATATGGTCCGTTATTGCAGCAACAAGGTGTTACTGCGTATTCATTGGATATGCCATTAGGACGCTTTACATTCAGGGGCCTATTAAAGCTATATAAACTGATTAAAAGCATTAAGCCTGATGCAGTACAAACATGGATGTATCATGCAGACCTTCTTGGTGGCCTAGTGGCTCGTTGTGCGGGTATAAAAAATATAACATGGGGATTGCATCAGTCTAATTTAACACCAGGTGCTGCTAAAAAGTCCACCATACTGGTTGCGAAATTATGTGGCTATTTAAGTTACATCATTCCTAAAAAAATTATTTGTTGTGCTGATAAAGCTGCAGAAGCTAATAAAGGGATTGGCTATTGTGAAGCAAAACTTAACGTGGTTTACAATGGTTATGACCTTAACGATTTTAAAGCCGATAATAATGCTAAAGAACAAATTAAAAAAGAGTTTAGTATTTCAAATAACACTGTTTTTATAGGCATGGTAAGTCGTTTCCATCCGTTTAAAGATCACGAAAATTTAATAAAAGCTTTAGGTTTAGTAAAGCAGCAGAAAATTAATTTTTCATGTTTATTAGTTGGTCTAGATATGTGTGACAGTAACCAGCAACTAATGGGATGGTTACAACAAAATAACGTACTCGATAATGTTATTTTAGCAGGAAAAAGAAGTGATATACCAAAAGTAATGAATGGGCTTGATATACACCTTCTGTCAAGTTCGAGTGAAGCGTTCCCGAATGTATTAAATGAGGCTATGGCGTGTGGTACTCCATGCGTTACCACAGATGTAGGTGATGCTGCACATATTGTTGGTGATACTGGATGGGTGGCTAAACCGCAAAATTCTCAAGATTTAGCAAGTAAAATAGTTGAAGCTATAAATATGAAAGCCCATTCAAAAGATGCATGGGAAGCAAGGCAGCTTAAAGCGCGAGAGCGAATAGAAAATAACTTCAAGATAGAAACCATGGTAAGTAAATATAATGAGATCTGGAACTCTTAAGCCTTATGAACAAAAAGACATTATTTATAGTCACGACTGTACCTGAAACTCTAGACACTATTTTAAAAAATCAGCCTAAATTTTTAAATAATACATTTGATGTATCTATTGTAAGCTCTCCTGCACCGGCTTTAGAGCGAGTAGCTAAAAATGAAGGTGTTTCAGTATATCCAGTGCTAATGAGCCGAGGTATAAATGTATTTAGAGATATTATTTCACTATTTTTTATGATCAAATTATTTCTAATTCACAAACCAGATATAGTACATTCGTATACCCCAAAAGCTGGATTGATCGCCATGCTAGCTGCAAGACTATGTTTTGTACCAATTAAAATACATACGTTTACGGGTCTTATTTTCCCTACTCAAACGGGTTTTAAAAAAAGCTTATTAATTTTTATAGATAGGCTTATTTGTAAATCAGCTACTCATATAGTACCAGAGGGAGAAGGTGTTAAACGCGATCTATTAAGTTATAAAATTACATCCAAACAGCTAAACTTAATTGGTAATGGCAACATAGCAGGCATTGATGTTGGGTATTTTAACAAAAATAACGATGGTATTAGTACTAACCTAAAAAGTGAATTATCTATTCCCACTGAGCATTTTATTTTTACATTTGTAGGGCGCTTAAATATAGATAAAGGAATAAAAGAGCTAGTTAATGCTTTTATATTGCAAACAGAAAAAAATCACTTACTACTGGTTGGTGATATTGATCATACAGCACCTATACAGCCTGATATTATGACTATAATTGAAAACCATCCTAGAATTCATATGTTAGGGTTTCATCCAGATATACGCCCAGCATTAATAGCCAGCGATGTAGTGGTTCTTTCGAGTTATCGAGAAGGGTTTCCTAATGTTGTTTTACAAGCCGGTGCTATGTCATTACCTGTTATAGCAACAGATATTAATGGTTGTAATGAGATAATAACTCCTAATTTTAATGGGTGGTTAGTGAAACCTAAAAATGAAGATAGTTTAGCTAAAGCAATGCAAAATGCTACTAATGCCACTGCATCTTCACTTAGTTTGATGTCTTGTAATGCAAGAACAAGAATTGTAGAAAGATTCGAAAGAAATACTTATCTAAAAAAGCTAGAAAACTTTTATTTACAGTTGGTTAAACCATGAAACGTTTATTTGATTTTATAGTGGCACTGAGTGCCTTTGCTATGTTGTTACCCATTATTGTTATTGTAGCGATATTAATCCGTACTAAATTAGGTTCACCTATTTTATTTACGCAAAACCGCCCTGGTTTACACGGTAAAGTATTTAAAATGATGAAGTTTAGAAGCATGCTCGATGCCAAAGATAAGCACGGTAACTTGCTTCCAGATAACGAAAGAATGACTAAGTTTGGCGCTTTTTTACGCTCAACTAGTTTAGACGAGCTACCAGGTTTGTTTAATGTTCTTAAAGGCGATATGAGCTTAGTTGGGCCTCGGCCACTATTAGTACAATATTTACCGCTGTATAACTCAGAACAAGCTAAACGCCACAATGTAAGACCAGGTATAACAGGTTGGGCACAAGTTAACGGGCGTAATGCAATTGGCTGGGATGAAAAGTTTAAGCTTGATGTATGGTATGTAGAAAATCAAAGCTTCCTCCTCGATATGAAAATATTACTGTTAACGGTAAAAAAAGTTTTTATAAGAGAGGGCATCAGTGCTGATGGGCACGTAACTATTGAGCCTTTTAAAGGCTCTAACAATGACTAAGCCAGCTGTAAAAACGTTGGCTATTTTAGGGGCTAGTGGCCACGGTAAAGTAATAGCTGATATTGCAGAGCAACTAGGTTTTAGTGTTAGCTTTTATGACGATGCCTATCCTAATAAAAAAAACATAGAGCATTGGCCTGTTATAGGTACATTTTCAGATTTACTTAATATACCTAGCACCAACATAAATGTTGCTGTTGCTATAGGTCACAATAATACTCGAGAAGTAAAAATAAAAACGTTAGCCAAAAATGGCTATACACTTCCAGCCTTAATACATCCAACGGCGGTTATAAGTAAATATGCTCAAATAGATTTAGGGTCTGTCATAGCTGCTAATGCTGTTATTAACGCTTTTGCAGTAATAGGCCGTGGATGTATAATTAATACTTCAGCTATAATTGAGCATGATTGCAAAATAGATGACTTTACGCATATTTGTCCAGGTACAGCATTAGCTGGCGGAGTTTGCGTCGGACGAAGTAGCTGGGTAGGTATTGGAAGTAAAGTAAAACAACTTATTAATATTGGCGACAATACATTAATTGGTGCAGGTAGTTTAGTTGTCAAAGATATACCATCTGGTGTAATTGCTTATGGCTCTCCTTGCACTAAAGTTTCAGATAATAGTTAAGCCTTTTTTAAATTTTATAGGAATTGCATGTTAAATACCCCATTTTCCCCATGGCCTAGCTTTACACAAGAAGAAGCCGATGCAGTTAGCCGCGTTATTTTATCCAACAAAGTAAATTATTGGACCGGCACTGAAGGCCGTGAATTTGAAAAAGAATTTGCAAGCTGGGCTGATAGTGAATATGCCATAGCGCTAGGTAATGGCACATTAGCACTTGATCTTGCTTTAAAAGCATTAAATATAGGCGCTGGTGATGAAGTAATAACTACTCCGCGTACTTTTTTAGCATCTGCTTCAAGTATTGTTACATCTGGTGCGGCCCCTGTATTTGCGGATGTTGATCTAAATAGCCAAGCTATAACCGCCGAATCTATAAAAGCAGTATTAACGCCAAAAACTAAAGCAGTTATTGTTGTTCATTTAGCGGGTATGCCAGCTGAAATGGATGAAATAATGGCGCTCAGTAAAGAACATGGATTTTATGTAATTGAAGACTGTGCACAAGCCCATGGTGCTAAATATAAAGGTCGTTCTGTTGGAAGTATTGGTCACATAGGTGCATGGAGTTTTTGCCAAGATAAAGTAATGACTACTGGTGGCGAAGGCGGAATGGTAACAACTAACTCAAAAGAGCTATGGTCAGCCATGTGGAGCTATAAAGATCATGGTAAAAGCTTTGATGCTATTTATAATAGAGAGCACCCACCAGGTTTTAGGTGGCTGCATGAAAGTTTTGGCACAAATTGGCGTATGACCGAAATGCAAGCTGCTATAGGGCGTATTCAGCTAAAGCGTATGGCTAAATGGACCGCAAAACGTCAAGCTTATGGTGCATTGCTCGATAATGCCGCAGATAGCTTTGATTGCGTAAGATTAGTTAACGTACCAAAACACATCGAACATGCTCAATATAAACATTACATGTTTATAAACCCCGAATATTTGGCTAATGATTGGAATCGAGATCGTATAGTAAACGAAATTGTGGAACGTGGTGTACCGTGTTTTCAAGGCAGTTGTTCAGAGGTTTATCTTGAAAAAGCATTTGATGATACCCCATGGAGACCTAAAAAACGCTTACCTAATGCCGTACAGTTAGGAGAAACGTCAATTATGTTTTTAGTGCATCCAACTTTGACTGAAAGCGAAATAGGTAAAACAGCTCAAATAATCAACGAAGTGCTTGTTTTAGCTTCTTTAAAATAAAAACATATACCTAACGATAACGTTTACTTACAAAAAACAACCAAATACATAAAGACTATATAAATATTTACATATAGTCTTTAACTATTAAGTTCAATAGTTGTTCATCTTGTAGTAAAATTGTAATCAATAGAATAGTAGTATCACTGCTAGCTTCAGGGAAATGTATTGTGCCTTTAAAATTTTTAGTTAATTTGCCTCGTCCTCAAAAAAGAATTATTTCTCTCCTCATCGATAGCGTATTTATAATAGTGGCTTTTTGGCTTGCTTTTTTACTAAGACTAGACAGCACAGCCGTTTTAAAAAACACACATACTTGGATTTTATTATCAGCCGTATTGCCGCTAAGTTTATTTAGCTTTGTAAAACTTGGGCTTTATAGAGCTGTATTGCGCTATATGAATACCCAAGCGATGTGGGCAATTATTGCCGGTGTTTTACTTTCAACTGTTTATTTAACTATTTTATCCTTCTTTCTAAGTGCGCCAGTACCAAGAACAGTACCGTTTATTTATGCCAGCTTTTGTATTTTATTTGTTGGTGGTGCAAGGCTAGCGGTACGAGCTGTAGTTGGTCAAATAACTATGCGCCGTAAAGAAGGTGTAATTATATATGGGGCTGGTTCTGCTGGTCGTCAATTAGCCACCGCCTTAGCAAACGGGCCAGAATATTCACCAGTCGCTTTTATAGACGACGACCCTAAAAAGCATTTATCGTTAATCCAAGGTATTTGTGTACATGCACCGTCGCAAATTGCTGAAATTGCAAAGCAAAAATGTGCAAATAAAATATTGTTGGCACTACCAAGTACATCTCGAAGTCGTCGAAAAGAAGTCCTTAACGCAATAGAAAAGTTTAAACTACAAGTTATGACAGTTCCTGGCATGGCCGATATTGTTGCAGGGACAACGAATCTTGATGAAATCAAAGATGTTGAAATAGAAGATCTGTTGGGCCGCGATTCAGTCCAACCACGACAAGATTTAATGTCGGCAAATATAGCCAATAAAGCGGTAATGGTAACCGGTGCTGGCGGCTCTATAGGTTCTGAGCTTTGTAGGCAAATAATTAAGAACAGCCCGACTAAAATAGTGTTATTTGAGCTGTCTGAGTTTGCTTTATATGCTATAGAAAAAGAGTTGTCGGAGTACTGTGATACCAATAATTTAAATATAGAAGTACTACCAATATTAGGTTCAATTCAAAATAAAAAACTTGTTGAATCTACATTTTCTACCTTCAATATTCAAACTGTCTATCATGCTGCCGCATATAAACATGTACCTTTAGTTGAGCATAATGTAGTTGAAGGCGTGCGTAACAATGTTTATGGCACCTACAATGTAGCAACCGCTGCAATTTATACAAATGTAGAAACGTTTGTATTGGTTTCCACTGACAAAGCAGTACGCCCAACAAATATAATGGGCACAACTAAGCGCATGGCTGAATTAGTACTGCAAGGGCTATCTGAAATCCAAGACACAACACGCTTTACTATGGTTCGATTTGGTAATGTTTTAGGATCGTCAGGTTCTGTAGTGCCGTTGTTTAGAAAGCAAATTAAAGCAGGCGGCCCAATAACACTTACTCATCAAGATATAACCCGTTACTTTATGACAATACCAGAAGCTGCCCAGTTGGTTATTCAAGCGGGTGCAATGGGAGTGGGTAGTGACGTGTTTGTACTTGATATGGGAGAGCCTGTTAAAATCAAAGATTTAGCTGTCAAAATGGTTCATTTATCAGGGCTTGAAGTTAAACATGCAAAACGCCCAAATGGCGATATAGAAATTAAGTGCACAGGATTACGCCCAGGTGAAAAACTCTTTGAAGAGCTACTCATCGGAGATAACGTTATTGGAACAGACCACCCAAGAATCCTAAGTGCACAAGAAGTTAAAATGCCTTGGTCTGAGCTCGATCCATTTTTAGATAAACTTAAAATTGCATGTGACGAGTCTGATCATCAAGAAATACGTAGGTTATTTTTAACCGCACCTACCGCTTTTTCACCCACTGATGGCATTTGTGATTTGAATTGGAAGCAAAAATTTAATAAGCAAACGAATGTTACAGTTTTACCAAACGTAAGTGGCTCCTAAAGCTAATAGATTACAATAGTTTGATGTTTGTAGGAAATGACAAACCTACGTGGGTTTTTACCCTCGGTGTATGTGACCATGTAGGCACCTTGCTTGCTGGCGCACTAAAAGCGCAGCTTTTACGTATGTATTAAATTGCGAGAGCAAGCTTCACGCCTACGTGGATTTTTACCCTCGATGTATGTAACCATGTAGGCGCCTTGCTTACTGGCGCACTAAAAGCGCAGCTTTTACGTATTTATCAAATAGCGTGAGCAAGCTTCACGCCTACGTGGATTATTATCCTCGATGTATGTAACCATGTAGGCGCCTTGCTTGCTGGCGCACTAAAAGCGCAGCTTTTACGCATTTATTAATTTGCGTGAGCAAGCTTCACGCCTTCGTGAATTTTTATCCTCGGTGTATGTGACCATGTAGGCGCCTTGCTTGCTGGCGCACTAAAAGCGCAGCTTTTACGCATTTATTAAATTGCGTGAGCAAGCTTCACGCCTACGTGGATTTTTATCCTTGGTGTATGGTGACCATGTAGGCGGCTTGCTTGCTGGCGCACTAAAAGCGCAGCTTTTACGTATGTATTAAATTGCGTGAGCAAGCTTCACGCCTACGTGGATTTTTACCCTCGGTGTATGTGATCATGTAGGCGCCTTGCTTGCTGGCGCACTAAAAGTACCGTTTTACGTATTTATTAAATTGCGTGAGCAAGCTTCACGCCTACGTGGGTTTTTACCCTCGATGTATGTGGTCATGTAGGCGCCTTGCTTGCTGGCGCTTTAAAGCCACCGCTTTTATAAGTAAACACAATCCCAATATGGGTATTTCCTTATGTTATCCACTAAGCCCGCACGTAAAGGGTTTGCCACTATATACCTCGCTTGACCTATTAAATCTTCATCATTTCTTATTTTGTGGTCATAGTAATTTGATTGCCATATCTTTCCGTGTGTACCACTATGTTTATTAAGTCTATAAGTTGTAATGTTTTTAAAATTCCTAACTAGGTTTGAAAGGTCAAGGCTACTATTTAACTGTAAAATC
This sequence comes from Pseudoalteromonas sp. NZS127_1, assembly GCF_015864295.1. Taxonomy (NCBI): domain Bacteria; kingdom Pseudomonadati; phylum Pseudomonadota; class Gammaproteobacteria; order Alteromonadales; family Pseudoalteromonadaceae; genus Pseudoalteromonas; species Pseudoalteromonas sp. NZS127_1. The sequence goes on along the minus strand of NZ_JADYXO010000005.1, from coordinate 25,911 downwards.
CAATGTATATGATCAGGCATGATTACGTAGCAGATAGTATTAAGTGAATTGTTTCTTGAAAATTTAATGAGTTCACTCGCAATTAACCGAGCACATAAAAAGTTAGCAAATAATGGCTTACGAAAATCACAACAAATTGTAATAGAGTAATAAGCGTTTACCGAAGTACAGCGTCCTTTTAAACGTTCATGTGTGTTAGCCATATAATTAATGTCCATTTGAATAAATTAATTTGCGATAACAAGCTTCACGCCTACGTGTATTTTTATCCTTTGTGTATGTGCCCATGTAGGCGCCTTGCTTGCTGGCGCACTAAAAGCGCTAAAAGCACAGCTTTTACGTATTCATCAAATTGCGATAACAAGCTTCACGCCTACGTGTATTTTTATCCTTTGTGTATGTGCCCATGTAGGCGTCTTGCTTGCTGGCGCACTAAAAGCGCAGCTTTTACGCATTTATTAAATTGCGTGAGCAAGCTTCACGCCTACGATCTACCTATCTCAACTTCAACATCATTACCTAACACCTCTTTGTACTTTGCGGCTAACGCGTTTTTTGCATCATCATCGCCATGCACTATTTTTATCAGGCTTGGCTTTTTATGCATACCCGTAACAAACTTAATTAATCCGTTTTGATCGGCATGGGCGCTGTACCCGCTAATTGTATGTACTTTTGCGTTTATAGTAATACGAGCATCATTTATAAAAACATACCCATTACGTGGGCCATATTTTTGGATCTCGCGGCCTAAAGTTTTATTACCTTGGTAACCTACAAATAATACATCGGTGGTTTTATCATTTAAAAATCGCTCAAGATAATTAACTATTCGGCCACCAGTGCACATACCGCTTGCTGCTAATATTATGGCTGGTGTTTGCCGCGAACTTAAATAATTAATAATAGCCATGTGCTCTTTGTGTGAATCAACTGTAGTTAGGTTTTTAAAATCGAGCGGGTGTCTACCATTTGCAACTTTACGTTTGGCTTCGCTATCCCATAAGTGCTTAAACTTTTTGTATTGCTCAGTAAAATTGGCTGCCATAGGGGAGTCGAGTATTACGTGAATGTCTCGCCACTTAGACTTTTTAGATGAGCTATGTATGAGTTGCTCAAGCTCATATAGCAGTTCTTGTGTGCGGCCAATACTAAAAGCAGGTACTAAAACAACGCCATTGTCGGCTACGGCGCGTTCAATAATGTTTTTTAACGTTTGTGTACGCTCCTTTCGGCCTTGATGATTTTTACCACCGTAGGTTGATTCAATAACTAGGGTGTCGGCTTTATAAGGCGCTTTAGGTGAAGGGAGTAGCGGGGTGTATGGCGCGCCTAAATCTCCCGAAAATACAACACGATGTTTGTTATCGTTATTTGTAATATCTATTTCTACGTAAGCAGAACCCAATATATGCCCAGCACGCTGAAATCTCGCTTTAGCTTTATTGAGCCCTTTGCAAAGTAGTTCAAACCACGTTTTATAATCAACAGCAACTATGCGTTTATTTAATAAGCTTAAGCAGGCAGCTATAATTTTAGGGTCGCGGATTACACCTACTTTTAAAGCATCTTCAATTACCAAAGGTAATAAGCTGGCCGATGCAATACTTGTAAAAATAGGGCCTTTAAAACCAGCTGCTAATAAGTAAGGAATTCGGCCAACATGGTCAATATGGCAATGAGTAACAATAAGGGCTGTAACGTGGGTAATACTAAACTCAATTGAAAGGTCGGCTTTAGAGTCTTCTCCTTGAAATAATCCGCAATCAATAAGCACACTTGTTTGTTCATTAACTACCAGCTCGTGACACGAACCAGTAACGCCGTTAACCGCTCCGTGGTGAAGTATTTGCATTGTGCTTCCTTGTCATCAATTTGTTACATTGAATTTTAAGGTAGAAGTAAAGCCATAATTATTCAAGGTTCTAACGCTTGAGCTAAATTAATAACCTCACCTTCAGCATATTATCTGTAGGTGCAAATTTACTTTGCGCTCAGCCAACCTAACGTTACCAAAAGCGAGGTATAAAACCTCACCTACAAATATGTACCAACTTGTAGGTGCGAATTTACTTCGCGCTCTTACTTATATATTTATTTAAAAAATATTAATTAAAGTTTTTAATAAATTTTCGCGGCTAAACTTTTGTTTAGCCCAATCTAAACATGGCTTTATAGGTACTAAACTAGCGTTAAAGCCTTTACTCCCTTTAAACTCAATAACAATATTTATTAAAGTGAGTGGCTATTAACCACTAAGGCGTATTTACATAGGCACTCTATGTTGGCTATAATGTCGCCGCTGTTTAGTTTGGAATTGTATTTTTTGCAATTTAGTTATGTATTAAGGGCTACTATGGAATGTTGGTATTTAGTCGTATGCAAACAAAAGCAAGAAGAACGAGCCAAAACTAACTTGCAAAATCAAGGGATTGAAGCGTTTTACCCCAAATTAACTACCGAAAGGTTGGTTAAAGGTCGTCGGACCGTCAAACACACTGCTTTATTCCCTAATTATTTATTTGTATGCCTTGAATCAAAAAATGGTAATTTTTCCGCTGTAAAAAACACCCGTGGAATAGGCGGTTTTGTTTCTTATGGATCAAATTATCAGTTGGTTTCTAAGCACATAATTGACCAGCTAAAAAATGAACGTTCACATACTATAGAATCAAAAATACCAGAAACAGGTGATGTAGTAAGTGTGAATAACGATTCATTCAGTAATATACAAGCAATATACAAAGAGCCCGATGGCGACTTGCGCAGTATTTTACTAATTAACTTACTTAATCAAAAAATTGAAGTAAGTGTAGATAATAAAGATATTAAACAATAATAACTAAAAACGTAGCAGCGGCTTTATGCCGCGTAAAATAGCTTTATATCAGTAAGTAGGAACTGTGACCTAAGGGCGGAAGCGTGCCCAAAGCACTTAAACCTACGTGCTAAGTTCACTTGTAGACGCACAGCTTGCTGGCGTGACGAGCAAAGCTCGTAATAGAGTTTATTCACAAAGAGGTTAAGAGGGCGCTGCGCTTTAGAGAAGTAAACAGCCATAAAGTACTTGTTTAAATGGCTTCTCATTTACTCCTCATTCGCTTCTCTTTGTGCAATAAAGCTTTAAGTGGTTAATCTACGAAGAGATTAAGAGCACACTGAGCTTTAGAGAAGTAAACAGCCATAGAATACTTGTTTAAATGGCTTCTCATTTACTCCTCATTCGCTTCTCTTTGTGCAATTGGTGATGAATGCGTTAAGTGTTTTACTGAAAACGGCTATCAATTAAATTTATTCATAAAGACCTTATGAAAATACTGATATAATTTCAGTGCTAATTAAAAACTTAGTAACAAAGCTTTTACAAAGCAAAGACTATTGCTTCACAATAGTGCACATGCTTTAATTAGTCGGCTAAAATACAAGTGCTCACCAAGGTTGGTGAGTAAGTGCAATATTAAAATAATTTTGGGATTCTACAATGGCGTTAAGCTGTAAATCACTCGCATCAATACTCGCAATACTAAGCATGACCGGCTGTACAATAGTACCAGGCAGCCACTTTGAAGGTATAGACTCAGGCGAGCAAACACAAAACCTCGAACAAGATCTCGAAAAAGTAAACATTCAAATAATTGACTCGCTACTAATAAATAAACAAAATCAAGCGCGTATAGCAGCTAAACCAATTTCAAGCACCGATGGTTTAAACGTAAGTAACTACGAATACAAACTAGGTGTTGGCGACGTACTAACCATAGGTGTATGGGATCACCCAGAGCTAACAATACCAGCAGCAGTACAACGTACCGCAGAGTTTGACGGCTTTAGAGTACAACGAGACGGCACCATTACTTACGCTTACGCACCAAATATACCCGCAGCAGGTAAAACAATAAGCCAAGTACGCAATGAGCTTGTAAAACGCCTAAGCCGAGTAATAGAAGACCCTCAAGTAGATGTAAAAGTAGTTGGCTTTAGAAGCCAAAAAACCTACGTTACCGGTGAAGTAAACAAGCCTGGTGTATACCCAGTAACCGAAATTCCACTTACCTTAATTGATGCCTTAAACCAAGCTGGCGGCTTAACTGATGCTGCCGATTGGCGCACTGTTACATTTACCCGTGGCAACAAAACAGAAGTTATAAAACTTGATGACTTTTATGCCCATGGCGACATTTCGCAAAACCGTTTACTGCAACATGGCGACATAGTGCACGTAAACCGTAACGATGCACAAAAAATATTTGTATTAGGTGATGTTAAAAAAGCAGGTTCAGTAACGCTTAACCGTTATGGTTTAAACTTAGCCGAAGCGCTAAGCGACTCAGGCGGCTTAAACGAAAATACAGCCGATGCTAACGGTGTATTTGTACTGCGTAAAAGTGACCTAGAGCAAACCGGTATTATTGCAAACGTATACCAATTACATGCTAAAAATATAGCGGCAATGGTATTAGCTGAGCAGTTTGAGCTACAACCGCGCGATATTGTATATGTAACATCGGCACCACTTGCCCGTTGGAACCGTGTAATTAGCTTACTGTTACCGTCAATCGCTACTGTAGATAGTGTTGACGATATAACTGCAAACTAAGGGTTTTTAAAAATGTTTGATTCAGTTTTAGTAGTATGTGCAGGCAATATTTGCCGTAGCCCAACAGGTGAGTATGTTTTAAAGCAAAAGCTTGAAGGCAAAAATATTAAAGTATCGTCTGCTGGGTTAACAGCACTTGAAGGCAAACCAGCAGATGCAAAAGCAAAACAAATAGCGCTCGCACATGGTGTTAATATGGATGCTCACCAAGGCCAGCAGCTTACATCAAGCTTAGTTGCGCAAAACAGCGTAATACTCGTAATGGAAGAACGCCATTTAAACGACGTACATGCTCGCTACCCAGAGGCGCGCGGTAAAACGTTTTTACTCGGTAAATGGATTAATAACGCTGAAATACCAGACCCTTACCGCCAAAGCCAAGAGGCTTTTGAACACGTTTACACATTAATCGACAGCGCGTGTAGCGCTTGGCAAAAGTATTTATAAGGAATGGCTAATTTAATGAATACCCAGCCGAATAATAGCGCTAATAGCGCTAATAATAAAAGCACTAATAACACACAACCAACGCAAGAAATCGATTTAATGGCGCTAGTAGGCGCATTGCTCGATCGTAAATATTTTATAGTAGCCTTAACCGCACTGTTTATGTTTGTGGCTGTTATTTATGCCGTATTAAGTACCCCTGTTTACCAAGCAACAGCCATGATACAAGTTGAAGACGGCGGCGCATCAGTTCCTGGTTTTGACGATATGGCAGGCATGTTCGAAAGTACATCGGCTGCGGTAACCGAAATAGAGTTACTTAAATCGCGCAGCATAATAGGCGAGGCAGTAGACACTCTAAAGCTTGATGTTATAGCAGAGCCTAAACTATTCCCGTTTATAGGTAGCCGAGCCTACCGCACTTTTACCCCAATGGAAGGTGGCGACTTAGCTGAACCAAGTTTTGGCGCAAGCAGCTACGCATGGGGCGGTGAAAGCATAAATGTATTTAGATTTGATGTACCACGTTTCGCAATTAATCAAGGGTTTACCTTGATAGCACAAGCTAATAACAGCCTTGCACTTTTAAATGACGACGGCGAGCAAATATTATCGGGTAAAGTAGGTAAGGAGCTTACAAATGGTAAATTTAACTTAACCATTCGTACTTTAAATGCACGCCCTGGTACAGAGTTTACAATTACCCGTAAAGATCGCCTTAATACTATTTTAGACCTTCAAGCTGCAATTGGTGCAAGCGAAAAAGGCAAAGACTCTGGCATAATTAACTTGAATCTAGAAAGCATTAAACCAAGCTACGCCGAAAAAGTACTTGATAAAGTAGCAGCTATTTATGTACGCCGGAATGTTGAGCGCAACAGCGCTGAAGCACAAAAGTCGCTGGAGTTTTTAGAAGTACAATTACCAGAAATTAAAAAACAGCTTGAATACGCAGAGCAACGCTTTAACGACTACCAAATAAAACGCCAGTCAATAAACATAACGCTTGAAACACAAGGCGTGCTTGAACAGGTTGTAAAGCTTGAAACTAAATTACAAGAGCTTAACCTAAAACGATTAGACCTTGGTCGTAAGTTTAAAAAAAATCACCCAACATACCAAGGTATACTTGAGCAAATAGAAGCGGTTGAAAGCCAAAAACAAGAGCTTGTTGGTGAGGTAGGTAATCTGCCTGAAACTCAACAAGCATTATTACGTTTAAAACGTGATGTTGAGGTAAGCAATCAAATTTACACATTGTTACTAAGCAAAACACAGGAACTTGATATAGTTCGCGCAGGCACCGTAGGTAATGTACGCATTATTGACTACGCTGAGGTAAATACCAGTAAACCAGTTAAACCTAAAAAAGCATTAATAGTGGTAATGGCAACATTGCTAGGTGGGATATTAGCCCTGATTGTAGTCTTAGCCCAAAAAGTAATGCACAGAGGGGTTGAAGACCCAAGCGAAATTGAAGCGCTAGGCTTACCTGTATACGCAAGTGTACCGCACTCAGATTATCAAGATAAACTAAGTGGCTTTGCAGAACGAGCACGTAAAAATAAAACGAATAAACCTAAAAGCATATTAGCGCTCGATAATCCTGCTGACCTAGCAATTGAGGCACTACGTAGTTTACGTACCAGTTTGCACTTTGCGATGATGGAAGCTAAAAATAACATTATTGCTATCTCGGGCCCAAGCCCAAGCGTAGGTAAGTCGTTTATATCGGTTAACTTAGCAAGCGTGCTTGCGCAAAGTGGTAAAAAAGTACTTATTATTGACGCCGATATGCGTAAAGGCTACTTACAAACACAGTTTGGCTTAAAGTGGGACGATGGATTAAGTGATTACCTATCAGGCCGTTTAAACCTAGAGCAAGTTACTAAACCAACCAAAGTTGAAGGCTTAAGTGTTATTACGCGTGGACAAATACCGCCAAACCCTTCTGAGCTATTAATGCATAGCAACTTTAGCAAATTAGTTGAAGAAGTAAGCGCCGCTTACGACATTATAATTATCGACACTCCTCCTATATTGGCAGTAACCGACCCCGCTATAGTCAGCACGCATTCGGGCACTACTTTACTTGTAGCACGTTTTGGGCAAAATCACTTACGTGAAATAGAGCTAACACGTAATCGTTTTGAACAGAATGGTATTGACGTAAAAGGTGTGGTATTTAACGGTGTTGTTAAAAAAGCAAGCAATGCCTACGGGTACTATGGGTATTATAATTACGAGTATAAATCTGACGGGAAATAAAGTTACTTAAATATTGGCACTATAAGGGTATCTAATCTTAGTCATTATTGAATGAAATTATAAATATAGATAAATTTAGTGGTATAACTAATACATAGAAAAATGTGATATCTATGTGGTTTTTAGTGGAAATAGAGAGAAAAATGAAAAACTTATTCGTTAAGGTATTTAAAAAAATTAGTAATATAATTAAGTGGAAATTAAAGTCTACTGAGATAAAATCTAGGTTCAATATCAAAGGGGCACGTATTATATATGCAATAACACCAACGCCTGAATTAAGCAATTTAGGTGACCAAGCTCAAGTAGTTTCAATTTATAGGTGGCTAAAACGTAATTACCCTAATCATTCAATTATTGAAGTAAATAAAGATGAAGTTATAAACTGTGTTTCTTACTTTAAAAAGAAAGTTTGTAAATCGGATTTAATAGTTTTACATAGTGGTGGTAATTTAGGTGACAGAGGTTTATGGTCTGAAACATCACGAAGGAAAATGATTATTAATTTTCCAAATAATCAAATATTAAGCCTCCCTCAGACGATAAATTTCCGAAATACTGAAAAAGGTCAAAAAGAACTCAATATTTCTAAGGGAATTTATAACAAACATAAAAATTTGACGGTTGTAGCTCGTGATAACGAGAGTTTCAAATTGGCAAATAAGTATTTTCATAACTGCTCAACAAATCAAGCCCCTGATTTTGTTTTATCTTATGACATAAGCCATTTAGATCTAGAAAATACGGCGAAAAATGGAAAAGTGTTATTTTGTCTAAGAGAGGACGATGAGTCAGCAATATCAAAAGAACAAAGGGCTTTATTACTTAAAAATAGCAGCCTAAATTATGATCTATTTGATACAACGATCCCAGAAAATATAAACAACGAGCAACGGAAAGAGAAACTTGATGAAGTTTTAAAAATGTTTTCCCAATATGAATATATAGTCACGGACAGGTTTCATGGTTTGATATTTTCTATCTTATGTAAAAAACCAACTGTTGTTTTAAAAACGGTAGATCATAAGTTAACATCTGCATTTGATTGGTTTGAAAAAGTAAAGTTTGTAACTTTTGCTGATTCTGTAGATAAAGTTAATGATGCGGTCGAGTTGGTATTAAAAGAAACCGATTTTAGTGTCCCTAACTGGAATGATAAATATTTTGATCCGCTTACTAAACACTTTAGGTGAAAAAGTCACATGATTATAAACTTATATTTTACAAAGGGAGGGGGTTTATGAATCCGGTCAAAAAAATCCTAAAAAAATTATTAATTAAAGCTGGTATAATAAAAAAACTGCCTACAGATAAACCTTATACTTACTCATCTTTTTATCCATATATGCCTCTTAGTAATTTAAGTGATGATGAGTTGCTATCTTTAATGCGTCATGAAGCTCACAGGATTGAGAAGTCTACTTACAATAATATTTTTAAAGCTAAGTATTCTATGTATCTAGAGAAAGCCAAAAGATTAGATTGTATTTTTCTCATATTTGAGAAAAGAAATAGATTTACGACAGAAAATACTGTTTTATGGGCGAAAAAAATTCGTATTTCATTTGAGGATTTATATGACGGTTTTATTTCTCCGAATAGCTCAGATGCAAGAGAATATAACTTTACATATCTGGATTCTTTTTCAAAGCAAATTAGCACTCGCCGTAGCGTGCGAGTTTGGAGTAAAGAACAATTACAAAGAACTGAATGGTTAGAGATAGCTCACACTATGATTGATAGTGCTCGGTGGGCGCCTTGTTCAGGAAATCGTCAGCCGTGGAAATTTAAAATACTTATTGATAATGAGGATAAGCTATTATTGGATAAGCTCAAAGAAGAGCATTGCACTAGTGCTCCTCTACTTATTTTCGTGGGTATGGACAGGAGAGTCTATGGCTCTTTGTCAAATAAGGACTATGAGACAGCACTTTTTGTAGATGCAGGTGCAGCGATAATGACGATGATTACTGGTGCTCACGAGTCTGGTCTAGGGACATGTTGGAATCATTTTGGACGTGACTTGATAGAATCTAGGAAAGTTAATCAGGAGGCATATGACAGGTTTTGTAAAAAATTAAATATTGAAGATTACATAGAACCTGTTGCTATATTAGCCGTAGGTCTTCCCAAATATATACCACCTACTCCTGCAAGAATGGATATAAAAGATCTCCTCATCTAAATTAAATATTTGTGTATAACTTTAATGTATACAGCTCTATTTGAGAATTTATGATTAAAAACACTATAAAATGGCAAGCCTTATCGAGCGTGGTTGTTTTTTCTTTATCGTTAGTACAACTCATAATCCTAACAAGGTTTTTAACACTTTCAGATTTTGGTTTAGTTGCTATTGTGATGGTAGTTATTAATATCTCTCAAGTGTTAGCTGATCTTGGAATGGCAAATTACTTGGTTTATAGGCAAAAGATTACTGTAGAATTGAATTCTACAGTATTTTGGATTTGTCTATTATCAGGGGGAGGGCTATTAATGTTATTGATATTACTATCCCCTTTAGTTGCAAGTTTATATGATAAGCCTGAAATAACGAACTTAATACTTATATCTGCTTTATCTTTTATACCTATATCGCTTTCAGCGCAGATGCAAGCAAGGTACGTTTGTGATTTCAGACTGAATGAATTGGCTAAATTTGATATTGTTTCAAAATCAATAGGTACGGCAGTTGCCGTTTTGTCTGCGTATTCTGACTTCGGCGCAGCTTCGATTATTCTAGGTGGGCTAGCTACAAGTGTTATTAGGTGCTCTACTATCTGGTTATATGCAGATAAATGTTGGTTGCCTAAATTTTTATTTTCATATAAAGATGCTAAATCTGCTTGGAATTATGGTGTTTATCAAATTGGTACTCAATTAATCAATCAATTAAGAGCGAATCTAGATACATTACTATTAGGTTTTTTTATTGGAAGTGCTCATTTAGGTGCTTATAGCTTAGCTAAGCAGCTAGTGCAAAAACCATCTGCATTTATTTTACCAATTGTTCAAAAAATTAGTTTGCCATTACTAGCAGCTTCCCAATCAAATATGGAAAAAATGAGATTACTTGTGGAAAAGGCGCATACTTATGTTGTGGCACTAATAATTCCACCTTATATTTTATTGTGTTTTCTTGCTGAGGAAGTTGTACTCACCATGTATGGAAAAGATAAAGCTGAAACTTCATTATTTATAATACCATTAGCATTATTTTGGATGTTTCGTTCTTTAGGTGGTGCTTTAGTTGGTTCTATGTCGCAAGGTCTAGGAAAAACGAAAATTGATTTTTATTGGAACCTTTCTGTTTTGGGATTATATTCACTACTTTGCATTGTCCTTGCCCCTCATGGAGCCTTTACACTGGCTTGGGGGCTTGCATTACTACAGCTTTTATTAATAAATGTAATTTATTTAGTGTTTTTTAAAAAACTTATAAAGTTTAAATATTCTGCTTATATTTATCCTATTCTAGTTTTTTCTGGGTTATCATTTCTATCTATCCTATTAGGGGTGGGTATTATATATAATGTTTCATTTTATTTTAATGATTTTATATATATTACTTCTGTCTCTATTTTTTCTATATTTTTCTATTATCTAGTTTGTTATAAATTTCAAAATAATATTATTTCACTTCCAAATCCGTATTTCTTTATAAATAAAATCAATTTTCGTAATAAATAGAGGCGTTAATGCGTATAGCCGTTTTTTCAAACAGTTTCCCAGTTCTTTCGGAAACTTTTATTATTAACCAAATTGTTGGTTTAATTAAGTTAGGTGCTAAAGTTGATATTATTAGTAATGAAACTGTATCTCCTAAAATAATGCATTCATCGGTATTAGAATATTCTTTATTAGATAAATTAAGGTGTATTGGTATTGGCTCAAAAAAAAATAAAACTCATAAAGTTTTCATTTCGTTACTAAATTCTATAACTTTAGTTTTTACAGGTCGACTTAAACTCTTAATTAATGTTTTCTTTGATAAGTACCTTACAGTCACACAGAAATTGAACCTTATTTCTGCATTGAAGTTACTCAAAAATGAAAAGTTAATATATGACAATGTAATTTGCCATTTTGGTGTTAATGGTTATTATCTGTGTAAAATGCGTGAGTTAGGGATTTTAGAAGGACGTATATCTACAGTTTTCCATGGCTATGAAGTTAGTGATTATAATGTCATTAATAAGTATCTCCCACAGTATAAACAATTATTCATTAGAGGCGATCTAATGTTACCAATCAGCGAATTATGGAAAGAGCTATTAATAAACTGGGGATGTGATGAAAAAAAAATATTAGTACATCGCATGGGAATTGATGTTAATGATTTTGAATTTAGGAATCCATCAACTCCCTTTTCTCATGCATTAAAAGTTATTCAAGTTGGACGGCTTACGGATAAAAAAGCTATTCTAGATTCAATAAACGCAGTTGTACTTGCTTCCAAAAGAATAAAAATTGAATTTATAATTATCGGAGATGGCGAGCTTTATCTGCAGGCAAAACGGTTAATTGCATCATTAGAAGCCAGTAGTTATATTCGCCTCCTCGGGCAGCAACCACAAAGTGTTGTAAAGCAGTATCTCAATGATGCGGATGTATTTCTATTGCCCAGCGTAAAAGCTGCGAGTGGTGATATGGAAGGTATTCCGGTTGCTCTTATGGAAGCTATGGCGAAAGGTTTAATTACCCTTTCAACGTATCATTCTGGAATACCAGAGTTGATTAAACACTCGGTTACAGGTTTTTTAGTAAACGAACACGACATTAATGGATTAGTGAATTGCTTACTCAATTTTCAGAGCTTGTCAAAAGAAGATATTATAGATATTCGAACTCGAGCTAGAGAAATTTGTTTGACAAAGTACAATAACAATACTTTAAATTCTGACTTGTTAAATATAGCTCATTTATGATTTTTTGCCTCGGTTTATAAAGTAATTACTTTCTTTGCGCTTTTATTAAATGTGACGGTTGCGTAAAGTGATTTTATAATTGAATTATAAGTGAAGCATGTAAGGATGGTTATGAATTCGCTATATAAAAAAAATATTCACTTATTTTTCCTTAATAAAATGATTTTAATTTTAATTGTTTTTGTTTTTTTGTTTTTTTGTTTTGAATTTGTTAATTATGATAAAGCGGAAAATCCAGATATACATAATTATATTTCAAATTATGAAAGGGCTAGTTGGACTTATGATATTGGATTTGAATATTTTCAATCTTTTTTAAGAGACTTTGTCAACTTAGATTTCGATAGTTTTTGGATTGTAACACTTGTTTTATTAACTTCATTATTTCTTTTTAATGTTAGAAACCTGCCTCAGTTGACGGTTTTTATTATAAATTATACCTTTTTGTCTGTAGCTATAGGGACGCAAGTTCGTTACTTTCTGAGTGTTTTTTTGTTTATATCTTGTTTTCGATATTTGGAAGGACGCCTTAAAAAAACTGGGTTGATTTTGTCATGCTTAGTTCATTACGGGTCATTTGTCTTGTTAGGCTTAGTTATAATAAATAGCACTATGAAGAGGTATATCGTTCCACTTGTTAAATATAGGTTGATTTTCTATGTGGTAATTGTTGTTAGTTATTTTACTATATCGCCTTTAGTTGAGTTCTTATTGCCATATACGCGATTTGATTATTACTTAAATTCAAAGTATATGGAGAGCAAATCATTTTTTTCTTTTTTGTATGCGGTAATTTCAATGTTTTTCTTAATGGAATTAATAATTAAAGTTAATATCAATAAAGGCTTTTTTTCGAAAAAAGAGTTGGAGCTAGTTTTATATTCACTGTTATTGATTTCTTGTGTGATAGCTTTTTCTTCAATAGCTGTTTTGTCTGGTAGAATATTGCTAGTGTATATTGTGTTTGAAGTTTTCCTAGCTGACGTGATATATAAATCGAATAAGGTATATTATTTTATTTTTTTAACATTAATATTCGCAAAAGCGATTCCTGTTTTTATATCTATGATTTAAGTTAACCAAAATGAGTTGGATAAGAAAAAATGAATAAAATAAAAAGAATTATACTTGAAGAACTATGGTCTCTTTATCAGTATTTTTTTCTGTTTATTCCCGGTCGTGTTGGGCATTACATTAGAGGGTATTGTTTAAAGATTTTTTTTAAAAAAGCAGGTCGAAAAATCACAATAAAAGAAAATGTTGAAATTTATCACCCTGAAAAATTGATCATTGGTAATAATTCAGGATTTGGTCGGAATAACATCATTGATTGTATTGGAGGGGTCGAAATAGGAAATCATGTGCGGTTAGGTCCGGCCGTTATGATAGCCAGTATGCACCATGCGCGTGCTGGTGAATCTATAGCATCGTCGACGATAACTACTGAGAAAGTAGTCATTGGGGATGATGTTTGGATCGGTCACTCCGTGACTATCCTTCCTGGTATAACTATTGGAAGTAATTGCATAGTTGCAGCAGGTGCTGTAGTAACTAAAAACATACCTGACCATTCAACAGTAGCTGGTATACCAGCAAGAATAATTTCGGAAAGCAATTAAAATGTCAGATTTAGTCAGTGTTATAGTACCATTTTTTTCTAAATGCTATTTTGACTTAGATATTACTATAAAAAGTGTCTTGGAACAAAGTTATAAAGATATTGAGATTATAATCATCGATGATAGATCTCCAGTTTCAGCTGTAAAGTGTATCAATAGATATAAAAATGATGAGAGAGTAAAGATCTTAAAGAATACTTCTAATTTAGGTGGAGGGGTTTCACGAAATGTAGGTATTAAAGAGTCCAAGGGGAAATATATTGCATTTTTAGATCATGATGATAAATGGTATCCAGACAAAATAATGAAACAACTAATGTTTTTTAAAAGTTTGAATGTTGAAAATCAAGATGAAAATGTTGTTGTGTATAGTAAATGTAGAGTTATTGATAATGAAATTGATTATATAGTTCCAAAGAGAGGCATTTTAAAAAATGAAAAAGTCTCCGACTATATTTTTCACTCATTAGGCCTAATTCAAACTAGTGGTATATTCTTAGAAAAGTCATTAGCTTTAAAAGCTCCATTTCATGACTTGAAGCGTCACCAGGACTATCAGTTATGCTTTTCACTTGAAGAGATTGGTTCTCATTTTTATATATTAAATGAACCACTATATGATTTCATACAAATACCTAAAAAAAATGACTATGTTTTTTCACAAAAATGGTTTGAATTGTACGAACGTTATTTTACTAAAAAATCTAAGGTTGGATTCAAAAAAGTAATAATGTTGCGTTCTTTTATTGCTCATCAAGATTATATTAAAGGCTTTAAATACGCAGTAAATAATAAGGTGTTTTATGCTTATCTAAAATATAACGCTTCTTTTTTAATAAAAAAGTATTTACCGAAGAGAATTATTCATTTTTTGCAAACCACAATTAGAAAGCGACGTTAAATGAAAGTATTAGCATGCACTATGGAACCATTCTATCTTGATAAAGATAATGCCTATTCGCATAAATCATCACTAGCATTTATACAAGGGATGTTCGGGAAAGATAACGTCAGTGTTGTCGCCCAACAAACCTATAATATCATTGGAGCTAGTAGTGCTAGCGCTATATGTGCGGTCGATAAGATAGAAGTTCTACCAAGTTATAGTAGCACTAAAGAGTTTATATTTAAGTGTGTTCGTAGTCCTCTTTTTTATAAAAATTGGAAAAAGTCATCTAATTTGATCTTAGATAAGCATATAGGAAAGCCTGTTTGGGTGAGAAACCCTACTATTGGAAGTGTGCTATTTTCACTATTAGCTTTAGAACGCGGTTTTAAAGTATATAACCATATGTGTGCAAATATTTTAGACGGGTGGAAAAATGATAAATATAATTTTTTTGAAAAAGCTTTTGGCTTTTTTATTTCACTAATGTTGAAGAAAATGCTTGTTAAAATATCAGAAAACTCAAATACAATTAATCTTTGCACAGGCAATGTCTTGTATGACTTTTGTAAGGCTCACAACTCTAATACTTATCAATTTGTAGATTCAACTATTAAACCTCGTTCTACTTCATTTATCCCTATTAATGATATGGATACTCAACTTAACTTGCTATTTATAGGCCGAGTGCAGCAAGATAAAGGTATACACAACTTATGTTACGTTATTAATAAACTGAAAAAAGATGGGAAGAATATTCAGCTTGATATTATAGGGTCAGGTTCTGCTTTAATAAGCCTTAGGGAGAAATACATAAAATCTGATTGTATAAACTTCTTAGGTCAAATAAAAAATAATAAACTTGAGTCGTATATCCATAACTGTCATGCAATTGTAGTTCCTTCTGAAAATGATTATGAAGGGTTTCCGCGAGTTATAATGGAGTCTTGGGCAATAGGTAGGCCTGTTATTGTTGCTGATGCTGGAGGTGTAAAGGCTTTTGTGGAGCATGAGATAAATGGCCTATTATTTCCATCTGGAAATAATAGGGCCCTTGAATCCGAAGTTAATAAGTTATTCGACTTTCAGTTTTACAATGAACTTTGTAAATCAACTCGAAAAATGAGAAGCATCTCTTCTCAAGAATATTGGGTTTTTGAAACCCAAAAGTCATTGGGGATAAATCAGTTATGAACAAGGGGACTGTGGCTGTAGCAATGTCAGTTTATTGTGCAGATAACCCAAAGTTTGTTAAAGAGGCTATTGAAAGTATATTGAATCAGTCATATACCTCTTTTACACTTTATATAGCCGTAGATGGGCAAGTAGGAAAACACCTTAGTTCATGTTTACGTGATTATGAGAGTAATCATAAAATAGTGCTACTTTACTTTCCAGAGAATAAAGGTCTAGCTCAAAGACTAAATGATATTATTAAAATCGCATCAGAGAATCGTTTCAAATATTTGGCTCGGATGGATGCTGACGATGTATCTTATACAAGGCGTTTAGAAACTCAAGTTGAGTATTTGGAGAAGAATCCACAAGTAGATGTCCTAGGATCTGGTTTGAATGAAATTAATGAAAATGGTAGTTTTTTATTCAAAAAAATAGCAGTGCAAGAGCATAAAATACTTGTTAAAAACATTATAAAAAAATGTCCTTTTAATCATCCTACAGTTGTTTTTAAGATGAGTATATTTAGCAAAGAAGGTTTTCGTTACAAATCTGAGTTAAAAAACACACAAGACTACTACCTATGGGTTGACCTACTTGCTGCAGGTAAAGTATTTTCTAATATTGAAAAACCACTTTTAGATTTCAGGATCGATGATAATTTTTATAAAAGGAGAGGGCTTAATAAAGCTATAAATGACTTTAAATCTAGGTTATATGCAATGAAGCACTTGAATAATCGAAGTTTAACTAATTTAGTTCATGTTCTAGTGTTATTTACTCTAAGAGTTTCTCCTCCCGTTATTAAAAAATTTGCTTACAAATATTTAAGATAGAAATTCTATTAGTCTTTATTTTAAACATGAAAGTGATTTGCATTGTTAAATTGAACTAAGGAACTATATGATTTTAGATTTGCTTTTTACATTTTTTATTGCTTTTGCTGTGTTGTTTTTAATGCGAAAAGCTGCACGTAAAATAGGTTTGGTTGATAAACCGTCAGGCCGTAAAATACATACCGGCAATATTCCTTTGGTTGGGGGAGTCGCTATATGCATCACTATTGTACAATATATTTATTCGCATCCTAACATGATTAACCATGCTAATTTGTATATGTGTTGCATTATTGGCTTGACTATTGTTGGTGCATTAGATGACAAGTATGACTTAAGTGTAAAAATACGCATGCTGATACAAACTATTATATCTATAGCTATGATTTACTTTGCTCAAGCAGAGTTGGTTTCACTTGGTGATATATTAGGGTTTGGTGACATTAGCTTAGGGTATGGTTATGTAGGTGGGTTAATTACTGTATTAGCCGTTATAGGCTGTATTAATGCTTTTAATATGGTTGATGGCATAGATGGTCTTTTAGGTGGCCTTTCGGTAGTTACATTTGGTGCAATAGGTATTTTATTGAGTATGGCTAATGAGCAAAGCTTAAGTTATTTATGCTTATTATTAGTAGTATGTATGATCCCTTATATTGTTATGAATTTGGGCCTTATAGGCCGTGAGCGTAAAGTGTTTATGGGCGATGCTGGAAGTATGATGATTGGTTTTACTGTTATTTGGCTATTAATTGGCGCAAGCCAAACCCCGGGGAACCCTATGATACGCCCAGTAACCGCATTGTGGTTAATTGCATTACCATTAATGGATATGGCTGCAATTATGATACGCCGTGTTAAACAAGGTAAATCTCCGTTTAAGCCCGATCGCGAACATTTACACCATATATGTCAACGCTTAGGCTGCTCGCCTACACAAACACTTATTTTAATATGCTCAATTGCGGCAACCTTTGCTGGTGTGGGTATAATTGGTGAGATTTTTGTAATACCAGAATTTTTAATGTTTTATAGTTTTTTAGTTATTTTTGCAGCTTATTTAGTTGTACTGATTAATTACTGTAAAATTATAAACTTTTTTAGGCGTAAATTAGACCTACCAGAAAAAAAATATTCAGCGAGTAAGTAAAACTATTTTGGCGCGAAGTAAATTCGGACTGGGTGAATATATTGTAGGCGAGGTTTTACACCTCGCTTTTATAAAGATAAATTACTTAAGCACGAAGTAAATTTGCATCTACAGGGGCATATATTGTAGGTGAGGTTTTATACCTCGCTTTTATAAAGATAAATTATTTAAGTGTGAAGTAAATTCGCACCTACAAATAACGCATTCATCAGGATATTCATCCACTTTTTATTTTACAATTAAGCAAAAAACCTTAGGTGATTTATTCACAAATAAATTCAAGGCTTAATGCACTTTAAAAGCGCAACTTTGATAAATTTCTGAGACCGCCGGGTAATATCATTCGTTGTTACATTTTAGCTAAAGCCTTTTAGCTAGAGCCTAATTTATAACTCTGATAGAATCATTTTATTACTTATTAACTAATCTTAAAGGATTAATATGAAAATTGCCGTAGTAGGTACAGGCTATGTAGGCCTTTCTAATGCTATGTTGCTAGCACAACACAATGAAGTGGTTGCATTAGATATTGACGAACACAAAATCGCACTTTTAAATGATAAAAAATCACCAATTGTTGACACCGAAATTAGTGAGTTTTTAACACGTAGTGATTTAAATTTTACAGCAACTACCGACAAAGTAGCAGCCTATAAAAATGCAGACTTTGTAATTATTGCTACACCAACAGATTACGATGTTGAAAACAATTACTTTAATACAAACTCTGTAGAGGCTGTAATTAAAGATGCTACAGCACATAACCCAAATGCAGTTATGGTCATTAAATCGACGGTACCTGTTGGCTTTACGCAAGGTATAAAAGAAAAACTCGGCGTTAATAACTTAATATTTTCGCCAGAATTTTTACGTGAAGGCAAAGCACTATATGATAACCTATACCCATCGCGTATTGTTGTTGGTGAGCAAAGTGAGCGCGCAACTGTGTTTGCTAACTTACTTAAGCAAGGTGCTATAAAAGAAGATATTGAAGTCCTTTTTACTGATTCAACTGAAGCCGAAGCTATTAAACTTTTCTCGAATACTTACTTAGCAATGCGTGTGGCTTATTTTAATGAGCTTGATAGCTACGCTGAAGCACATGGCTTAAACTCTAAGCAAATTATACAGGGGGTTAGTTTAGACCCTCGCATAGGCAGCCATTACAATAATCCATCGTTTGGGTATGGTGGCTATTGCTTACCAAAAGACACTAAGCAACTACGTGCAAACTATGCAAATGTACCAAACAATATTATTGGTGCAATTGTTGATGCTAATACGACACGTAAAGACTTTATTGCAGACTCAATAATTAAACGCAGCCCTAAAGTGGTTGGTGTGTATCGTTTAGTAATGAAAACTGGGTCTGATAACTTTAGAGCTTCTGCTATTCAAGGTATTATGAAGCGCATTAAAGCGAAAGGTATTGAGGTAGTAGTTTACGAACCAGTACTTGAAGAAAGCGAATTTTACCACTCACGTGTAATTAAAGACTTAAATGAATTTAAGCAAATATCTGACGTTATTGTATCTAACCGTATGGTTGAAGAGCTTAGCGATATTGCTGACAAAGTTTATACTCGCGACCTATTTGGTAGCGATTGATTAAAATAATAGCAATTAGGTGAAAGGCTTATAGTTGAAATTAGTGTTTTTTGCGCGTGAGCAAGCTTCACGCCTACGACTCTGCTGTATAATTGCGATGTTATTGTTGTAGGCGCCTTGCTTGCTGGCGCGTTTAGGTTTTTTGTGCGTGAGCAACCTTCACGCCTACGGCTCCGCTGTATAATTGCGGTGTTATTGTTGTAAGGCGCCTTGCTTGCTGGCGCGTTTAGGTTTTTTTGTGCGTGAGCAAGCTTCACGCCTACGGCTCCGCTGTATAATTGCGGTGTTATTGTTGTAGATGCCTTGCTTGCTGGCGCGTTAGCAAATAAGCATAGCTTTAAAAGTTAAAGGCATTGAGGTAAAAGTACGGGCTTTGATAGAAGAGTCTAGGCAGTTATCAAAAATGATATCTGCCTTAATGAAAACTATTGAAACTTGGGATTAGGCTTTTAGTCTTCAACTTTCAACTTTCAACTTTCAACTTTCAACTTTCAACTTTATCAGCTTAAAGATTAGGAAATTATGAAATATTTAGTAACGGGTGCTGCTGGTTTTATTGGTGCGGCAACATGCCAAAAATTGTTAGCGGCTGGCCATGTTGTAGTTGGTATTGATAACCTTAACGACTATTACGATGTAAATTTAAAACTAGCTCGTTTAGCGCAGTTTGAAAGCCATGAAGCGTTTACATTTATTAAGCTTGATATAAGTGAACGCCCAGCAATGAGCGAGCTATTTAAAGCACAGCAGTTTGATAAAGTAATACATTTGGCAGCGCAAGCCGGTGTTAGGTATTCAATAGAAAACCCTGATGCTTATGCCGATTCTAATTTAGTAGGGCATTTAAACGTACTTGAAGGGTGTCGTAATAATAAAGTTAAGCATTTGGTTTATGCTTCATCTAGTTCTGTATATGGTTTAAACGAAAAAACACCGTTTGAAACAACAGACAGTGTTGATCACCCTGTGTCGTTTTATGCTGCAACTAAAAAAGCGAATGAGCTAATGGCGCATAGCTATTCTCATTTATATAGCTTACCTACAACAGGTTTACGCTTTTTTACCGTTTATGGCCCATGGGGTCGCCCAGATATGGCACCGTATATTTTTACTAAAAAAATACTTGCCGGCGACACTATTGATATAAACAACAACGGCGATATGTGGCGTGACTTTACTTACATTGATGACATAGTAGAAGGTGTTGTTCGTGCTGCTGACGTTATACCTGCTGCAAACCCTGATTGGAGAGTTGAAACAGGTTCGCCAGCTTCTAGCTCTGCGCCGTATGCGGTTTATAATATTGGCCACGGTAGCCCAATAAACCTAATGGAGTTTATTGAAGCCATTGAAGCTGAACTAGGCACTGAAGCTAAAAAGAACTTCCGTGAAATGCAAGCTGGCGATGTTTATAAAACTTATGCTGACACTACAGATTTATTTAATGCGACGGGCTATAAAGCGCAGGTTGGGGTTAAGCAAGGCGTTAGTGAGCTTATTAAGTGGTATAAAGACTTTTATAAATAAAAGTTACAACTTGTAAGTCATTTAAAACACTGTTTTCAATTTGAGGCAGTGTTTTTTAATGTGTTTAGATTAGTTAATCTAAACACATTAAACCATTGGTGATCTAAATTTTACTGAAAGTTACTTTTTATTTACCATCCACCTATTTTAAACCTATTAACTTTAAAAATTATTAATTTACAAATAAAGGACTACCCATGAAAGCTGTTATTCCTGTTGCAGGCCTTGGTACACGTATGTTGCCAATGACCAAAGCTATTCCTAAAGAAATGCTGCCAATTGTAGACAAGCCACTTATTCAATATATTGTTAGTGAATGTGTTGCTGCTGGCATTAAAGATATTGTTTTAGTAACGCATAGTTCTAAAAATGCAATTGAAAATCACTTTGATACAAGTTACGAGCTAGAAGCCACACTTGAAAAACGAGTAAAACGTGCGCTGCTTGATGAAGTCCGATCAATTTGCCCGCAAGACGTAACAGTTATGAGTGTACGCCAAGGTGAGGCTAAAGGTTTAGGCCATGCAATCTTATGCGCCAAACCTATTGTAGGTAATAACGATTTTGTAGTGTTACTTCCAGATGTAATACTTGATGCATATACAGCAGATCAAAAAACTGAAAACTTAGCTGCGATGATTAGGCGCTTTAGCGAAACACAAGCAAGCCAGATTATGCTTGAGCCTGTAGCTCAGGAGGATGTAAGTAAATACGGTATTGCCGATATTAACGGTGTGCAACTTGCCCCAGGTATGAGCGCAGCAATTAAAACAATGGTTGAAAAGCCTGCTACCGATTTAGCTCCTTCAAACCTTGCGGTTGTTGGTCGTTATGTACTTAGTAAAAACATTTGGCCATTACTTGCTAAAACGCCTGTAGGCGCAGGTGACGAAATTCAATTAACCGATGCTATTGATGCGTTAATGACACAAGAAACGGTTGAAGCATTTCATATGAGTGGTGCTTCGCACGATTGTGGCGATAAGTTAGGTTATTTAAAAGCAATTGTTGAATACTCAATGCGCGATGAAAAGCTAGGTAAAGATTTTACTCAGTATATAAATACCTTTGTTAATGGTAAAAATTAATAACATAGTTAATTAATATCCCCTAGGTGAGGTTTTATACGTCGCTTTTGGTAAAGTTAAGTTAGATAAGCGCGAAGTAAATTCGCACCTACAGGGTGTGTATTGTAGGTGAGGTTTTATACCTCGCTCTCTATGCTTTATAGAGTATTAAAAATTAGCAAATACACCTAACCTAGCAAACGTTTCTCCGTATACATTCTTTCCTTGATACAGCTCAGCTCCCCAACTTTTAGCGCCCATTATTGGTTTACTCAACTTACGTGTATACGCAGTTTGCAGCTTGTTTTATAGCCTTCGTTTTTATTTTTAAGCATACGAATAGTAGTATTTAAGCTTTCTATTTTACTTAATTGCCAATGCTAGTTTACGCTCATCGATTAGTTGCTTTTAGTCGTGCTTATCATCTGCTTAGTGGCCAATTACATCACCTAATGCTACTGGTGCAGTAATGACGCAACAAATGGTTGAAGCGTTTCATATGAGTGGCACCTCGCACAATTGTGACGATAAGGTGGGTTGTTTAAAAGCAATAGTTGAGCTTTCAGTACTAAATGAAAAGCTAAATAAAGCCTTTGATCAGTATATAAAGGTAAAGTAGAGCAAACAATTAATATATAAAAGGTATTAGTAATTAGCGGCGCTGTAAGCTATTTAAGTATTGGCGCCGCATTTTTAAGTTGTTTTACTTTTTTATTATTTTTACTTTTAACGTATTTATAAAGCTAGAGTTTTCAATATATTTATACGAATAATGTGAAATAATATATGTTGTTAATGATAGTGAAATAATAACAAAAACTTCTTTTAAAGGAGATGGATTACTACCAAAGAAGTTGAATAATACGCCAAGCACTAAAATGTGGGCTAAATAAGTAGAATAAGAGTAGTCACCAAGCTTTATTAAAAATTGCGTCAGTAAATTTTTTTCATTAAATAAGTTATTAATCAATATAAAACCAATTACTATTAAACTCGCAGATATTGTTGTATGTATAAGCCCATATCCCACAATGCCACTAAGTACAATTCCTCCCGCTATTAATGAAATCAACCCCGTTTTAAAAAGCTGTATTTCGATGATCTTATATTTTAAAAATATGTAACCAATAGCCATGCCAAAAACAAACTGCCACATTTTTGGACTTTTTATTACAGACATAGTTACATTATCAAAGCTATAAAATACGACAGGAAACAAAAGTATAAGCGCACAGCAGATATAAATCCCTTTTCTTTTAAATACAGCTAGACAAACAGCCAGTATAGAGTAGAACAAAACTTCATAATTAAGTGTCCAGCCAACGGTTAAAACAGGGTAAACCCCCAGTCCGGATACATTTTCATGGGGTATAAATAATAATGATTGAATCAATGTATAAGCAGTATATTGGTTGTAAATAAAGGCGTTAGGAATTAACGCAACAGCAATAATAATGATGACAGTAAAAAACCAATACGTAGGAAATACACGGAATAATCTTTTTATAAAAAATGACCATCCATCTGTTGAGGGTCTTGATGCAGCTAAATACATCATAAAACCACTAAGTACAAAAAAAAGGTCAACTCCAAACCCTCCTCGACTACTAAAAAACTCTCCGATTGAGCTAGTTGAATTAAAACTATGAAATATCTGCATGTAATGATGGTACACAACTAGCCATGCGGCAAGGGCTCTAAGAACTTGTAAAGATTGTATTTTCAAACTGTTTTCCAATTATAATATAGGGATAACTTACTTTGGTTTAAGGCAAGTATTTAGGTATTAAAAATTGATCTAGTGTAAGTAACTCTTGGCTTTATTTACCATAAAAACGATATTAGGAGTGATTTAGTAAATGTTGAATTTTATTAAATCAGCAATATCTATACTTACAGGTTTGTAATAAACGTAAAATAATCGGGATTGCTAGCACAACACCGATTTTTGTATTTTTTAACTAAAAATTAGCAAATACACCTAACCTAGCAAATGTTTCCCCGTACACATCCTTTCCTTGATACAGCTCAGCTCCCCAACTTTTAGCACCCATTATTGGTTTACTCAACTTGCGTGTATACGCTGTTTGCAGTTCGTAACTTGTTTTATAGCCTTCGTTTTTATTTTCAAGCATACGAATAGTAGTATTTAAGCTTTCTATTTTACTTAATTGCCAATGCCAGTTTACGCTCATCGATTTAGCCGGAGTGTAGTCGGTGTAGTCGTGTTCATCACCTGCCCAGTGGCCAATTACATTACCTGAATTACGGTTGCCATCTAAATAAATACCATTGGCATACCAAAGTTTTTGCCAATTACTGTGTTCAAACCGTAAGCTGTGGTTGTTAGCAATAAACGGTAAGTAAACACCAAAGCTATATGCATTATTGCGAGAGCCACCTAATGTATCTTCAAGTGCAACTTCACCATAAAACTCGAACGGTAGCGCATAAATACTATTGTTGTAGGCAAAAGTAATTGAGCCTAATTGATCCCCAAGCTCAAAGTTTTCTCCAAGCTCATCAGCATCTTCTCTTCCTACGTTATCCTTACTGCCAGGGCTAAAAAAACCTTCTGTAAAATCTTTAATTGTAACGCTTCGCGGACCGCCACCAAACTGCATTAAGCGGCTTAAGCCTATTGTTAAATTATCGGTTGCTGCAAAACTAGTATGTAAGCCAAATAAATATGGCTTACCTGGTTCATAAACTCTTGCCACACCTGTTTGCTTACCTTCTTTTAAAATTCCGCTTTGCTCTGTCATTTTACTTATAAACATATCGTAACGAATATTAAAGCTGGTTATTGGCTCTACATTACTAAGCGTTATAGAAGGCGTTGTTTTAGCTTGAGTGCTTAATAGCATGGCACTGTCGTTAAAAGGTGAGTACCAATGTTCGCGGTAACCTACATCTAACTGCGCGTATTTATTACCAAGATAAAAAAAACTTTGTGTAGGTAATATTTCGTCTTCGTTGGCAATACCAGCAACACTTACACCAAAATAACGCCCGAAGTTAGCGTAAGCGCCGCCTTCAACAATTAAGTTGGTTTTAGTGGTTTGGCCGCGTTGGTTAGGTAGTGTTTTATCTTTTGTGCCTGCAGCAAGTGTTACTTTTGCAAATGTACCCGCGTCGCTTTGAATGTAAGGGCTAAGTTGGTACGAAAGTGTTTGATATAGTTCTGGGTAAGTATGCCTTACTGTTTGCAGTACTCTATAAATATCGTGCGCTTTATAGGGCTTGCTCATAATATGTGTGTTTTTACTTACAGCTAAAAGTCGTTGTACTTGGTGCTCAAGTTCAGGGGCTTGATTTAAAGGTAAATAAGGTGACACGCCACCTTTAGCAACAGCATTTGCACTGATTGCCATCCCGATAAACAGTGATATTTTTTTGAGCATAATTATTCCGTTAGCAAAAATTTGTTTAAGTAAAAACGTTAACGCGAGGTTAGCAATAAACGCCTAAGTAAGGAAGAAAAAAGCGATATATTAGTGGGGATATATAGGAGTAAGCTATCATTCGCAGGTGATAGACTATCCGTTAAATTCGAGCGCATTTTTGTATGTAGTGTTTTGCTATAAAGCAGGCGGTGAACGCATTTAATAAGTTATACCTACAAAAAATAGATTTATAAGTTATTTATTCACAAAGAGGTTAAGAGGGCGCTGCGCTTTAGAGAAGCCATAAGTAGGTAAGCTATTAGTAATAAATATTAAAAACTGCGCTTTTCGCGTGAGCAAGCTTCACGCCTACCGGTAAAATTTGACGCCGTGGTTAAATCGCGTAGCTTGCTGGC